>JAQTSI010000084.1 GCA_028711365.1 Methylococcaceae bacterium
CGGGCGTGTAGTCACCGTCAAACACAATGTCCGACCACTTGAAAGGGTTTTCCATCTTGCCGCCCGTCAGCGTCAGCGACCAGTTGGGATTGTTCAGCGGATGTCTCATGGCGGTTCCTGATCGGGAGTTGAAGGACAGGGGTTCCAATGACTCGTCATCATCGTTCCCTGACTCAAGATAAGAAATGTGATCCCTCCTTATCTCGTGTGTTTCGGCGGCTTCCGCCGAAAGCAAAGGGAATCTTAGCACTTCTGTGCTGGATGGGTATTGACGTTTTCCCAATACAGTGTCGATAAAAAGCAGGAGTTCGTAGGATGTACACGCCCAGGCCTGGCTCCTGGCGCAATCCGGTGGGACTGGCGTTTAGCGTCCCGATTCGCCGTCTATCCTGCCTGGACGACGAATGTGAATTTCGGGACAAATCCAGAATGACTTCGCAACCCGCCCCATCCTTGGGGCGGGTTTACGCAACGGTGAATGGCGGTCGAAACTACCGCTCTTTATTTGCCTTTGACGCCGCCGACGGTGGCTTGGGTCAACACGAAGAACACATCGGTGTTGTCGATGGTGCCGCCGAGCAAGGATGCGCCGCGGCCATAAGCCGTCAGCGGGATGTCGCCGCCGGTGTGCACCGCGGTGTCGCCCGGAACCTGGCCGGTGACGAAATAACCGGTGGCCTGATCGCGCAGGGGACGGTTCGGAGCCCCAGTTGCCTGGGAGTCGGAGTTATTGACCGCTGGGTAAGTATTCAACGGCGCGAACTTTTCTCCCGGTTGCTGGGTATCATGTATCGGTTGGGGATTGGTGCGCCAATCCTCGTAGCGGTCGCCGTTGGCGCCGTAGCCGATCAGCAGCTTGTTGTCGGGGTCGGTGCTGACGGGATAGCCATCGTTCGCGAGGGTGTATTTCGGGAATTTGGCCGCATCATACACGCCGACCACCGCATCGCGAACATTGGCGGTCTTGTCCCCGGCGGCGGTGTACTGTTTCTGAAGATCGGCGTCGGTTTTCGTCGATGCGCCGATGATCACCGCCCCGCTGCACTCGTGGTCCGCCGTCACGATGACCAGCGTATCCGAGTGCTTTGCGGCATAATCCTTGGCAACCTTGACCGCCCGGTCGAACTCGATGGTGTCCAGCATCCAGCGTTCGCTATCCATGTTATGCGCCTGTTTGTCGATGGAGGCGCCCTCCACCATCAGCACGAAGCCCTTGGGGCTGTTGGCGTCCAATACGTCCAGCGCTTTCGCCGCCATCTCGTCCAACATGGGCTGGTCGGGGAAGCCGTAGTCGTTGACGATGGTGGAGGTGTGGCGGCGGCCGGCGATCTTGTCCAGGGCGATATTCATGTTGGACAAGGAGAACAGTCCCAGCAGCGGTTGGTTGTTGGGCGCCGTCATCAGGCTCGTCTTGTCGGGGGCGTAGAACCACCCGGCCGATTGGAAATCGCCGATCAGGTTGCGATCGGCATCGATCTTGCCGGCAGCGACACCCCAACCCGTCACGATGTCGGGGGATAGCACATAGTCGGTGGCCGTGGTGCGGCTGGAACCGTTGAACGTTCCCGTCGAAGGGCATTGGGCGGGATCCGGGCAGTTGGTGGGATTGGGCAGGAACCATTTGCGTCCGCCGCCCATCAGCACGGTGAGACCGGTCGTATTCGCATCGTCGAGATATTGGTCGACGATACCCGAACCATTGCCGCGGTTCGAGGTATGGACCATATTGGCGGCGGGGGTGGCGTCGAATACATCGGCGGTGGTCACGATGCCGAGCTTTTTGCCCTGGATGCGGTGCAGATATTCCGACAGGTATTCCACGCGAGGATTGTCGAAAGCATCCTTGGTGTCGTCCGGCCACACGCCTTCCTGATTGTTGTTGGCCTTGTTGCCGGTCACATAGTTCTGCATGCCGGGGGCGGAGTCGGTGACGATGGAATTCAGCGAGGCCGTCATGATCATGGCGGTATTCGGGAAGGAATCCATGGCCAGCTTGGCGTTGGCTTTGCCCTGGGAATAGCCGTTCACCACGATGCGGGCGGCGGTTCGATGGCTGGCGCCCATGCCGTCGCCCAGCATGATGATGACATTCTTGGCTCGGTTGCCCTGCTTGATGAGTTTGACGACTTCGAAATTACCGTCGGCCGAGATCTTTTTGCCGTCGCTCTGGGTGGCTTCCACTGTCAGCTTGTGCTCTCCGGCGATCTTGTTGGAGTAAGCGCGCAAGGAGGCGACCGTGGTGCCTGCCGGCATCCCGGAAACCAATCCGCTGGTCACCAGGGTCGGGTTGCCCGCCAGCGCTTGTTCATCGACGAGGAACCGAACCTGGGTGATGGTCTGGCCCGCATCCGGTTTGATCGTGGCTTGTATATCGAAGCGCTGGTTTTGGACGAAGCGGGAGATGAAGGGACGGCTGCTGGCACCCTGGGTAGCGAAAACCTGGCTAGGCGGGGTCAGGCGGGATATTTCCAGCGCACTGGCGGAATTCGCATGCAGGGCAAGCATCGAGGTGACCGCGAGGTTCACCAGGAAAGGGGGTTGGAATCTTTTCATTCGGGATCGCTCCAAAAACTGTGGGGGTTAAAGAATCAATGTCCTGTCGAAATCCAGCAGGATTTCAGTCTTTCCATCGATTTAGTTTGCCGACCCCTCCGTGCCGGGTATCTGATCGAGTAGGAGTCGAACATAAGATACCCGGCCGTTGTCTTCCTCACGGCTGCCGAGATCGAGTTTTCCGGTGAGAGTCCAAAGTCCGGGACGGAAGGCCATGAGTTTGTTGGCGTCGGCGCTGGGCATGTGGACGAACAGGGTGGCGGCGGGCAGATCGTCGGCGGGGCCGTCTTCCTTTTCCGCCAAGCCGACGGGCAGGGGAGAGAGCATGAAGATGCCGGGGGTGGGTTCCTGTTCATGCACCATATGGCCTATCACCCGAACTCGTTTATCCTTGAGGCTCAACAATTTTTCGGTGGGCTCCAGTCCTTGGGGGCCTACGGGAACCTTGAACATTTCCCGCAAATTCAATTCGCTCACGCCAACAGACGATACGGGTGTGGCGCCTCCGTGAATTCCAACCGGGTTTGACGGATTGGCGCAGGCGGTGAGCAAAGTCAGCGTCAAGCACAAGACGAAACGATGGAAACGGATTTTTGGCATGAATCCCCCGCTTGCGGGGTTAGTCGAAACGGCGTTCGAAGACGGATAAGGTCGAAACATAGATACTACAAATACCTCTGAAAAAACTTTTGATTGGGTTTGATGCTTTTGTATAATGGATCATCGATTCTCAAGTTTTGGAAAGGATAAAGATCGCCGACTTCAAACCCCCATCAACCTTGCTGAATATATAGCAAGGATATTACCGGAGTATGAACCCCTCGTTATAGTTTGCAGGGAGAGAGGCGTTCGCTACGGTGCGGGGTATGATTCAAGCTGAATTTCTATCCGGATGGCGCGAAGCGAGGCTTCAGGGTTGGAGGGAGGGCTTGTTATCCATGATGTCCAGGGCCGCTTGTTCCAGACTCATATGGCGGATGTCTTTGCCCATGGCGTAATAAATCGCGTATTCGCAGATGTTGCAGGAGCGGTCGCCGATGCGTTCCAGGGCCCTGGCGACCCACATGATATGCAGGGCGATGGGGATGATGCGCGGATCGTTGGACATGGCGGCGATCTGCTCGTGCATGATGTCTTCATAATGGCGATCGAGCAGCCGGTCGCGTTGTTTGATCTGCAGGGAGGCGTCGACGTCGATGCGGGCGAAGGCGTCCAGGGTGTCATGGAGCAGTTTTTTCACCCCTTCGGCAAACTCGGTCAGATGGATGAATTGATGTTTGCTGGGAAAATGCGAGGCCATGCCGAGCGCGCCCCGAGCGATGCGTTTGGCTTCGTCGCCGATGCGCTCCAGATCGCTGATGGCCTTGATCACCGCCACCACCAAGCGCAAATCCCGCGCCGCGGGTTGCCTTCGCGCCAGAATCTGCAGGCATTGATCGTTGATGTTGACTTCCAGTGCATTGACTTTTTGATCGTCGCGGATGACTTGTTCAGCCAAGAGGACATCGTTTTCCATCAATGCTTTCATGGCCAGTCGGATTTGTTCTTCCGCCAAACCGCCCAAGCGCAGGGCATCGCCGCGGATGCCCGTCAGTTCCTGGTCGAACTGGCGGGATGTGTGCTGGTGGTAATTGGGGTTCGCCATGGCGCCTTTCCTGATGATTGCTGGGTGGTATCGTTGAGTCTCCATTGGCGCTCCGGAGTGATCCCAATCCGGAAGCGGTGCGAGGCGGAAGACGAATGGCTAAAGGTCCCTTAAGCTTCCTTGTCGGCGGAGTCGGAATGTTGGACGAGGTTTGATTTTGGCGAAAATTGTCCTCCGTAATAATGACCGTTTGATGAAAGTCGGCCTTGGCTCATTCCAGGTCTGGGAATAGAGCGTTTCATGCCCGGGGTCCAATCCTGTCCGGCGAGAACCCGGTGTAAGGAATCGCGATGCCTGGGGTAAAATGCCCGAAAACTTCAATGCTGGAATATTGCCATGCCCGTTCCCAACGATTTCTACAAACCGGTTGATCCGCGAGATGTCGCGGCACTCAAGCAGTCTTTGGTCAACCGGCTTTTTTATTCCGTCGGCAAGGACCCCGTCAATACGAATAGCCGCGACTGGTTTTTCGCCCTTGCCAATGTGGTACGCGATCGCTTGACCCGGCGCTGGATGGAGACCATGCGTGGCTATTATCTGAGCGACGTGAAGCGGGTTTATTATCTGTCCATGGAGTTCCTCATCGGTCGTGCCTTGGGCAATAGCCTGAGCAATATGGGTTTTTATGAGGAATTCCAGCATGTCATGGAGGAGGTCGGCCTGGACCTCGAGGAGATCAGCGGCATGGAGGAAGAGGCGGGTTTGGGTAACGGCGGGTTGGGCCGGCTGGCGGTCTGTTATCTCGATTCGCTGGCGACTTTGCACTTGCCGGGTTTCGGTTATGGCATCCGGTACGAATACGGCATGTTCACCCAAAGCATCGAAAACGGCTACCAGATCGAGCGCCCCGATAACTGGTTACGCTATGGCAATCCCTGGGAATTTGCCCGGCCCGAGGTACTGTTTCGGGTCCAGTTCCATGGCCGCGTGGTGGAATACCAGGACGAGCAGGGCAGGCTCCAGCACCAGTGGCTGGATACCGAGGAAGTCATGGCGATGGCTTACGACATGCCGATTCCAGGCTATGGCGGGCAGACCGTGAACAACCTGCGTTTGTGGGCGGCCAAGGCTTCGCGCGATTTCGAGTTGCAGTATTTCAACGAAGGCAATTACATCAAGGCGGTCGAGGAGAAGAACCAGTCGGAGAATCTGTCCAAGGTGCTTTACCCGGACGACACCACCGAGATGGGGCGGGAATTGCGCCTCAAGCAAGAATATTTCTTCGTCAGCGCGTCGCTGCAGGATATTCTCAAAAGCACCGCCGAAGACCATTCCCTGGAGGAATTGCCCAACGAAGTCGCCATACAGCTCAACGATACCCATCCCAGTATCGCCATTCCCGAACTGATGAGGCTGTTGCTGGATATTCATGGCTTGAGCTGGGAAAAAGCCTGGGATATCACCTACCGCACCTTTTCCTATACCAATCACACCCTGCTGCCCGAGGCGCTGGAAACCTGGCCGATTCGGCTGATGGAGACCTTGCTGCCTCGGCATTTGCAGATCATCTACGAGATCAATCATCGTTTCCTGCTCGAAGTCACCCGCCGCTATCCCGGCGACCCCGATCTGGTTCGCCGCGTCTCCCTGATCGACGAGGAGGGCGGCAGACGGCTGCGCATGGCCTACCTGGCCATCGTCGGCAGCCACAAGGTCAATGGGGTGGCCAAGATACATTCCGAACTGATGAAAAGCACCATCTTCCGCGATTTCGCCATGCTGCATCCGGAACGCTTCATCAATATCACCAATGGCGTCACCCCCAGGCGTTGGCTCAACCAGAGCAATCCGGGCTTGTCCGCGTTGATCACCAAGGCCATAGGGCCTACCTGGGTGAGCGATTTGAGCCAGTTGCGGCAGTTGGTTCCCTTGGCCGAAGACCCCGTTTTCCTGAGGGAGTTTCTCGCGGTCAAGCGCGCCAACAAGGAGTGCCTCGCCGCCCTGGTGAAAAAACGCCAAGGCATCGTGCTCGATCCCCTGGCGATGTTCGACGTGCAGATCAAGCGGATTCACGAATACAAACGGCAGTTGCTCAACGTCCTCCATGTCATCACCCGCTACAATCGACTGCGGGCCAACCCCGGGCTGGACGGGGTTCGCCGGTGCGTGATCCTGGGTGGCAAAGCGGCCCCCGGCTACCGCATGGCCAAGCTCATCATCAAACTGATCAACGATGTGGCCGACACCGTCAACCGCGATCCCGCCCTCGCCGGACGGTTGCAGGTATGGTTCGCTCCCAACTACAACGTGTCGCGGGCCATGGAGCTGATTCCCGCGGTCGATCTGTCCGAACAGATTTCCACCGCGGGAACGGAAGCCTCAGGCACCAGCAACATGAAGATGGCCATCAACGGCGCCCTCACCATCGGCACCCTGGACGGCGCGAACGTCGAGATTCGCGATGAAGTGGGCGCAGACAACATCTTCATCTTCGGCCATGACGCCGTGGAAGTCGCCGAACTGCGAGGCCGGGGCTATCGTCCCGGGGATTACTATCACGCCAATGCGGAATTGCGACAAACCCTGGATATGATCGGAAGCGGCTATTTCTCTCCTTCCGAGCCCGATCGTTACCGGCCTTTGTTCGATACATTGCTGGGTAGCGACCACTACCTGATATTGGCCGACTATGCCGCTTATGTGGCCTGCCAGGAAGAAGTCGACCGGCTCTATGGCAATCCCATGGCATGGGCGCGCAAAGCCGTGCTCAACGTGGCTCGATCCGGCCATTTCTCCAGCGATCGGGCCATCGATGAATATGCACAACGGGTTTGGAGTGTGGTTCCGGCCTTACCGGTGTCGGAGGTGGGAATGGGGAGGTAAGTGGTTCGAATTCAAGACGCCTTGCTGTTCTCGATGACGGCATAGGCGGAGTGATTGTGGATGGACTCGAAATTTTCCGTTTCCAGTTTGTAAGACAGGATGCGCTCATCGTGATTCAGGTCATTGGCGATATCGCGCACCATGTCCTCGACGAACTTGGGGTTGTTGTAGGCGCGTTCGGTGACATATTTCTCGTCGGCGCGCTTCAAAAGACCGAATATCTCGCAGGAGGCCTCCCGCTCGATCAGGTCGATCAAGTCCTCCACCCACAAGGGCTCCCGGGATCGCACGGTCAAGGTGACATGGGAACGCTGGTTGTGCGCGCCGTAGTCGGAAATTTTCTTGGAGCAGGGGCAAAGGCTGGTGACGGGGGCCACCACCTTGAGCCAAAGTTTCGCATCCCCTTCCGCCCATTCACCGATCAAGCTCACCTCATAGTCCAGGTAGCTGCTCACCCCCGTTACCGGAGCCTTCTTACGCAGGAAGAAGGGGAAGGTGCTTTCGATGTAGCCGCGTTCGGCTTCCAGTTTGCGGGTCATGTCGGCGATGATCGGGAGGAAACTCTGCACATCCAGCTCGTCCAGCCCTTCATTCAGCAATTCCACGAAGCGGGACATATGGGTGCCTTTCTGATCGCGGGAAAGGTTCACATACATGGAGAAGACGGCCACGGTGGATTGCGTCTCTCCGTCGCGCTGCCGGAAACGGATGGGATGGCGAATGGCTTTGATGCCGACTCGGTCGATGTCGATCTGGCGCGTGTCCTGGCTGTTTTGGACGTCTTCGATGGAACGGTTGGCGTGGTGTTGAGGCATGCTCGATGCGGCTGATATAGGGGACTAATTTACTAGGGATACTAAGCGATTGGGCTGGGTAAGACAACAACAAGCCGTCCCCGCCCAAGCATTTGTCCCGATTTTTTTCTGCGGGTGAGGTCGCGCGGCGGGATCAATATTTGATGAAGTGTTCGCGATAAAACCGCAATTCGGCGATGGATTCCAGGATGTCGTCCAAAGCCAGGTGATTGTTCTTTTTCTTGAACTGTTCCTTCAGTTCCGGCGCCCAGCGGGCGGCCAGTTCCTTGACGGTGGAAACGTCCAGGTTGCGGTAATGGAAGAAGGCCTCCAGCCTCGGCATGCAGCGGGCCAGGAAACGGCGATCCTGACAGATGCTGTTGCCGCACATGGGGGAGGTATGGGCCGGAACCCAATGTGCCAGAAACGCCAGGGTTTGCCGCTCCGCCTCCGTTTCGTCGAGTCCGCTTTCCCGTACCCGCTGAATCAGTCCCGATGCCCCATGTTGTTTCTGGTTCCAGTCGTCCATGCGAGCCAAGGTTTTCTCGGTTTGAAAGACCGCCAACTGCGGACCTTCCGCCACGATGTTGAGATCCTTGTCGGTGATGACGGTGGCGATTTCGATGATGGAATCGTTTTGAGGGTCTAAGCCCGTCATTTCCAGATCGATCCAGATGAGATTTTGCGGGCCTTGAGCCATTGTTCCTGCCGATTGGGTAAACTTGTCAGCGATTTTACCAGTTTCAATCCACTCCCGGCTTCATCAAGCGAAAGCCGCCTTGCCACCGATCACTTTCATTCCATCCCTCGGTTTATGGACAGGATTTACAAAATTAATCAAAGGCATAACCCGGATTTCATCCTGCCATTCCGGTTCATCCTGTAAAAATGATCGATGATAAGCGAAAGCCGCCGGCGGATGAGTCAGACCGAAAAAGGATAATCTCATCCGGTGTTGAGGTAAACTTTTATGGCCCCCGCCTGGGGATGTTTCGAACCAAAGGTGTTATCGATGAATCTATTCACCCTGATTTTCCTTGCCGCTCTCGCTATCTCCTTTGGCGTGGAGTTTTGGTTGTCGCGCCGGCAGCTTGCCCATGTGCAGGCCCATCGCGACGCCGTGCCGGAAGCCTTTCGCGAAACCATCGGTTTGGAGGCGCATCGCAAGGCTGCCGATTACACCCTCGCCAAGGGCCGGCTGGGCGAGATCGATCAGTTGATATCCCTGGCGCTGCTCATGCTGTTCACGTTTGGCGGAGGCATCGATTGGCTGGCCGAACTGTGGATGGGGCTGGAACTGTCCACCACCCTGACCGGCGTAGGCATCATTCTCACCACGATGCTGCTGCAGCAGTTGGCCGATTTGCCGTTGGGCATTTACCAGACCTTCGTCATCGAGGAGCGCTTCGGTTTCAACCGCAACACGCCGAAGCAGTTCGCCATCGATCTGCTGTTGCAAATGGCCCTGGTTCTGGCCATCGGCGGGCCGTTGCTGGCGCTGATCCTGTGGGTGATGGCCGAGCTTGGTGCGCTGTGGTGGCTGCTGGCTTGGGCCATCCTGCAAGCCTTCTCCATCGTGATGAGTTGGGCTTTTCCCACCTTCATCGCGCCGCTATTCAATAAATTCACCCCGCTGGAAGATCCCGTCCTGCGACTACGCATCGAAGCCTTGCTGGACCGCTGCGGCTTCCATAGCCAGGGCATCTTCGTCATCGACGGTTCACGCCGTTCCGGCCATGGCAATGCGTATTTCACCGGTTTGGGCAGCAACAAGCGCATCGTGTTCTTCGACACGCTGATGAACGCCTTGAGCCACAATGAACTGGAAGCGGTGCTGGCGCACGAACTGGGCCATTTCAAGCGCAAGCATGTGCTGAAAATGCTCGCCACCAGTGCGTCCATCACCCTGGCTGCCTTCGCTCTGCTCGGTTGGCTCATGGGCCAGAACTGGTTTTACGAAGGATTGGGGGTGAGCATACAGTCCAATTCCACCGCCCTGCTGTTGTTCATGCTGGCTTTGCCGCCCTTCACCCTGTTCCTGCAACCGCTCATGGCCTATTTCCAGCGCAAGTTCGAATTCGAGGCGGATGCCTTCGCCGCTGCCCAGGCCAATCCCGGTGACATGGTCAGCGCCCTGGTCAAGCTGTACCGCGACAACGCCAGCACCCTGACCCCCGATCCCTGGTATTCCGCTTTCCATTACAGCCATCCGCCGGCGGCGATCCGCATCGCCAAACTCGAAGCCAAGGTTTCCTGATCGCGATGAAGGGTAGAGACCGCCAGCCCCGCCCGTCCACTGACGTCTCTTCTTCCTCCGACGCCCAGCGGGAGGGACTGGTGGTCTCCCACCTGGGCAAGGGCTTGGCGGTGGAATCGTCCGACGGACGAATCCTCCTCTGTCATACCCGCCGCCGTCTGGGCGACGTGGCGGTGGGCGACCGGGTGATGTGGGTTCCCTGCGAGGGGGAGCAAGGGCGGGTGGAAGCCGTGTTGCCGCGCCGATCGGTGCTCATCCGGCCCGGTTATGCCGGGAAATTGCGGTATGTGGCGGCCAATCTGGATCGGGTTTTCGTCGTCATCGCGCCCGCCCCCCTACCGGACTGGCTGTTGGTGGATCAGTACCTGGCGGTGTGCGAGCATCGCGGCATCGCCGCCGGGATCGTCTTCAACAAGATCGATCGGGTCGAAGACGAGGCCCTGGCGATGGACGAATTGGCAGATTATGTCCATATCGGTTATTCCGCGCACCCGGTCAGCGCTAGATCCGGGCGCGGCATCGCCGAATTCCGGCAGTCCTTGCAGGGCCATTGCTCGATGTTGTCCGGGCAATCCGGGGTGGGCAAATCCTCCCTCACCAACGCCCTGTTGCCCGACAAGGATCTGCGCACCGGGGAAATCTCCGAACGCAGCGGTTTGGGCCGACATACCACCACCGCCGCCACCCTCTACCATCTGCCGCAGGGTGGGGATCTCATCGACAGCCCTGGCGTCGCCGTGTTCGGCCTGGCCGAAATCCAGGGGCCCGATCTGGCCTGGGGCTACCGGGAATTCCAATCCCGCATCCCCCAATGCCGCTTCAACGACTGTCGCCACGTCAACGACAAGGGATGCGCCGTGCGCGAGGCGATGGAAGCCGGCGATATCGCCAAGGACCGCTATCTGCGCTATCTCAAGCTGCTGGAGAAACTGGCCATGCCGGAGGCGGCATGGGAATGAACATCGCCCCCGACTCCGGGCAAGAGCCGAGAAGAATCGATCCGGCGATTCCTACCCGACCATCCACGAGAGAATCTCATGAAAATAGCCACCTGGAATGTCAACTCCCTTCGCGTCCGCCTGCCCCAAGTCTTGGACTGGATGAATAGGGAACAGCCGGATATCCTGGCGTTCCAGGAGACCAAGACCGTGGATGAGGATTTTCCTCGCGAGGCTTTCGAACAGGCCGGTTATCGAGCCGTGTTCAGCGGGCAGAAGACGTATAACGGCGTCGCCCTCATCGGTAAGCTCGCCGCCAGCGATTGCCTCACCGATCCGCCCAATCTGGACGATCCGCAACGCCGTATCCTGGCGGCCAGTTTCGGCGAGTGGCGCATCATCGATCTGTATGTGCCCAACGGCAGCGAGGTGGGTTCGGACAAATATGCGTATAAGCTGGATTGGCTGGGCAAGATCCGCGACTTCATCGGCGCCGAGTTGTCGCGTCACCCGCGCCTGGTGGTGCTGGGTGATTTCAATATCGCTCCGCAGGACTGTGATGTCCACGATCCCGAGGCATGGCGCGGGAAGATCCTGTGCAGCGATGCGGAGCGCGAAGCTTTTCAGGCCTTGCTGGGGTTGGGATTGAGTGACGCCTTTCGCCTGTTCGAGCAGGAGCCGGCCAGTTTCAGTTGGTGGGACTACCGCGCGGCCGGTTTCCGCCGCAATCTCGGTCTGCGCATCGACCATATCCTGATCAGCTCGGCGTTGCGGGAAGAGTGCCTTTCCTGCCGCATCGACAAGGAACCGCGCAAGCTGGAACGCCCCTCCGATCACGCCCCGGTCGTGGTGGAATTCCAGCCTTTCCACTAAAGCAGGCCCGACAAGCCGCTCCGTTTGATCGATGCAGCGATTGGCCCCCATTGCGATCCTGATGCAGTCAATGGGCGGAGGACGACACTGTTTTCCCATGACGGCTTTCGGCACCACTAAACCAGGTCCCGGCCAGCGGGCTAGGTGCTACATAGTTTCTACGATTCTGGGTTCCGCAAGCTCGACCCAGGCTACGCTTGTTGCGCGGGCTTTTTCACGGGAGCGGCCCAAGCCGTTGCCTGGCCAAAAATCGACCAATTCTTTTCGCCTCAGGCGGCATGCCGGCTGCAAGCGAACTTCACAAACTTATCCACAGATTCATCCCCGCCGATTGTGGATGAGTAGGTGGTGACACTGGACAGTTTTCCCGATAAAGGTCCGAACCTTGCCCGCGAGCCGGCTCGAATCAGACGCCGAGGATTTTTTTCGCCCTTTCGTGATATTGGGTTCTTTCGTCCAGGCCGTTGTAGCCGCCGTTGATCTTTTTCGTGACCGCTTTGAAGTCCTGCTGGTCGGCCAGGTCGTTCAATCCGTGAGTTTTCCAGAAGGCCCCGGCTAGGCGAAAAGCCACCTCGGGTGTTTCGGCCAACTCCGGTTGGCTGATCAGATCCAGATCCAGCAGATCTCCGTAGGTCTGGTAATTGGCGCGTCCGGTGATTTGGATCGGGCCGCGTCCCATGAAGCGCTTGCCATCGCCCGGTTGGGTGTTGCCCAGATCGGCGCGCCCTTCGTAGCGCTGCTGCGCCGGGGTCGGCCCCCAAATCTCGCGCATATAACGGAACTCGCCGGATTCATGGGCGATTTGCGCCAGGAAGGCCGCCACGCGCGAGCGATTTTCAGCGATGCCGAATTCCTCCATCGCATGGACGAGATGGGAAAAATAAGCCTCGGCTTTATCCGGTTTCAGGTTCGGCATGATGGCGCACAGATGCTCCAGAACCAATGTGCCGGAAGCGAGCAGATCGCCGGACGGTTTCGTTTCCACGGCGATGGCGCGGAAGGTTTTGCCGCCGGGATCGATGCGGCCATCCGGTTTGCTCATGCCGAGTATTCTCTGCACGGCCTCGATGGCGGCGATGGTCCTCGGGCCGATCAGACCGTCCTCATCCAGGTCCGGAACGGGTTTAGGCTCATGTCGATTCAATAATTCCTGGATGAGTTTCACATCGGCGGGATCGTTTCTTCCGCCACGGCCAACGCTTGCAATGAGGCTTCTCATGGTGATCTCCTTGAGTGATCGGGGAATTGGCGCGATGGGAATAGCCTGTGCCGGCTCATGAGCCGGCCTGCCTATTATCCGAGGGCATTATGCGTCCGTAGCGGGAGGGGGACAACACATAAGGGCCCATCGGGACTCGGGTGTGAAATTCGCTGAGGCGAGAGAGGGTGCGCAGCGTTGCGGCAAGCCCATCGCCCTGGGCGGGAAAGCTTAGGGAGCTTCCGTTGCATTTGGGAACTTTAATTGGAAAGGCGCATCTGTTAAGCTGCAGCAGTTCGATCATGGCTTCCTTATGTTCCCGTCAGCGGGAGGTTCGAAGCGTGACGACGTTGCGAGGCATTCGGCTCGTCCGTCCGATATAAATCCCATTACCCAAACACGATAAATATAATGAGGGAAGAGATATGCGAAATCCAACCTTTGCCAGAAGCTTGCTGTTAACCCTGGGGTTGATGCTGACTGCCCTGATTCCGGCTTCCCAGGCCTGGGCTCATGGCGGAGCCAGTGTCGATACCGACCAATGCAGAATTCTGGTAGGCCCGCATCTGGTCCATTTCACCGCCTACCAACCGCAATTGACCGGCACCACCGAGTATTGCGGCGAAATCCCTGAACTCGGCAAGACCACCTTGGTGTTCGACTATGAAGGCAAGGCGCTGCGCAACATGACGGTCGAGGTGGAAATCACCAAGGAACCGGAAGGCACCCGCGTTCACTACCTCCCGCCCAGCACCCATAGCACCGGCTCATTCAACTTCGACATCAATTTCACCCAGGCCAGCAAGTATCTGGCTCACGTGACCCTGATCAACGAGGGGCAGCGGATCGACGCGCACATCGCTTTCAAGGTGGGCACCGCGAAGAATGCGATCTCCGCCAACACCATCGTCGTGATTGTCGTCGTGCTCGGCGCCGCCCTCTACATCCTTTATCTGTCCAGCCCGGCTTTCAAGGCCGCGGTGGATAAGCTGACCAAAAAGAAGAGCGCTTGATTCACTGCCACATTAAAGAGATGCTCCTGTGGGCTTAGGCCGACGGGAGCTTTCTTTGCGCGTTGCTCCCGCCGGCCGAGTCGGGAGAGTACAGAAATAAACCAACGGTAGTCACGATGCAGAAACATTCCCTCTTTTTCCTGCTGGGTTCAGCCCTGTTGTCGTTGCCCTTCGGCAGCGGCGCGGTGACCACGCCTCCGCCCACCGTGAAAGTCGAAGTCGGAGAGGCCGAGCCTTTTTGTAACAGCGGCGTTCCGCCGGAGTGGAGGGATGCGCAAGTCCTGGAGGGCGTCAATATTCAGGAGCATAGAGTCTGCAATCCCGACAATCCGGCGGACATCGCCGCGTTCGTCAAGGGTACGAACAATATCTCCATGCAGACCCTGATGGATACCAATCTGGCCGCGGATGCCCTGACCAAGACCAACGACATGGACGGTGACGGCGACCCGGATCTGATCATCATCAAGCTGGAAGTCATGGAACTCAACGGCCGCTCGCCGGATTTCCCCGGCGTGGTGCCCACGTTCGACATCGCTCCCGGCGTACAGCCCAGTTTCTGGGTGTTCACGCCGAAGACCCGCGACATGTCCACCAAGAGCTTTGCCAGCGCGGAAGCCAATTCCCTGTTGCGGCTGCCCGCACCGGTGATCCGCGTAGAGCAGGGCGACGTGGTGTGGATCGTGTTGGAAAATACCCATTATTTTCCGCATTCCATCCATCTGCATGGCGTCGATCATCCTTACCTGGACCACGCCGGCGAGGGCAACGATGGCGTCGGCCAGACCGGGCAAATGGACGTCATGCCCGGCCAGAGCAAGACCTATGTGATCAAGCCGCGCCAAGCCGGCACCATGTATTACCACTGCCATGTCCAGCCGCATACCCATATTCCCATGGGCTTGGCGGGAATGTTCATCGTCGAGGAAAACCGCCCCAATAACTGGGTGCAAACTTTCAATGTCGGCGCCAGCAAAGTACGCGCGCCTTCCAAGGCGGTCAGGGAAAAATACAGCCAGGAATACGATCTGCATTTCCAGTCCATCGATAAGGAATTGCACCAGATTCCCCAGTCGGCCAACGATCCCCGCCTGATCGCCAAGTCGATGAACCAGGAATACGACATCACCGACGCCACCGATGATTACTATGTGCTCAACGGCCGCGCCTTCCCCTATACCCTGCGCGAATCCATGATCGTCGTCGAGCCCAACGAGAAGGTGAAACTGCGCGTGCTCAACGGCCATACCGAAGGCATCGCCCTGCATACCCATGGCCACAAGGCGACGGAAACCCATTACGATGGCGTGGAGCAAAACCCGGCGGCCCAGGTTACCCGGGACGTTTACGCCATCGCCCCGGCCCAGCGCCTGGACCTGGAGTTGAATACC
>JAQTSI010000393.1 GCA_028711365.1 Methylococcaceae bacterium
ATTTCCTGGTTCTGGGCGGCATGCTCGCAGCGTGCGTCAAGACAGAGCAAGAGGCGCCGAAACCGCCTGCATACGTTCACGACGTACCCGCCAATTGGCAAGCGGCACAACAGGAAAGAGCCAAAGCCATAGAGGCACACATTCAACAGCACCAGATTGCCTATGACCGTTTTGCCAACTTCCCGGTCAGCGAAACGGATGGCATCCCCTTTATTGTTCTCAAACTATTTCCGGTGGTAGCCCCGGAATTTTGGGGGCATAAGGAAAATTTTCTGGACGTGATCGGCTTATTCAACGACGAACGTCTGGTGGGATATCCCGCGCCCCGTGGAATTGGCTTTAGCGGTTTATCCCGGAAAGACGCGCAAAGCAATATCGATTTTTCCTCGTTCACCTGTGGCGGCTGCCACATAGGTCGGGTGCGCCTGGATGATGGCACTTTCAAATACCTGGACGGCGGCATCAATAGCGAATTCAATGTCATCGGTTTCCGTCAAAGAGTCGTCCAGACTCTGGCAAAAATCTATCATGGCGAACCCGATCCGGCAAAGCAGGAAAAGCTCGTCATCGATGTTTTTCTTGCCGCCCTCGATACGACGCACGGAAAAGATCCGAATTATTTCTATCGCAATTACAGCTACGAAAACAGAAAATTTGACACAGCCTATGAGCAAGCCCAGATCGACCTTTTCAAGCAACAATCCGGCGCCGTTATCCCCAAATTCATTCATGCTGCGGAACAGGTTTATCAAGGCTGGGGCATCATCGCAAGGAAGCGCTATCCGGAAATTGAACAAGAAATCATGCATGGCTATCCGGGTACTGAAGACGCCATCGCCTTCAACGCAGCGAACGCCTACTTTTCGCTCAAAAACAGTTGGTTCACAAAACCATTCGCCTCCCTCGCCTTGCCCTCCCATGCGGGCATAACCGACATTATGGCGGTATGGGATCAGGATAGCCGCAATCCCCGCTGGAATCAGGACAAGACCGACTTAATCGACGGCGGAGGACAGTGGAACGGGCATATCCCTCTGCCGATATACAAAAACATCGCTGCACAACTGACCATAGGTTTCGATAATATCGACGTGAGCGTTTCCGCGTTTGCAGATCAGTTGCTGGACAAACTCCCTGCACCCGCCTACCCCTTTGCCGTTAACGTGGAATTGGCCAACAAAGGCAAAAAGCTATTTACCGATAACTGTGCCGCTTGCCATCAGCCCAACAACGGCAAGGTATACAGAAATATTGGCACGCACCCTGGCCGCGCTGAAATCGCCGGGCTCCTGATTACCCTTGGTGCTCAGAGCAGCTTTAGCAAGGTCTGTTCACCGACCCTGACAGTAGACATGAATGGCACTCCCGGACGGCCTTGTGCCGAATACAAAGGAGTTTCCCTGGAGGGTAAAAAAGACTTAGCCATGACCTCACCATACCGGCATGACGGCTACAACGCTTTACCATTAATCGGCATTTGGGCGCAGGGGCCTTATTTGCATAACGGCTCCGTACCCACCCTCTACCATATGCTGGTACCCGCTGAACGTCCCGCCCGTTTCATCAAGAGTCGTCTGGATTTTGACAAGGAAAAAGTCGGTTTTTCCTGGGATGCCGATACTCCGGCCCGTTCCGGCAGTAAGGAAGGATATTTATGGAACACGACATCATCTCCGGCTCTTGGCAATTCAGGTCATGACAAAAATATTCAGGATGGGAACAAAACCTACATGCTGGACTGGTCGGACGACAAAGCCGGAGCAATGGCAATTATTGAGTACCTTAAAACCTTGTAGCCACGGCAGACAACCTGCCGTTAACTTTTCCGGAGATACCTGTCAGAACTGACAGGTACAAAAAACCGCTATTTTTGCTATAAAAGCTACCGGATCACCCGTCTTTTAAAAGCCTATACGAATCCGTATAGAACTGATTTTTAACGAAAACAGGGAATAAAAATGAGCACTGAAAAAACAGCACCGTTTCGCGTCGGTCACTGGCTGCCATCGGATCAGACGATACTCGAAAAATGGATGGATGCGCTCATCAACGAGGTCGAAGCCCAAATCAAACCGTTGCACCCGGTGATAGCGGAATTCAAGGAATTGATCGAACGCGATCCGGAAATTTACATGTTCTTTCACCAGATGTTCACTCAGGTTCCCAAGCGGCCGCCGTACAATAAGAATCCCAACGGCAAACCTCAGGTAAAGAACTACGAGCAGATGCTGCGAATGATGAATGCCATCATGACCAGAACGCCCGAGTGGAGCAAACAGGGAAATAAATCCGGGCTGATCGGTTTCCCGATCAACGCCATCCTGGACTGGTCTATGGGCACGACGGGGGGATATGCCGCCTTCCTTAACCCGAAAGTCAACGCACAGCTCAAGAAAATTCTCAACGAATGGAGCCGGTTCCTCGGTTCCCGGGACTCCTGTTACGTTTTGGACACCAACCCGGCCAGAGGCTGGTTCAGTGAGGCGGCCTTAACCGCGCTGGCGGAAATGGATCCATATTACGGCGAGGGGAATGATCCCAAGGATCCTGCCGCAAACTTCAAATACAACTTCGCATGCGATCCCGACCAGCCGCACTGGGGTTTCAAATCATGGGACGATTTCTTCACCCGGGAATTTAACGAAGGCAGGCGTCCGGTCGCAGCGCCGGAGGACAACGACATTATCGCCAATGCCTGCGAATCGGCGCCTTACCGGGTCGCGCACAATGTACAGCGACGCGAAAATTTCTGGATTAAGGCTCAGCCCTACTCGCTCGAACACATGCTTGCGAATGACGACCTCACGGACCATTTCATCGGCGGGACAGTCTATCAGGCCTTTTTGAGCGCAAAGAGCT
This sequence comes from Methylococcaceae bacterium, assembly GCA_028711365.1. Lineage (GTDB taxonomy): Bacteria > Pseudomonadota > Gammaproteobacteria > Methylococcales > Methylococcaceae > Methylumidiphilus. The sequence continues at coordinate 2,860 of JAQTSI010000393.1, forward strand.
ATCACCGCTGGCACAGCCCGGTCAGCGGCAAGGTGGTCAAGGCCTACGTCGTCGACGGCAGCTATTATTCCGAAGCACTGTCGGAGGGTTACGACCCGTCCGGCCCCAACGAATCTCAGGGCTACATTACGGAAGTGGCGACCAGAGCGATTATCTTCATCGAGGCGGACAACCCCGCCATCGGGCTGATGTGCGTGATGCCCGTCGGTATGGCCGAGGTCTCCAGTTGCCAGATCGCGGTGTACGAAGGGCAGCATGTCGAGAAAGGCGACCCGTTAGGCACCTTCCACTTTGGCGGTTCGACGCATTGCCTGTTCTTCGGCCCTCAGGTGAAGCTGGCTTTCGACCTGCACGGTCAGACGCCCGGCCTCGATTCGACCAATATTCCGGTCAAGTCGAAGATCGCCACGGTGCACACATAAGCAATACTGTAAGCGGTTCAGACTCGAAGCGCCATCCTTTAACCTAGAAAAAGCTATTGTCCACGAACCACACGAAAAAACACGAAACGGGTTTAGCAGGGATATTGCCCAGTGGGCGATAACTCGCAACAGATTCAAATACATACCGTTATTGATTGCACCACCTGACAGGTGATTCGCTGATTTCATATAACTTATTGGTTTATTTCGTGACTTTCGTGCTTTTCGTGGATGAAAAAAGGTTTTTAGGTTTAACGATGGCGCGATTCCGCTGCCGACAGGGCGTTGGGAGCGCCCTGATTTTCAGGGCCTGCAACATATATTTCCAGCGCATAACTATCAGAGTTGATAGGTTCGAAAACCCGATATTTTTGCTATAAAAGCGCCTGAACACCGCGTCTTTCAAAAGGTTACAGGAGTGGCACCGAAGAACAGGACATT
>JAQTSI010000085.1 GCA_028711365.1 Methylococcaceae bacterium
GGTTTTGCGTAAGGGAATTCGGGGTATCGGCACTATTGGGCGGTTTGATCGGTTTTTTACCGAACGTCTATTTCGGCATGAAGTTTGGCCGCAAAGACCCGAGCAAGTCGGCGGATGAGGTGGTTGGGGCATTTTACCTCGGCGAAACGATTAAATTAATCGTCACGGCGCTCCTGTTTGTACTCGTATTCCAGCTACCGGGCATACTGTTTTTGCCCTTGTTCATCGGTTTCGGCTCGGTGATAGCGGTATTTTGGTTTGCTCTTTTGCTGCGTAACTAAACAGAATTCAAAAGTGAGATAAGATGGCAAGCGAAGCACATGGTTCAGGCGGCGCAACAGGGTATATCGTTCACCATTTGACGCCATTGAAAATCGGTGAAGGTTTTTGGACCTTCAACCTGGATACCTTTTTCTTCTCCGCCTTTCTGGGCTTTCTTTTCATATATATCTTCAAGAAGGCGGCTGACAAGGCAGTCAGCGGTGTTCCCGGTCCTCTGCAGAATTTCGTGGAGATGATCGTCGAGTTCGTGGACACCCAGGTGAAAGACAGCTTCCACGGTCGTAGCGGTCTCATCGCTCCTTTGGCGCTAACCATTTTCTGTTGGGTGTTCCTGATGAACACCATGGACTTGCTGCCGGTCGATCTGCTGCCTGCAATCGCCGGGATATTTGGTATCGAATATCTGCGCGTGGTTCCCAGTACCGATCTGAACGGAACCTTCGCCATGTCGATCTCGGTATTTTTCCTGATTCTGTTCTACAGCATCAAGGTGAAAGGCCCCATCGGTTTTGCCAAAGAGATGCTGTTGACTCCCTTCGGGCCCTGGATGCTCCCTTTCAATCTGCTGCTGAAGCTGGTTGAGGAATTGGCCAAGCCCATCTCTCTCGGCCTTCGACTTTTCGGTAACATGTACGCGGGCGAATTGATCTTCATCCTGATCGCCCTGTTGCCTTGGTGGGTGCAGCCTGCGCTGAGTTTCCCATGGGCCGTGTTCCACATCCTGATCATCACCTTGCAAGCCTTCATCTTCATGGTGCTGACCATCGTCTATCTGAGCCTGGCTCACGAAGATCATTAGAATCTGTAATTTTTACTCAACTCAAATCTGAAACTTCGGAGGAAAAATGGAAATCGCATCTGTACAAGGCATGACCGCTATCGCAGTTGGCATCATTCTCGGCCTGGGCGCCATGGGAACCGCTATCGGTTTCGGCTTGCTCGGCGGCAAGTTCCTGGAAGGCGCCGCTCGTCAGCCGGAAATGGTTCCCATGTTGCAGGTCAAGATGTTCATCGTTGCGGGTCTCTTGGACGCGGTCACGATGATTGGCGTGGGCCTCGCTCTGTTCTTCACCTTTGCTAACCCGTTCCTGCCCAAGTAAATCGGCCCGGACGAGTTCCCCAAGTCTAAAGCAATGAGGAAAGCGCTGTGAGTATTACCGCCACTCTAATCGGGCAGATGATCACCTTCGCGCTTCTGGTGTGGTTCACCATGAAGTACGTTTGGCCTCCGTTGACGCAAGCCCTCGAAGAGCGCAAGAAGAAAATCGCCGATGGTCTCGCGGCTGCCGAAAAGGGCAAGCACGAGATGGAGCTTGCCGAGAAGAAGGCCAAATCCGCCCTGAAGGACGCGAAGGAGCAGGCTTCCGAGATCGTGGGGCTGGCCCAGAAGCGCGCCAACGAATTGGCCGAAGAGCGCAAGGAAGCCGCGAAGCAGGAAGGCGAGCGGATCATCGGTGCAGCCAAGGCCGAGATCGAACGGGAAGTCCAGCAGGCGAAGGAACAGTTGCGCAAGCAGGTGGCCGTCCTGGCGATTTCCGCAGCCGAGCAAATCTTGAAGAAGGAAGTCGACGAGAACAAGCACAAGGACATCATTAACAACCTAGACAAGCAACTGGGTCAGGCGTAATGAGTGACACGCAAACATTGGCAAGACCTTATGCGGTAGCGGCCTATAAAAGGGCCAAGGAAACCGAATCTACCTCAAAGTGGTCGCAGACCTTGGATTTTCTCGCCGCCGTCATGGACGACCCGCAGGTGGCGCGGGCAGCGGCTAATCCCAAGGCAAGCAAAGAACAATTCACCCAGGCGCTGCTCAACTTGTGCCAAGGCAAGCTGGATAAGGAAGCCGAGAACTTCGTACGCCTGCTCATCGCCAATCGACGTTTGGGTTTGGTCAAGAGCATCTGCGAACAGTTCGAGCAATACCGTGCCGAGGAAGAAGGATACATCGCGGTGAATGTCACCACGGCATACCCTATCGAACAAGATGAAAACGAACGCTTGACGGCGCTGTTGCGCAAGGTACTGGGCAAAGAGCCCAGGCTGAATGTGCAAATCGATCGATCGTTGATCGGCGGCGTTTTGATCAAGGCCGGGGACCGTGTGATCGATGCATCTGTCCAAGGACAAATCCAGCGATTGGCTAAGAGACTCTACAACTAGAGCGAGTAAAGAATCATGCAATTAAACCCCTCTGAAATCAGCGAGCTCATTAAAAGCAAGATCGAGCATTTCGATTTGGGCGCTGAGTCCCGCACCGAAGGAACGATCGTCAGCCTCTCCGACGGCATCGTCCGCGTCCATGGACTGAGCGACGTCATGCAGGGTGAAATGTTGGAATTCCCCGGCGACACCTATGGTATGGCCTTGAACCTGGAACGGGATTCGGTCGGCGCCGTGGTGTTGGGTTCCTATGACCACCTGGCGGAAGGCGACAGCGTCAAGTGCACGGGCAGAATCCTCGAGGTGCCGGTCGGCGAAGCGCTGCTAGGCCGTGTCGTCGACGCCCTGGGCAACCCCATCGACGGCAAGGGTGCGCTCAATGCCCAACAGACTTCGCCCATCGAAAAGATCGCGCCGGGCGTCATCGCCCGCCAGTCGGTCAGCCAGCCGCTGCAAACGGGTTTGAAAGCCATCGACTCCATGATCCCGGTTGGGCGCGGTCAGCGCGAATTGATCATCGGTGACCGCCAGACCGGCAAGACCGCCATCGCTGTCGACACCATCATCAATCAGAAAGGCACCGGCGTTAAGTGCATCTACGTCGCCATCGGCCAGAAGCAGTCTTCCATCGCCAATGTGGTGCGCAAGCTGGAAGAACATGGCGCTTTGGCCCATACCATCATCGTCGCCGCTTCCGCTTCCGAATCCGCCGCGCTGCAATTCATCGCGCCTTACAGCGGTTGCTCGATGGGCGAATATTTCCGCGACCGCGGCGAAGACGCCCTGATCATTTACGACGATCTGACCAAGCAGGCTTGGGCTTATCGCCAGGTGTCCCTGTTGCTGCGCCGTCCGCCGGGCCGCGAAGCCTACCCCGGCGACGTGTTCTACCTGCATTCCCGCTTGCTGGAGCGCGCTTCCCGTATCAATGCCGATGAAGTCGAGAAATTGACCGGCGGCAAGGTGAAAGGCAAGACCGGTTCGTTGACCGCGCTGCCGATCATCGAGACCCAGGCCGGCGACGTATCCGCCTTCGTTCCGACCAACGTGATCTCCATCACCGACGGCCAGATCTTCCTGGAAACCAACCTGTTCAATTCGGGCATCCGCCCGGCGGTCAACGCCGGCTTGTCGGTATCCCGCGTAGGCGGTGCGGCGCAAACCAAGATCGTCAAGAAGCTGGGCGGCGGTATCCGTCTCGACCTGGCCCAGTTCCGCGAGCTGGCGGCCTTCGCCCAGTTCGCTTCCGATCTGGACGAGAGCACCCGCAAGCAGATCGAACGCGGCCAGCGCGTGACCGAGTTGATGAAGCAGAACCAGTACGCGCCGATGAGCGTCGCGCAGATGAGCATCTCCATCTATGCGGCCAACGCCGGTTTGCTGGACGACGTGGAAGTCAACAAGGTTCGCGACTTCGAAGACGCGTTGCAGAATTACATGAAATCCGAGCATGCTGAACTGATCGACAAGATCAACGAGAGCGGCGATTACAACGACGATATTCAGTCGGCTATCGACGCGGCCATCAAGAAGTTCAAAGCAACGCACGCCTGGTAAGGGTTAAATCAATGGCCGTAGGTAAAGAAATCCGGGTGAAGATCGCGAGTATCAAGAATACTCAGAAAATCACGCGCGCTATGGAAAAGGTGGCAACCAGCAAGATGCGGAAAACTCAGGCCAGGATGCTCGCCACACGCCCCTACTCTAGAAAGATTGCTCAAATCATCAAGCATCTGGCGCACGCGAAGCCGGAATACAAGCACCCGTTCATGATCGAACGGGAGGTCGCGCGGATCGGGGTCATCCTCGTCTCCTCCGACCGCGGCTTGTGTGGCGGCCTTAATTCCAACCTGTTCAGAATGGTATTGCGGCAAATGCGCCGGTGGTCTGAGCAAAGGATCGAGGTGCAGTTGAGCGTCATCGGTCAGAAAGGCAGCGGGTTCTTCAGCGGCATCGGCGGCAACATCGTCGCCCAGGCCGCCAGACTGGGCGACGCGCCGCATCTGGAAGACATCATCGGTGCGATCAAGGTCATGCTGGACGATTACCATGCGGGCAAGATCGATGCGCTCTATGTGGCTTCCAACGAGTTCGTCAACACCATGACGCAGAAACCGAAGCTGGAGCCATTGCTGCCGGTCAAGGTCGATGAACTCACGCCGGAATTGCAAGGGCATTGGGATTATCTGTATGAGCCCGACGCCAAGGAAGTGCTGGATGATTTGCTGGTGAGATACATCGAATCTATCGTTTTCCAGGGGCTGGTCGAGAACAATGCCTGCGAGCAGGCGGCGCGGATGGTGGCGATGAAGAGCGCTTCCGATAATGCGGGCAAGCTGATCAACGAATTGCAACTGATCTACAACAAAGCCCGCCAGGCGGCCATCACCCAGGAAATCTCCGAGATTGTCGCCGGGGCGGCCGCGGTCTAGCCGATTGATTTACGCACATTATAAAGATTGATAAAGAGGACGAAACATGAGTTCGGGCAAAATCGTTCAGATTATCGGCGCCGTGGTCGACGTGGAGTTTCCGCGCGAATCGCTGCCGAAGATTTATGACGCCTTGAGAGTCGAAAGCGTCAACCTGGTATTGGAAGTTCAACAGCAATTGGGCGACGGCGTGGTGAGAACCATCGCCATGGGCACCACCGATGGCCTGAAGCGCGGCTTGTCCGTTGTCAGTACCGGCGCGGCGATTTCCGTTCCGGTGGGCCGGGAAACCTTGGGGCGCATCATGAACGTGCTCGGAGAACCCATCGACGAGCAGGGTCCGGTCGGCGAAAAGGAACGTTGGGCCATCCACCGCAAGGCGCCGAGTTTTGAAGAACAGTCGGGCGGCAATGAGTTGCTGGAAACCGGCATCAAGGTCATCGATCTGGTTTGCCCGTTCGCCAAAGGCGGCAAGGTCGGATTATTCGGCGGCGCGGGCGTGGGCAAGACCGTCAACATGATGGAGTTGATCAACAACATCGCCAAAGCTCACAGCGGATTGTCGGTGTTCGCCGGCGTCGGCGAGCGTACCCGCGAAGGCAACGACTTCTATCATGAAATGAAGGATTCCAACGTTCTGGATAAGGTGGCCATGGTTTACGGCCAGATGAACGAACCGCCGGGCAACCGTCTGCGCGTGGCCTTGACCGGCCTGACCATCGCCGAGTTCTTCCGCGAAGAAGGTCTGGACGTGCTGCTGTTCATCGACAACATCTACCGTTACACCCTGGCCGGCACCGAAGTCTCCGCTCTGCTCGGCCGCATGCCGTCCGCCGTGGGCTATCAGCCTAACCTGGCCGAGGAAATGGGCGTGTTGCAGGAGCGCATCACCTCCACCAAGACCGGTTCCATCACCTCGATCCAGGCCGTTTACGTGCCCGCCGACGACTTGACCGACCCCTCTCCGGCTACCACATTCGCCCATCTGGACGCCACCGTGGTATTGTCCCGCCAGATCGCCGAGTTGGGTATCTACCCGGCGGTAGATCCTCTGGACTCCACCAGCCGCCAGCTCGATCCTTTGGTCATCGGCGGCGAGCACTACAACATCACCCGCAAGGTCCAGGGTATTTTGCAGCGCTACAAGGAACTGCGCGACATCATCGCCATCTTGGGCATGGACGAGCTGTCGGAAGAAGACAAGCTGGTGGTCTCCCGCGCCCGCAAGGTGCAGCGTTTCCTGTCGCAGCCCTTCCATGTCGCCGAAGTATTCACCGGATCGCCCGGCAAGTATGTTTCCTTGAAGGACACCATCTCGGGTTTCAAGGGCATCGTGGAAGGCGAGTATGACGACATCCCCGAACAGGCGTTCTACATGGTGGGCACCATCGACGAGGCTTTGGAAAAAGCAAAACGTTTGGCCGCTTAATCTCAACGGAGCCTAGAACATGGCCATGACTATTCATGTAGACATCGTCAGCGCGGAAGAACAGATCTATTCCGGTCTTGCGGAAATGGTCGTCGCTCCGGCCGAGGAAGGCGATGTGGGCATCACGGCGCGCCACGCGCCGCTGTTGACCCGCCTGAAAGCGGGTGAAGTACGGGTGAAGACCGATAACAACGAAACCCTGCCGTTCTTCGTTTCTGGCGGAATCCTCGAGGTACAGCCGCATGTCGTCTCGGTGTTGGCCGACCGGGCGGTGCGCGCGAAAGACATCGATGAAGCCAAGGCCATCGAGGCCAAGAACCGAGCCGAAGAAATGCTGAAGGATCGTTCCGGCAAGATCGATTATGCCAAGGCCCAGGCGGAGCTGATCGAAGCCATGGAGCAATTGAGGACCCTGGAGCGTTGGCGCAAGAACCGCTAAACGATTCGGATATTTCCTGCAAAACCCGGCGGGTAATGGAAACTGATTGTTTTCCATAACCTGCCGGGTTTTTTTATGTTCAGTCTGTTATCTTGTTTTTCGCTGTTTCGGCGAATAACTTTCGAGTGAATCACTATTCCTGGATCTATCGACAATCATGGCATTTCAAACCATCATCCTCGCGGCCGGACAAGGTACCCGCATGCGTTCGGCCTTACCCAAAGTACTGCATGAAATCGGCGGGAAATCCCTGTTAGGGCATGTTTACCATCTGGCGGCGCAACTTCACGATAATGAAATCAATGTGATTTATGGCCATGGCGGCGAGCAGGTTCTGGCCGCCTTGAGCGAGCTTAAGACCCGCTGGACCGAACAGAAACAGCGGTTGGGCACCGGCCATGCCGTGATGCAAGTGGCGGACTGGATCAAGGATGACGGCACGGTGCTGATTCTCTATGGCGACGTGCCTTTGCTGCGGCTCGAAACCGTGCAGAAACTGATCCATCACGCCAATGCCACCAGTATCGGCCTATTGACGATTACCCTGGATAATCCGGCCGGATATGGCCGCATCGTGCGGGATGGAAACGGCAATGTGGTTTGCATCGTCGAGGAAAAGGATGCCACCGCCGAGCAGAGGGCGATTCGCGAGGTCAATACCGGGATATTGGCGCTCAACGGGGGAATGCTGAAAGGCTGGTTGCAACGATTGACCAATGATAACGCCCAAGGCGAATATTATCTGACCGACATCATCGGCATGGCAGTCGGCGATGGTATTGATGTGGACACCACACAACCGGGGGATGAAAGCGAGGTGCTTGGGGTCAACAACCGCATGCAACTCGCCCAACTGGAACGGATGTATCAGATGAGGCAGGCCAATCTCCTGATGGAGCAGGGCCTCACCCTGGCCGACCCGGCGCGGTTCGACCTGCGCGGGGAAATCGAAAGTCTGGGACAGGATGTGGAGATCGATGTCAATGTGATCCTGCAAGGCAAGATCCGGTTGGGCAGCCGCTGCAAGATCGGGCCGAATGTGCTGATCAAGGATAGCCAGATCGGCGATGACGTCGAAATCCTCGCCAATTGCGTCATCGAAGACGCCAAACTCGGCGCGGGAAGCCGGATCGGCCCTTTCGCCCGTATCCGCCCGGAAAGCCATATCGGCGAACAGGCCCACATCGGCAATTTCGTCGAAATCAAGAAAACCGAGGTCGGCAAGGGCACGAAGATCAATCATCTGAGTTACGTGGGAGATGCCATCATCGGCGCGGGGGTCAACGTGGGGGCGGGGACCATCACCTGCAACTACGACGGCGCCAACAAGCACCTGACCGTCATCGAGGATGGGGCCTTCATCGGCTCGGATACCCAACTGGTGGCCCCGGTCACGGTCGGCAAGAATGCCACCATCGGGGCTGGCTCCACCGTCACCCGGGACGCCCCCGCCGACCAGCTCAGCTTGAGCCGTAGTAAACAAGTCACCGTCGAGGGATGGCAACGTCCCGTCAAGAAAAGAGGTTGAATCATGTGTGGAATTGTAGGAGCGGTCGCTCACCGTATCGTGACGCCGGTATTGCTCGAAGGTCTGCGCCGTCTCGAATATCGCGGCTATGACTCGGCCGGGGTGGCCGTGCTGGACGAATACGAGCAGATCCGATGCGGTCGCAGCCTGGGCAAGATCAAGGAATTGGAAAGTCTGCTGGAAAAAGTTCCGGTCGACGGCAAGATCGGCATCGCCCACACCCGCTGGGCGACCCATGGCGTGCCGTCGGAGCGCAACGCCCATCCCCATTTGTCCAATGAAATCGTGGCGGTGGTGCATAACGGCATCATCGAGAACCACGACGAATTGCGAAAAAAATTGCAGCAGAAGGGTTACCGATTCAATTCGGAAACCGACACCGAGGTCATCGTGCACCAAGTGCATGAATTCCTGGCCCAAGGCGACGGCTTGTTGGACGCCGTGCGCAAGACGACGACCATCCTCGACGGCGCCTACGCCATCGGCGTCATCAGCTCCAAGGAGCCGCACCTTCTGGTGGCGGCCCGCCACGGCAGCCCGCTGGTGGCGGGATTGGGCGAGAGCGAGAATTTCATCGCCTCCGACATCTTCGCCCTGGTCGGAGAAACCCAGCGTTTCATCTTCCTGGAAGACGGCGATCTCGTCGCATTGACGACCGAGACGGTGGAAATTTACGACCGGGAAGGCAAACTGGTCGATCGCCCTGTGAACGAGAGCAAGCTCTCGGCGGATGCGGTGGAACGCGGCGAATACCGGCATTACATGCAGAAGGAAATCCACGAACAGCCGGTGGCCATCGAGAAGACCCTGGACGGCCGCATCTACAATGGCCGGGTGTTGGAAGCCGCTTTCGGACCCCTCGCCGAGCAGTCATTCGACAGCATCAAGGCGGTGCAGATCGTCGCCTGCGGCACCAGTTATCATGCCGGCATGGTGGCCCGCTATTGGATGGAGGAAATCGCAGGGCTGCCCTGCGGCGTGGAAGTCGCCAGCGAATACCGATACCGCAAGCCGGTCGTACAACCGGGAACCCTGTTCGTCACCATCTCCCAATCCGGCGAAACCGCCGACACCCTGGCCGCGCTCAAGGAAGCCAAGCGCATGGGGTTTGCCCACACCCTGGCGATTTGCAATGTGCCGGAAAGCTCCATCGTGCGCGAATCGGAATCCACCCTGATGACCCGCGCCGGCCCCGAGATCGGCGTCGCTTCCACCAAGGCCTTCACCACCCAATTGGTCGCCTTGCTGTTGCTGGTGATTGTGCTCGGGCGGCGCAACGGCCTGTCTTCCGAGGAAGAAGCCAACATCATCCGCCAATTGGAAGATCTGCCCGCTCAGATCCGGCATGCACTGGATCTGGAAGCCGAGATCGAGCAGTGGGCCGAGCGCTTCGGCGACAAACATCATGCCCTCTATCTAGGACGCGGGGCGCAATACCCGGTGGGAATGGAAGGCGCGCTCAAGCTCAAGGAAATCTCCTACATCCATGCCGAGGCTTATCCTGCCGGCGAATTGAAGCATGGCCCCTTGGCGCTGATCGACAGCGATATGCCGGTCATCGCCGTGGCCCCCAACAACGAACTGCTGGAAAAGCTGAAATCCAATCTACAGGAAGTCCATGCGCGGGGAGGCCAACTCTATGTCTTCGCCGATGTCCATGCGCCCATGGAAAGCGTACCCAACGTCAACCTGCTGCGGGTGGCGGAAACCGATGAGATCGTCGCTCCCATCGTCTATACCATCCCTTTGCAACTGCTGGCCTATCATGTCGCCTTGATCAAGGGCACCGACGTAGACCAGCCGAGGAATCTGGCCAAGTCGGTGACCGTGGAGTAGCGGCGTGGGAATCCCTAAATACGCAAGGTATTCTAAACATTAGAGTTGTTCCCGCTGTTAGCTTTATATAAATCAAACTGATAACGAAATTTTGACAGTATTCGCAAGCGTTTTTTGCTCCTTTGAAGCTCAAAGAAGCCGAGAAGGCTTGATTTTCAAGGGCTGCACGCCGGGAACAACTCTATTTAATCTTGTGCGTCCTGAAGGGTGGCCCTGTGTTCCATGCACACCATTTTCTTGGTTGCTCATGCCACCTGAGCGGGCATGAGAGCCTGCACGGGGGGGGATTGCGCGGTGTATTGCTAGGCGATACACTCGAATCATGATCAAAAGCTTCCGCCACAAGGGCATTCAGCAATTTTTCGAGACCGGATCGAAAGCCGGCATTCAGGCCGAACATGCCGGTAAACTGGCGCGACAACTGGCCGTGCTGGATGCTGCGAGGGATGCGCACGAAATGGATGTCGCCGGGTGGCGGTTGCACCCTCTCCAGTATGATCTTGAGGGGCATTGGGCGGTGAAGGTCAATGGCAATTGGCGGCTGACCTTCGCTTTTGAGGGAGAAGACGCGATCTTGGTAGATTACCAGGACTACCACTAACGAGGCCTATCATGGCGATGTATAACCCGCCCCATCCGGGGGCAATCTTAAAAGAAGACGTATTGCCCGAACTGGGCCTTGGCGTCACCGAGGCGGCGCGTCAGTTGGGCGTTTCGCGCGTGGCCTTGTCACGCGTCATCAATGGCAAGGCGGCGATTTCCGCTGATATGGCTTTGCGCCTGGAAGCTTGGATGAATGGCCCGACGGCGCAATCTTGGCTACGGATGCAGGCCGATTATGATCTGTGGCAGGCGCGGCAAAAACCGGCGCCCAAGGTGGAGCGGATCGCTGCTTGATGATGGGGGAAAAGTCAGGACATGCACGCAAATCGAGGGTTTACCCATGAATTGGCCGATTCGGATGCAACGGACCCGCAGTAGGAATTGCCTTAACCGGCGGATGACTTTCGGACCCGCGTTGGGGATGGCGGTGCTGCTTGTGGGTTGCACTATCGCGTCGAAACCTCCGGAGGGTGTTGCTTTGGCGCGCTATCACCGGGACGCCCAAACCTGCCGCGGGCAGACTGCCATCACACCCAAGGTTCGGACCAATGTGGCCAATGTCACCGAACTCGAACTCGATGCCGGTCATGACCCTGTCGGCTATCTGATCTGCATGGAAAAACTCGGCTGGAAACCGGACAGCGGGGCCGAATCTTTGCTCGCCGCGCAGAAGGCATGTCACGAACGGACTTCACGGGCGCCAACCGTCACCCGGAAAGGAACCGATACCCGGCTGGCCGGCCACCACGACGATGCGAATTTCGCCGATTGCATGAGAGCGAAAGGCTTCGAAGGCGAGGTGATCATAGGACCGTTTCAAGCCATCGAACCCGTGGAAAAATAATCCTGTCGGCCGGGCAACGTCTTTGGCCCGATATTCTCCTGCCGACCGCAAAATCGATTGAAACCTAAGGAACCCTTTCGGGAGAGGAGGGTAACGACATCGGCTTTTCCCCTTACCCCATGGATGCCCTTCCCATGACTTCGAACATCGCCGACATGGCGAACGACCCCAGCGGTTACGACGCCATCCCCTATTACAGTCAGGCCTTCGCGCAGTCGCACCCGGATCGTCTGGCCAGCATCGCGCGCATCTTCGGCCTGACGCCGCCGGACATTGCCCGCTGCCGTGTGCTGGAACTCGGTTGTGCGGCGGGCGGAAATCTGATTCCCATGGCCTATGCCCTGCCGGACAGCGAGTTTGTCGGCGTGGACTTGTCGGCCGCGCAGGTCGAAAGCGGGCGGCGGACGATCGTCCGGCTGGGCTTGAACAATGTGCGCATCGAACAGGCGTCGATCCTGGACATCGACGAGAGTTGGGGAAACTTCGACTACCTGATCTGCCACGGCGTGTTCTCCTGGGTTCCTCCCGAGGTACGGGACAAGATACTGAGGATCGCTTCGCGGCAGCTCGGCGAGCAGGGGGTGGCCTATATCAGCTACAACACTTACCCCGGCTGGAACATTCGCGGCACCGTGCGACACATGCTGGGCTATCACGCCACGCCAGACGCATCTCCCGCCGAACGCGTCGCGCAGGCGCGCCGATTGCTCGATCAGTTGGTGACGGCGATGCCGCAGGAAGGCGACGCCTATGCCCAAATGTTCACGAGCGAAGTCGAACGGCTGCGCGTCAGCGAAGACTGGTACCTCTACCATGAGGTGCTCGAGCCGAACAATGAGCCGATGTATTTCCATCAGTTCATCGAATATGCGCAGAACGCCGGCTTGCAGTATCTGGCGGAGGCCGAATTTTCCAACATGCTGACCCTGCGATTACCCCAGCCGATGGCGCAAGCACTGCACGAGATGAGTCGCGACATCCTGCAGTTCGAGCAGAATCTGGACTTCATGCGTAACCGGCACTTTCGCCAGACCCTGCTGTGCAAGGCCGGCGCTCGGCCGCATCATGCCTTGTCGGCAGACTCGCTGGCTGGCTTGTATATCGCCAGCGGTGCGCAGGCCGAACCCGCCATCGACCTGCGGCCCGGTGTGGCGGTGAACTTTCGCATCAAGGGTGGCGCACAGGGTGCGACGGACAACCCCCTCACCAAGGCTGCGCTTGGCCTGCTGGCGCAACGGTGGCCGCTGGGCTGGGCGGTCGATGAACTGTTCGATGCCGCCTGTGAACAGGCGGCGCCGTGGCTGCCGGATTCCGACCCGGCGATGCTGCGCACGCCCCTGGCGCATGACCTGTTGCAGTGTTTTCTGTCGGGGCTGATCGATCTGCATAGCTGGCAGCCGCCCTGCGTCTCTCAGGTCAGCGCCCTTCCGGTCGCCAGTGCGTGGGCCGTGGACGAGGCGGCGGAGCGGTCGCTGGTCACCAATCTGCGCCATGAAGTCATCAACCTGGTGCCTTTCAGCCGAGCCCTGCTGACCCTGCTCGACGGCCGGCGAAGCCGCGTCGAACTGCTCGATGAACTCACTGCGCGGGTGGCGGCCGGCACCCTGACCCTGCCGCAGGCCGATCCGTCCGCCCCGGACGATCCGGTGGTGCTGCGTGCGCATGTGGGCGTCTGGCTGGACGATAGCCTCACGCGGCTGGCGCGTTACGCGTTGTTGACCGCCTGAATTCGACCGTCACCCGCAATGCTGTTGAAACAAGCCGTCATACCGGATTGCCGGTATCCAGTCGACAGGGAAGGGTTGCGACTCAAGCAACCGTTTGCGATTGGGCGTGACTCCGCCCGTCATCCTGAGCGTCTGGGTTCCGGCGCTCCCTGCCGGAAAGACGAGCAAAAGCACTAATTCAACAATATTGGCCGTCATCCGGGGGCAGTGGCATCTTTCCGGTTTTGGCCGGCCTCGTTTTCCTTATCCGGGTAAATCACCTCTCAAGCGTGGATCGCTGTCCTGCTTCCGCGGCTATCTCGTCTGCGGAGAATCGCTGGGTTGCCGATTCATCGGCTGAACGAATGGGTTATATGCCATGGTATATGAGGTATTTAGCGCGGCGTTTTATATTCGGTATTGATAATAATTTTGTTTTGATGTTATTTATTTTGTGGTCTCCTCGTGTGGTACTTGTTTCTGCAATATATGGGGTGTAAAAAGTTATCGCCACAGGGTATTTCTTGATTCCTTGTGAGCAAATGCGACAACTATTAACCCCGTCGAGGACTAGCCATGAAACAAAAGTTCATCATGACCTATGTTGCCCTGCCGCTGGCGCTATGTTCAGGTAATGTCGAAGTAAAAGCCGAATCCGGGTTGACATATCAGCAGCTATTAGGCAAAGCATTATTCTTCGATACCCATTTATCGACTCCCCGCGGGCAAGCTTGCGCCTCCTGCCATGGCCCGTCCGTCGGCTGGACCGGGCCTGATCAAGCGATCAATGCACAGGGAAGTGTCTATGAGGGAGCCGTGCCCGGGCGCTTCGGGAATCGCAAACCACCTAGCGCTGCCTATGCGCCGTTAAGCCCGGTGTTTCATATCGACGCAACGGAGTTCGTGGGCGGCAATTTCTGGGATGGCCGGGCAACTGGCGAGAAGTTGGGCAACCCGGCGGCCGACCAAGCCCAAGGGCCCTTTTTGAATCCATTGGAACAGAATAATGCGAGCGCCAAGGCGGTGTGCGAAAAAGTGCGACATTCGAATTTTGCGCGGCATCTCTCCGGGCATTCCTATCGAAAGCTCTTTCATAAAGCTTATGGAAAGGGTTCTCTGGATTGCGAGCAGGATGCAGCCGGAACTTATGATCGAATCGCGCTCGCCATCGCCGCCTTTGAAGCATCGCGCGAAGTCAGCCAATTCTCCTCCAAGTACGACGTCTATCTAAAAGGGAAAGCCGAATTGACGGACCAAGAGAGCCATGGACTCGTCTTGTTTGAAGGAAAAGCCCACTGTTCCTCCTGCCATACCAGCCAGCCATCGCCGGAAGGAAAACCGCCGTTATTCACCGACAATCGCTTTAACAATCTTGGCGTGCCGAAGAATCCGGAAAATCCGTTTTATCGGGCGGCGACGGACTACAATCCCTTGGGCGAATCCTGGGTCGATCCGGGCTTGGGAGGATTCCTGGCCGCCCGGGCCGATTATGCCCATGAGGCTTTCGCCAACGAGGGCAAACAAAGAGTCCCCACCTTGCGCAATGTGGACAAGCGGCCGGATAAATCCTTTGTCAAAGCCTATATGCACAATGGCGTCTTCAAGAGCCTGAAAGAAGTCGTCCACTTCTACAACACCCGAGACGTTTTGCCACGCTGCGAATCCAGCAGTAACCCGATACCGGGGGTGAGTTGCTGGCCGGCCCCGGAAGTCGAGGCCAACCTCAATCAAAAGGAGCTTGGGAATTTGGCGTTAAGTTCGAAGGAGGAAGATGAACTCGTCGCCTTTCTGAAGACGCTGACCGATGGATTCTCGAACGAAGACGGGGACCCTGAAGACGAGCATCCCAAACATCATCGATAAATCCTTATCTTTAATCCTGTTTCAGCACGAGCTTTAATTCCTCTACGGATCGATCGGCGCCGATCCTGAAGCCGCGCATTTCCAATACGCCTTGGGTATTGAGCGAGATCACCAGGTACAGCGCATCGGGGTAGGCCGCATCGGCCAGATCCTGCGCGGAAGGTTCGGCGGGGGCTGCGGGATGGGAATGGAAGATGGCGAACCATTGCTCGCCGCGCTCGCGCATTTGGCGCAGGCTCTCGATTTGGCCGGCGGCATCCAGTTGGAAGCGGATCTGCGGGTTGGCGGAAGCGTTGGCGACCGGATAGCAGGTGC
>JAQTSI010000086.1 GCA_028711365.1 Methylococcaceae bacterium
ACAGGGCAAGGGGCTCAAGATCGTGCTGGTGGATGATGGTTCCGACGATGGCACCGCGCAAATCGCCGCGAGTGTGGCCGGGATTGATCTTACCCTGCGCGAGGGTAAACCGCTGCCTGCCGATTGGAGTGGGAAGCTCTGGGCTTTGCAACAGGGCTTCGATGAAGTCAGGACGCCCTGGGTGTTGTTGCTGGATGCCGACATCCTGCTTGCACCTGGCATGGCGGCGGCTTTGTTGAGTAAGGCGCGCCGGGACGGTTGCCGGCTCGTCTCCATCATGGCCAGCCTGCGCATGGAATCCGGGTGGGAAAAGCTGCTCATGCCGGCCTTCATCTATTTTTTCAAACTGCTGTATCCCTTCCGCCTGGCCAATTCCTCCTACCGTGCCTTCTCTGCGGCGGCGGGTGGCTGCATCCTGCTGGAAACCGGCTTGCTGCGCGAACTCGGTGGATTTTCCGCCATCAAGAACCAGGTCATCGATGACTGTTCCCTGGCCAGGGAATTCAAGCGGGCCGGGCACAGGATCTGGGTCGGCCAATCTCATTCCGTGACCAGCCTGCGCCGCTATGAAACCTTGGAGCCGATCTGGGAAATGGTGGCCCGCACCGCTTTTACCCAGTTGCGCTATTCGGCCGGATGGCTGGGGTTGTGCACCTTGTTGATGGGAGTTCTGTTCTGGGGGCCGATCGGCCTGTTGTGGGTGGGCGGCAAAGCACAGGCTGGGTCGATCGTGGCTTACGCCGGGATGATGCTGACTTATTGGCCGACCCTGCGCTATTACGGCAAGAACCCGCTGTGGGCCGGTTTGCTGCCGCTCATCGCCACACTCTATCTCGCCATGACCTGGACTTCCGCCCTGCGCTATTGGCGCGGCGAACGCAGCCGCTGGAAGAATCGGGTTTACGCGGTGCGGGAATAGCGAACCGGCATTATCGACGATGCCTTCTGCCCGCGAACCTGGGTCTTCTGGATGAGTGGGCATGAGCGCCATGGCGATGATGCTTGCCGGCGGAATAGCCATGACGAGGATGCGAGTGGTTGCGCCAACCATGCCGGGAATGGTGATGCCGATGGCGGGGATAGAAATGCCGATAGTGATGAGCATGCCTGCGCCAAGGGCGATAGACGTGGCGGCGATAATAGCGGTGTGGGCGGTATTCTCCGTCGCGCAGCCTGAGGCGGACGTCATCTCCCCATTTGCGGAAACCGCGCTCATCGTAACCGTTGTCCTGGAAATATTTCGGAAAAGGTTGCGGCAGTGCGGGCCGTTCTGCGGGGAGCGTCGCGTCATCTGCGCCCTTACGCTCGGAGTCCCTACGGTTCAGCCATTGCTGGACCTCGCGCACGCGATCACGGTAATTGACCTGCTCTTCTTCCTCATCGTCTTCTTCGTCCTCGTCGGCTGCCGCCGCCGCGTATAGGTCCCCGGAGGGCTTGGAGGTTGAGGCAGTCACATCGGCGCGACCGTTCGTCGCCAGGGACTGAAATCCCAGGATGAAAGCCAAGGCTATGATGGGTCTGAGTTTCACGGTTTAAGAATAATGCAGCAAGGAATGAACCTGGTATTTTGCCAGGTGATCGCGGCCCTTGAGGGAATCCAGCTCGACCACGAAAGCACAGGCAACCACTTCGGCCCCCAGGTTTTCGATGAGCTCGCAACTGGCCTTGGCGGTTCCACCGGTGGCGAGCAGGTCGTCGATCAGTAGTACCCTGTCGCCTCGTCCCAAGGCGTCGATATGCACCTCCAAAGCGGCGGAGCCGTATTCCGGGTCGTAAGCGACGGTTTGCACCTCGTGAGGCAGTTTGCCGGGTTTGCGCAGGGGCACGAAACCCAGTCCCAATTCCCAGGCGACCAGGGCGCCGAAGATGAATCCCCTCGCTTCCATGCCGGCCACGGCGGTGATGTTTTCGCCCAGGAAGGGATGGAGGAGTTGATGCACCGCCAGGCGGAGTGTCGCCGGATCTTTCACCAGCGGCGTGATGTCCTTGAAGACGATGCCCGGCTTGGGAAAATCGGGGATGTCGCGGATTTTGGCCTTGAGGCGGTTCATGCTTGTTCCCGGCTGTCGGCGGTCCGCTCCAGGAATCGGGTGATGGAGGTGGCGATACCGTCGACATCCAGGCCGCAGCAGGCCAGGCATTCCTCGCGGCTGCCCTGTTCCACGAAGCGGTCCGGTAGTCCGAGGTTGAGCAGGGGAGGGAGGTGGCCCTGGGCGATCAGGAATTCATTCACCGCCGCGCCCGCGCCGCCGGGTATGGCATTTTCCTCCACGGTCACGATGCAATCGTGGGTTTTTATCAAGCTCAGCACTACCGCCTCATCCAGCGGTTTGATGAAGCGCATGTTGACCACCGTGGCGTCGAGTTTCTCGCCCACCGCCACGGCTGGCGTGACCATGCTGCCGAAAGCGAGGATCGCCACGCCCTTGCCCTGCCGTTTGATTTCGGCCTTGCCGATGGCAAGAGCCGTCAACTTCTTGTCGACCTCAACGCCGGGTCCCTTGCCGCGCGGGTAGCGCACCGCGGCGGGGCCGGGGTGATGAAAGCCGGTGTGCAGCATCTGGCGGCATTCGTTTTCGTCCGCAGGGGCCATGAGAACCAGATTGGGCAGGCAGCGCATATAGCTGAAATCGAAGCTGCCGGCATGGGTGGGACCGTCGGGGCCCACCAGGCCGGCGCGGTCGATGGCGAACAGCACCGGCAGGTTTTGCAAGGCCACGTCGTGTATCAGCTGATCGTAAGCGCGTTGCAGGAAGGTGGAATAGATCGCGACCACCGGATGGTAGCCTTCGCAGGCCTGGCCGGCGGCGAGGGTGACGGCGTGCTGCTCGGCGATGCCCACATCGAAATAACGCTCGGGAAACTTTTCCGAGAAAGCCACCAAACCGGAACCCTCGCGCATGGCCGGGGTGATGCCCAGCAGCTTGGATTCGACCGCCGCCTCGTCGCAAAGCCACCGGCCGAATACCTCGGTATAGGTCGGGCTGCCGGGTTTGCTCTTGGGCAGGTGATCCTTGCTCGGGTCGAAGCACCCCACGCCGTGGTAAGCCACAGGATCGAGTTCGGCGGGCAGGTAACCCTTGCCCTTCTTGGTGACCACATGCAGGAAGCGCGGTCCCGGCGGCAACTCGCGCAGGTTGCGCAAGGTGGTGATGAGCACGTCCATGTCGTGGCCGTCGACCGGGCCGATATAGTTGAAGCCCAACTCCTCGAACAGGGTGCCGGGGGCGACCATGCCTTTGACATGTTCCTCGGCGCGGCGGGCCAATTCCCATACGCTGGGCATGCTGCGGATGAGCAGTTGCTTGCTGCCCTCACGCACGCTGGAATAGAATTTGCTGGACAGGATCTTGGCCAGATAGTTGTTGAGCGCGCCGACATTGGGCGAGATGGACATCTCGTTGTCGTTGAGGATGACCAGCAGATTGGCGTCCAGGGCGCCGGCATGGTTGAGCGCCTCGAAGGCCATGCCGCCGGTGAGACCGCCATCGCCGATGATGGCCACCGCATGACGGTCGCTCTTGTCCAGGCGGGCCGCGATGGCCATCCCCAGGGCCGCGCTGATGGAGGTGCTGGAATGGCCGACGCCAAAGGTGTCGAATTCGTTCTCCTCGCGGGCGGGGAAAGCCGAAACCCCGCCTTGCTTGCGGATGGTGTGCATGCGATCGCGCCGGCCGGTGAGGATCTTGTGGGGATAAGCCTGGTGACCCACGTCCCAGACGAGTTTGTCGTCGGGGGTGTTGAACACGTAATGCAGGGCAATGGTGAGATCGACCGTTCCCAAACCCGCCGCCAGATGACCGCCCGATTGACTGACGCTTTCCAACAGAAAAGCGCGCAATTCTTCCGCTAGTTTGGGGAGTTGTTCTTCGGGGAGTTGACGCAGATCGGCGGGACTGTTGATTCCATGCAGCAGGGAAGAAGTTTTCGATTCACTCATTGACTTTGACATTCCGGTATCGGTGATTCGGCTTCGGCGGCCAAGGGACGAAAGCCTAGCAGCTTGATAAGAAATTAGTTAAGGGCCAATTATGAAACTCCGGGGGGGACGTTTCAAGGAAAGATTGGCCGCGCGGGTGGCCTTCCGACCGCCTGTCATCAGCTTCTGCGCTGGACGATGAACGAGGAAAGCTCGCGCAAATATTGCGCTTTCTCACCGAAGTCGGACAAGCTCGCCAGCGCCTGTTCATGTAGGTCGGCGGCTTTTTCCTTCGCTCCTGCCAGCCCCAATAGGGCCGGATAGGTGGGTTTGTCGTTTTCCTGATCCTTGCCCTGGGTCTTGCCCAGGGTTTGGGTGTCGCTTTCCACGTCCAGGATGTCATCCTGGATCTGGAAGGCCAAGCCGACACATTTGGCATAATGGTCCAACTTGTCGGCGGTTTCTTTTGCCAGGTTCGGTTTGGCCAGAGCCGCCAAACGCACGCTGGCGCGGATCAGGGCGCCGGTCTTGCGGATGTGCATGTTTTCCAGCCCCGGCAAATCCAGCGCCTTGCCCACCGAATCCAGGTCGATGGCCTGTCCGCCCACCATTCCGCAGGAACCGGAGGCCGTGGCCAGCGCTTCGATCATGCCGATGCGGTTTTCGGCCGGCACGGCGATGCTGGGATCGCCAGCCAGGACATGGAAAGCCAAAGCCTGCAAACCATCGCCAGCCAGGATCGCCGTGGCTTCGTCGTAGGCTTTGTGGCAGGTGGGTTTGCCCCGGCGCAGGTCGTCATTGTCCATGGCGGGCAGATCGTCATGGATCAGGGAATAGACATGAATGAATTCCACCGCGCAGGCCGGGCCGTCCAGGATGTCTTGGGGCAAGTCCAAAGCGTGGCCGGTGGCATAGATCAACAGCG
This sequence comes from Methylococcaceae bacterium, assembly GCA_028711365.1. Lineage (GTDB taxonomy): Bacteria > Pseudomonadota > Gammaproteobacteria > Methylococcales > Methylococcaceae > Methylumidiphilus. Next base: position 4,845 of record JAQTSI010000086.1, read on the forward strand.
GGCGCATGCGCTTGCCTCCCTCCAGGGTGGAGTAGCGCATGGCCTGGTGCAATCGCTCGGGGATCTTGTTGATGGCGGGGAGCCGGGCATCGAGGGCGGTTTCGACGCGCGCCTGGCAGGCGCTTATGAAATCTTTCAGGGCGTGTTCAGGATTCATCGGTAAAAGGCTGTAATGTAGGTTCGCCGTTTTCTTCCAGCAAGATTTGCACCTTTTGCTCGGCTTCCTTCAAGGCTTTTTGGCAGGAGCGGGTGAGTTGCACGCCGCGTTCGAACAGCTTGAGCGATTCTTCGAGCGGCAGGTTGCCTTGCTCCATGCGCTCCACCAATTGTTCCAATTCGGCGAGGGATTCTTCGAAGCGTACGGCTTTCTTGACCATCCGAAAAGATCTCGTATCAAATCAAAGCAACATTATCCCACAGATGCCGTCAGTTGATGAAAAATAGCGGGCTGGCCCGGTTTGGGGACGGGTCAGTCCCCAAGGCACTCGTCATCGCGTGTTATAATGCCGCATCCGAATCTTGCCCCATTCATGAAGACATCGAGCGCGGCTTGGGATGCAAAGCCGGCGCGATGCTTCCGACGATGAGCGCCGCGCCTTTCGGGCATCTGCCAGTGTGTTATCCGAAAAGACGATGACTACCGCTGGTTCGACGCATGCGCCGAAGTGACCGGGCGACGGCTACCCCCTGACCGAGAAATCATGAGCGAACAATACGACGCCTCCGCCATCGAAGTGCTGAGCGGCCTGGATCCCGTGCGCAAGCGCCCGGGCATGTACACCGACACCTCGAGGCCCAACCATCTGGCCCAGGAAGTCATCGACAATAGCGTGGACGAAGCCTTGGCCGGCTTCGCCCGATCCATCGAGGTGAAATTGTTCGCCGATGGCGGCGTGGAAGTGCGCGACGATGGGCGGGGGATGCCGGTGGATATTCATCCGGAAGAAGGCATATCCGGTGTCGAGGTGATTCTCACCAAACTCCATGCCGGCGGCAAATTCTCCCACAAGAACTACCGCTACTCCGGCGGTCTCCATGGCGTCGGCGTGTCCGTGGTCAACGCCTTGTCGGCCCGATTGGAAGTGGAAATTCGCCGCGGCGGCAAGATTTATTCGATGCGCTACGCGCAAGGGGAAAAAACCTCCGATCTTACCGAGATCGGAAGCTGCAAGGTGCGCGATACCGGTTCGGTCGTCCGCTTCTGGCCGGAGCCTCGCTATTTCGATTCGCCCCGCATCTCCGTTTCCCGGCTGAAGCATCTGCTGCGCGCCAAGGCCGTGCTTTGTCCCGGCTTACGCATCCAGTTGCGGGAAGAAGCCAGCGGCGAGGAAGTCGTCTGGCATTATGAAAATGGCCTGCCGGAATATCTGCTGGATCAGGTCGGGCCGGTCGAATGCCTCCCCGAGCCGCCTTTCACCGGTTCCATGGAAGCCGCCGGCGAGGCCGCCGACTGGGCTTTGGTGTGGGCCGACGAGGTCAAGGAGGCGGTGGCGGAAAGTTATGTCAACCTGGTGCCCACCCCTCAGGGCGGCACCCATGTCAATGGCCTGCGCGCCGGCTTGACCGAGGCCATTCGTGAATTCTGCGATTTCCGCAATCTGTTACCGCGCGGAGTCAAGATCGCCCCCGAAGACGTATGGGAAAAATGCCAGTTCGTGCTGTCGGTCAAGTTGCAGGAACCGCAGTTTTCGGGGCAAACCAAGGAGCGTTTGAGCTCCCGCGAATGCGTGGCCTTCGTCTCCGGGGTGGTCAAGGATGCTTTCAGCCTTTGGCTCAACCAGCACCCGACGGCAGGAGAGAGCATCGCCGCCTGGATCATCGAAAGCGCCCAGAAACGCCTGCGCGCCAGCCGCCAGGTGGTGCGCAAAAAAATCACCCAAGGCCCGGCATTGCCCGGCAAGTTGGCGGATTGCGCAGCCCAGGACACCAAGCTCACCGAGCTTTTCCTGGTGGAGGGCGATTCCGCCGGCGGTTCCGCCAAACAGGCCCGCGAACGTGAATTCCAGGCCATCATGCCCTTGCGCGGCAAGATCCTGAACACTTGGGAGGTCGAGTCCGAGAGCGTGCTGGCTTCGCAGGAAGTCCATGACATCGCCCTGGCTTTGGGGGTCGACCCGGGGTCGGCGGACATCGGCAACATCCGCTATGGCAAGGTTTGCATCCTCGCCGACGCCGATTCCGATGGCAACCACATCGCCACCCTGCTGTGCGCCCTATTCCTGCGGCATTTCCGGCCCTTGGTTGCCGCCGGCCATATCTTCGTCGCCATGCCGCCTTTGTATCGCATCGATGTGGGCAAACAGGTCTACTATGCCCTGGATGATGCCGAGAAAAAAGGCGTGCTGGATCGCATCGAGGCGGAGAAGATCAAGGGCAAGGTCAATGTCCAGCGCTTCAAGGGCCTGGGCGAGATGAATCCCTCCCAACTGCGGGAAACCACCATGAACCCCGACACCCGGCGTCTGATCCAACTCGGTCTGGATGACGGCGAGGAAACCGATCGCCAACTGGACATGCTGCTGGCCAAGAAGCGCGCCGCAGACCGCAAGGCCTGGCTGGAAGAGAAGGGGAATCTGGCGCAGATGCTGTAGGGCTTATTCCCTCAAGCCCGCCCGAAATGGGCTTGCCCCGTCTCTCATTCCGCCGGCAAGGCTTTCTGGCCGTTCAGATTCTGCATGAAAGCGTTGGCGCGGTCGATGGAACGCTCCATGGCCGAAATCAAGCCGGCGACACCGATGGTCAACGTGACCAATTCGCCTTCCAAGGAAGCGATGGCCTGGGCGTTGAGATTGTGCTTGAGGAACAGCACCTGATCCTGGAACACCCGCAACACCGGCTCGACCTTGCTTTCCGCCCGGCGCATGGCGCTGAGCAGTTGGCCATACATCTGCTGGGTCTGTTTGAGTTTCATCCGGCTGGCATTGCGCAGGCTGCGGTTGGAATATTGCTCCAATTCTTCTTCCCACTCGGCGAACAAGGCCTCGGCCACTTCCTGCACGGCGTCGATGCGGTCCGTCACCGCCAATGCCTTGGATTTGCTGTAGTCGAATTCGATCTTGAGCTGGCGATAGATGTTCTCCAATTCACCGCCGTCGAACTCGGTGAGGGCGCTGAATTTGTCCAGCGCGGTTTGGAATTGGTCCTTGGCTTCTTCCAAGCCGTCGCGGGCGCTCTCCACGCGGGAAACCAGGATATCCCGTTTGTGATGGCCCATGGATTCGATGGCGCGGAAATAAAAACGATGGAACTTGGCGGCCAGGGAACGGACGATGGGTTCGAGCAAGCCTTTGGTGAAGGCGTCTTTGGAATCGTGCTTGGACATGGGCATAATGAATGGACGATCGAGTGAGTTCTATTCTACGCGAAGTGGCGCTCGCCGATGAATCCCATGCTTCCGCCAATCTCTTGACATGAAGGCCCAAATCGCACGCAGGTGTCATCCCTGAAAGCCATGGCGCTCAACCAGGATCGTCGATCTTGCAGGCTGCGCAAACCCGCTGGATCTGGCCAAGCCGAATTCGTGGGCCAAGATATTGAAATTCGGCTGATCCCTGTCGCATGAGCCGGGAACACAGCGCCGAATTCCGTTTCTACGAGGAACTGAACGATTTCCTGCCGCCGCCCTTGCGCAAGCGGACGTTGGAATATCGATTCAATGGCCATCCCGGGATCAAGGATCCCATCGAGGTGTTCGGTATTCCCCATACCGAGGTCGAACTGATCATCGTCAATCTCCAGTCGGTGGGATTCGACTACCCACTGCAAGCCGGCGACCGCGTCGCGGTGTACCCGATGTTCGAAAGTTTCGACGTCACTCCCCTGGTCCGATTGCGCGAAGCCCCGTTGCGCCGCACCGCCTTTGTGCTCGACGTGAACCTGGGCAAACTGGCCCGCCGCCTTCGGCTTTTGGGTTTCGACGCCCTTTACAGCAACCGTTACCATGATAGCGAGATCGCCGACATCGCCGCTGGCGAGAAACGCATCGTGCTGACCCGCGACCGGCGTCTGCTTTACGCCAAACGCATCACCCACGGTTATTGGGTGCGTTCGGTGGAGCCGCAGCGGCAAACCGAGGAAATCATCCGCCATTTCGACTTGCGCCGCCAGATCAACCCCTTTGCGCGCTGCCTGATGTGCAATGGGTTGATGAAACCTATCGCCAAGGCGGATATCCTCGACCGGCTAGAGCCGAAAACCCGGCGTTACTACCAGGAGTTTTTCACTTGCCAGAACTGCGGAAAAATCTATTGGGAAGGTTCGCACCTGGAGACGATGCGAAAATGGTGCGAAGGCTGGCTGGATCAGCCGGCATAATGCGAGTTACCGGAGCGCTGAAGAGTTCCACCATCGCCGAATATGCCCCGGTTTGCTACACTGATGCCTGAATATTTTCATCGATTCTCCCTGCCCGGATTTTAAGCATGAACGAAAAATACACATTGCCCCGATGCTTGTTCATTACCATGCTCACCCTGTTTTTTTTCGTCATTACGGGTTGCAGCAAGGTCAACAAGGAAAACTATGACAAGCTCAAAGTGGGCATGAGCTATGAGGAAGTGACCCAGCTTTTGGGGCAGCCGGAACAGTGCCAAACGGTGGTGGTCGTCAAGAACTGCACCTGGGGCAAGGCCCCCAAGACCATCACGGTTCAACTGGTGGCGGACAAGGTGGGGTTGTTCGAAAGCTCGGGATTGTAGCCACGAATGCTCGTGATGTGGACGAGATCAAACCGCTGCTGCCAGGATTTCCGTCCGGGAAAAATCATTGCCCTTGAACAACAGTGGCTCACCGCGGAGACCGCGAGACCCGCTGATCGGCTCATGCGGCGCATCATCCAGGAAGGCGTCAAGACCCGCGTGCTCATGCTCTCAGCTACGCCTGTGACAATCGTCTTGCCGAGCTCAAGAATCAAATCGCTTTCGTGACCGAAGGCGACGATACCGCGCTATTTGATCACGGAATTCCCGGTACCGAAACAACCGTCCGCCAGGCGCAGCTTCAATTCAAACGCTGGTTGGCCCTGGAAGAGCTAGATCGTAAGCCGACCCGATTCATGGATATGCTTGAAAGGCCGCACGTTTTACTGAACTGATCCACCGCGCCATTCCTTATCCGCTGGTGTTGCTGGCAGGGCAGGGCGAAACCATCAGTCTTTCCTTGGCCCACAAGCGCTGGTCACAGGGCGAGGAGGGCAGGGTGGTCATGGAAGACATGCATCGGACAACCCCGCCCGGATGCACTGACGGCACAAGAAGCGCTATTCCTTGCCAGCCTCCCACTATCAACGTTGCCCGCCAGCAATTTTACCAAGGATGGATTGACCGCTTGGTGGGCTTGGAAGCGGCGCAGGTTACGGGCACATTCACTACGCCGGATTCCGCCATTCGGCAAGCTTGCGCGAAGGACTGGAAACCCATGCCCGGCTTCAACAAGAACTCACCGCACTGCGCGCCCAGGCGGCCAAGGAAAAGCAGATCAACCGCCGGGTGGAACTGAACCTAGAGATCAAACGGCTGGAAGGCAAACTAGCGGCCATCACCCAAAGGCTTGCCGCAATGAAATCCTGAACTGTAAGTCATAATGACGTACAATAGGCGCATCCACCGATAGGAGCTTGCCGCCATGTCCGCCACCGACCCCACCCGCATCAACCTGCGCACCAGCGCCGAAGCTAAGGCCATGATCGAACGCGCCGCCGCCTTGATGGGCACCACCGTATCCGCATTCATGCTGCAACACGCCTACGAAGCGGCTCGTCATGTCGTCGCCGACAACGACACCTTGTTGTTGTCGCAGCAAGCATTCGAGGCCTTTGTCAGCGCCTGCGAGAATCCGCCCCCGCCCAACGAAGCCCTGCGCGAACTCATGGCGCGGCTTAAGCCTGATGCGCATTGAATTACTGGCCGCGCACCATAGCCGCGAGGGGTTTGACTGTGGCGAACCGGCGCTAAACCAGTTCCTGCGCCAGCAGGCCGGCCAGCAGCAACGCAAAGGCTTGGGAAAAACCTATGTCGCGCTGGCGGACGACAGCGCGAGCGTGCTGGGCTTTGTGATGGTCAGCGTCGGCCAAGTGGCGGCGGCGCAACTGCCACCCAAGCTCAAACTGCCGCGCGACCCCGTGCCGATATTGCGCTTGGGCCGCCTGGCGGTGGATACCCGCCACCAAGGCCAGGGCATAGGCCAAGACTTGCTGGCGTTCGCCTTGCGCCTGGCGCTGGAATTTTCGCGGCAAGTCGGGCTTTATGCAGTGGTCGTCGATGCCAAGCATGAAAAAGCCGAGGCGTTTTATCAACGACTCGGGTTCATCCCGACTGTGGATAACCCTTTGTGCCTGTTCCTGCCCCTGGCTACTCTTGAACTATCAAGCTCTAAGGATTGAACCCATGGAAAAACTCACCGCCGCCTCCCCGGAAACCCATAGCGCCGATTTCATAGCCGACAATATCAACCAACTCAAAACCCTGTTCCCCGAAGCCTTCACCGAGGGGAAGATCGACTTTGAGGTATTGAAACAACTGCTCGGCGGGGCGGTGGAGGAGCGGGAGGAGAAGTACGGCCTCAACTGGCACGGCAAGCGCCGCGCCCGGCAACTGGCGTTGACGCCTTCCACCGGCACCTTGCGCCCCTGTCCGGAAGACAGCGTGGACTGGGACACCACGCAGAATCTGATGATCGAGGGCGACAATCTGGAAGTCTTGAAGCTCCTGCAAAAGAGCTATGCCGGCAAGGTCAAGCTGATTTACATCGACCCGCCCTACAACACCGGCAAGGACTTCGTTTACCCGGACGATTTCCGTGACAACATCAAAAACTACCTGGAACTCACCGGCCAGACCGAAGGCGGCAGGAAAATCAGCAGCAACACCGAGGCCAGCGGACGGTTTCATACCGACTGGCTGAATATGGTGTATCCCCGCTTGAAACTGGCGAGGAATCTGCTCAAAACGGATGGGGTAATGTTCATCTCCTGTGACGACAACGAAGTACAGAACCTGCGTGCGCTGATGGATGAGGTGTTTGGCGGAGAAAACTTCATCACCACGGTAATCTGGCAAAAGGTCTTTTCGCCCAAGAATACTGCACGGCATTTTTCGGAAGACCACGACTATATTGTGGTGTATGCCAAGGATTCGGAAATTTGGATGCCCCGCTTACTACCACGTACCGAGGAAATGGAAGCCCGTTATGTCAACCCTGACAACGATCCACGAGGCCCTTGGACTTCTGGAGACGTCTCCGCCAGAAACTACTACGGAGCAGGTACTTACCCTGTGACATGTCCTTCAGGTCGTGAGATAGCCGGGCCACCCTCTGGGCGTTATTGGGCTGTTTCAAAAGACAACTTTGATGATCTGGACCGAGATGGGCGAATCTGGTGGGGAGCTGATGGCAACAATATGCCGCGTCTTAAGCGATTTCTCTCAGAGGTCCAAAGCGGTCGTGTGCCTCAAACCCTGTGGACTTACCAAGAAGTTGGCCATACCCAAGAGGCCAAGAAAGAGCTTATCTCACTGGTCGATTTCCCTAACTCCGATGTTGTCTTCGATACCCCCAAACCTACCCGCCTGATTCGTCGAATCCTGCAACTGGCCACAGCACCGGGCGAAGCTGAAGAGGAGGACGATAGCTTCGCAGAGGTAAGCGATGTGCGGGGGCATTACGCGGCGACTCCAGCACCGCCGCGACAAAAGCAGCGTAAGGGGCCACCGGACATCGTGCTGGATTTCTTCGCGGGTACAGGTTCGACGATGGATGCCGTATTTCGCCAAAACGAAGAGGATGGCGGAAACCGGCAGTGCATATTGGTGCAGTTGCCGGAATTTTTGAATGGAGGCACCGACTCGTTACGCACCATCGCCGACATCGCCAAAGAACGCCTCCGTCGCGCCGTCGCCAAAATAAAGGCAAACCGGCAGATTTCGCAGATGGGCGCAGATAAAGAAAAACATCAGACCAATGATCTCTTTGAAATTCATCAGGGTGAACCTGCGTCATTTGAGGATAACGAACTCAGCCCCCACCCATCGGCCAATGGGCGAGGGGAATTAGATTTAGGTTTTCGTGTCTTCAAGCTCGATTCCTCCAACATCCGCGCCTGGGACCCGAACCCGGACGATCTGGCCCAATCCCTGTTCGACGCCACCGAACACCTGAAAGACGACCGCACGGAACAGGATATTCTGTTTGAATTACTGCTCAAGCTGGGATTGGAACTGACCGTGCCGATTGAAACCCGGAAAATTGTCCTCTCCCCCAATTCCTCCCCCGATGGGCGAAGGGAGCTTGAAGTCCACAGCATCGGCGCGGGCGTGTTGCTGGTCTGCCTGGCCCCGCAAATCAAAGACGATGAAGTCGAACCGCTGGCTTTTGGCATCGTGGAATGGCACCGGCAACTGGCCCCGGCGGGCGACACCCAACTGGTATTCCGCGACAGCGCCTTCGCCGATGACGTGGCAAAAACCAACCTCACCGCCATCCTCCAGCAGCACGGATTAACCAACGTGCGGAGTTTATAATGACCCCTGTCGTTGTTTTGGACACCAATATTCTGGTTTCCGCCATGATGGGAACCGGCCCGGCCCATCAAGCGATGGCGGCCTGTTTCAAGCAGCAGGCGACACCCTTGGTTGGCTCTGCTTTGCTGGCCGAGTACGAATCCTTGCTGCACCGCCCGGAACTGGAACCACGCTACTTGCTCTCACCAGAAAAGCGCGAGGCGTTGTTGGATGACTTTCTGGCGGTTTGCCGCTGGCAGCCGGTTTATTTCACCTGGCGTCCGAACTTGCGCGACGAGGCAGACAATCATGTGCTGGAACTGGCCCTAGCGGGCGGTGCCGAGTTTATCGTCACCGAGAATATTCGTGATTTTCAGGGCGGGGATAGAGGAGCTTCACCATGACCATAATGACCGTTGATTTACCCGACTCTCTGTTTTCCGAGTTACAACAAGCCGCTGCCATGCGTCATGTTTCGACAGAATCGCTACTGGTCGAAATGGCCCGGCATAACCTCCATGAAATAAAGTCGGAACAACATTTTCGAGAACGTGCGGCACGGGGTAATCCGGAACGGGGTTTGGCATTGCTGGAAGAAATTGCACAGCGTAGCCAGTAGGCGCTGAGATTCGCCACATCGCATGTGGCGAATCTGAAATAGCCGGAAATCGCCTTAAGGAAGCTCTGAACAAGTTGATTCCGTTCATGGTTCGACAAGCTCACCACGAACGGAATCAACTATTTACCGTTCGTCCTGAGCTTGTCGAAGGACTTAATCCGAGCTTCCCTAAACCGGGCATGGCGTTAGGTTGGTTTAATCAGGCATTTCCAATTCGTGGCCCAGTGCGTCACGAATTGATGAACAAGCAGAAACCATGAAACTCCACTTTGAACCCAACCTGGATTACCAGCACGCCGCCATCGAGTCGGTCTGTGACCTGTTCCGTGGGCAGGAAATTTGCCGCACGGAATTCACCGTCACGATGCAGGCTCCCTCTCTCGCTTATCCGGCAGACCTGTCTCCCGATTCAGTGCCGCAACAAGGAAGCCTGGAGTTTGACGAATCGCAATTAGGCATCGGCAACCGCCTGCAATTATTGGATGACGAGATTCTGGGCAACTTGAGCGAGATCCAGCTTCGCAATGGCCTCAAGCCTTCCCCGTCGCTGATTTCTGGCGATTTCACCGTGGAAATGGAAACCGGCACGGGCAAGACCTATGTCTACCTGCGCACGGCCTTTGAGCTAAATAAACGCTACGGCTTCACCAAGTTCGTGGTGGTGGTGCCTTCCGTGGCGATCAAGGAAGGCACCAACAAAACACTGGAAACCACCCGCGACCACTTCGAGAGCCTGTATCCGGGGGCCAAGGGCTACGAGTTTTTTCAATACGACTCCTCCAAACTCGGCCAGGTGCGTAATTTCGCCACCAGTTCGGCAATCCAGATCATGGTGGTGACGGTCGGGGCCATCAACAAGAAGGACGTGAACAACCTTTACAAGGACAGCGAGAAAACCGGCGGCGAGAAGCCCATTAATCTTATCAAGTCCACTCGCCCCATCATCATCGTGGACGAGCCGCAAAGCGTGGACGGGGGCTTGCAGGGCCAAGGCAAGCAAGCGTTAGGCGCGATGAATCCCCTCTGTACGCTACGTTACTCAGCCACCCATGTGGAAAAGCACAACATGGTTTACCGGCTCGACGCGGTGGACGCTTACGAGCGCAAGCTGGTGAAGCAAATCGAAGTGGCCTCCCTGCAAGTGGACGGCGGACACAACAAGGCTTATGTGAAATTGCTGGCGGTCAGTAACAAGCGCGGGGTTATTTCCGCGAAGGTGGAAGTGGATAGGCAACGCGGCCAGCATGTGAGCCGCGAGGAAGTGACGGTACAAGACGGTGATGATCTGGAGCAAACCACGGGAAGGGCGGTTTACGCCAACTGCC
>JAQTSI010000087.1 GCA_028711365.1 Methylococcaceae bacterium
GACGTTGCCCACGATGGGTTCCACTCGCTCGTATGCGACCCGCACCTTCACATGTCTGAAACTCTTTTCGATGACCGCATCCTTCCTGGCGTCGACCCTGGTGATCCCGTTGATGTCCCAGCGTTTCTCCAATGCAGAGAGAATCTCATCCCGGGATCTCGAGGCGAACTCGGGGTCGCTCTTCAAGGAAGTCAGCGATGACTTGATCTGGAAATGCTCGAGATAGATCGGAAACAGTTTCAATCCGAGCAACACGAAAAATCCCGCTACCGTGAGCATCAGCAAAAAGCCGATGAGGGTCATCCCTTTTTGTCTGGATGGTTGATGTGTCATTTGCCTATCCCCCCATGATTGATGTCATTTCAAACTCGTGCCGATGCGGGAGAAATCCACGGGGAAACCGCCGAGTGCCCAATCGAAATTCATCCAGATGAAAAAGGCCTTGCCGACCAGATTGGCTTCCGGCGCCGTGCCCCAGTAGCGGCTGTCGTTGCTGTTATCGCGGTTATCGCCCATGACGAAATACTGCCCGGCCGGCACGCTGAATTCGCCTTCCCTGGAAGCTTGGCCTTGATGGATCAAGATATCGTGGTTCACCGATTCCAGATCTTCGGTCAGCAATATGGCGCCGGTCGCATTGGCCCCCTGGCCGGCTCCGCGATATTCGGCCAAGGGAGTCGATTTCACCGGCTTGCCGTTGACGAAGATCTGTTTGTTGAAATAGCCGATGCGATCGCCCGGTAAACCGATGACCCGCTTGATGTAGTTCACCGAAGGATCTTTGGGGAAACGGAAAACCACGATATCGCCGCGCTTTGGCTCGTTCATCTCGATGATCTTCTGGTTCAGCACTGGCAACCGGATCCCGTAAGTGAACTTGTTGACCAGGATGAAATCGCCGATCAGCAGGGTCGGCATCATCGAAGCCGAGGGGATGCGGAAAGGCTCAACCAGAAACGCGCGCAACAGCAGGACGAAGAAAATGACCGGAAAAAACGAACGGGCATATTCGACCAGAATCGGTTCCGGTCGCAGCGACTGTGGCTGAAGCTTGAGATACAAGGCCCATCCCCCCCAAACCAGACCAGTCAGGAGACTCGCCACCACCAGAAAAAATGAAAAATCGAAATCCATGGTTTAATCCTTGCTGACTCGGAGAACGGCGAGAAAAGCTTCTTGCGGGATATCGATCTTGCCTACCTGCTTCATGCGCTTCTTGCCGGCTTTCTGCTTTTCCAGCAGTTTTTTCTTGCGGGTGATGTCGCCGCCGTAGCATTTCGCCAACACATTCTTGCTCATGGCCTTGACCGTGGAGCGGGCGATGATCTTGGAACCGATGGCGGCTTGTATCGCCACCTCGAACATCTGCCTCGGAATGAGGTCTTTCATCTTCTCCACCAGATCGCGGCCTCGGGTCTGGCTGATATCCCGATGAACGATGAGGGACAAGGCATCCACCCGCTCGCCGTTGATCATGATGTCCACCTTGACCATGGGCGCCGACTGGAAACGCAGGAATTCGTAATCGAAGGAGGCGAAACCTCGGCTCACCGATTTCAGCCGGTCGAAGAAATCCATCACCACTTCGCTCAAGGGCAACTCGAAACTCACCGACACCTGGTTGCCCAGATAATGCATCTTCTTCTGCACCCCGCGCTTGTCGATGCACAGGGTGATGACCGCCCCCAGATATTCCTGCGGCACCAGGATATTGGCCTGGATGATGGGCTCGAGGATGTCCTCGATCTCATTGGGCGGCGGCAGTTTGGAAGGATTGTCGATGCGAACCGTCTCACCCTGGGTCGTGGTCACCTCGTAAACCACCGTCGGCGCGGAAGTGATCAGATCCAGATCGTATTCGCGCTCGAGCCGCTCCTGGATGATCTCCATGTGCAACATGCCGAGGAAACCGATACGAAAACCGAAGCCCAGAGCCTGGGAAGTTTCCGGTTCGTATTGCAGGGCGGCATCGTTCAGCCGCAATTTGCTCAAGGCTTCACGCAGGTTCTCGTAATCGTCGGCTTCCACCGGGAAGATGCCGGCGAACACGCGCGGCTGCACCTGCTGGAAACCCGGCAAAGGCTGGGTGGCGGGATGGTCGGTCGCGGTGATGGTATCGCCCACCGGTGCGCCGAAAATATCCTTGATGGAGGCCACCATGAAACCGACTTCCCCAGGCCCCAGCTCATTTTTTTCCACCCGTTTCGGCGTGAATACGCCGAGCTTGTCGACCAGATGACTCTTGCCGGTCGACATGAGGGTGATCTTCTGTTTTCGGCTCATGGTCCCGTTCATCACTCGCACCAGGGACACCACTCCCAGATAGTTGTCGAACCACGAATCGATGATCAGGGCCTGGAGCGGGGCCTCGGCATCGCCTTGCGGCGGGGGGATCTTCACCACCAACTGCTCCAGCACGTCGATGACGCCAAAACCGGTCTTGGCGCTGATTTTCACCGCATCCTGAGCGGGCACGCCGATGATTTCCTCGATCTCCCTGACCACCTTGTCGGGATCGGCGGAGGGCAGATCGATCTTGTTCAGCACCGGCAGCACTTCCAGCCCCTGTTCGATGGCCGTGTAGCAGTTGGCCACGCTCTGCGCCTCCACCCCCTGGGCGGCATCCACCACCAGCAGCGCCCCTTCGCAGGCAGCCAAAGAACGGGAAACCTCGTAGGAAAAATCCACATGTCCCGGCGTATCGATGAAATTCAATTGGTAGATCTGGCCATCCTTGGCCTGGTAATCCAAAGTCACGCTCTGCGCCTTGATGGTGATGCCCCGCTCGCGCTCGATGTCCATGGAGTCGAGCACCTGGTTGGCCATTTCGCGTTCGCTCAAACCTCCGCAAATCTGGATGAAACGATCGGCCAGGGTGGACTTGCCATGGTCGATATGGGCGATGATGGAAAAATTGCGTATCTGTTTGAGATCGGTCACGGATTCAGTCTTTGAGTTTCATGGCGAGGAACAAGGAGCCGCCGCGGCGCTGCACCAGCACGGCGATCGATTTACCCTTCGGCAGTCCTTTCACTACCTCGTTGAATTGTTTCACGTCTTTGATGACTTGATCCTGGATGCGCAGGATCACATCGCCGCGGCGGATGCCTGCATCGAAAGCAGGGCCGGCTTTGGCCTCATGGACCAAGACACCGAAATGGGCCACATCCAGCTGCTCCCGCTGCTCCGGGCTGATGTTCGACACGCTCAAGCCCAGGCGATCGACCGCTTTGCCTTCCGGTTCGGCACTTCCCAATACCGGATGATCGTCATCGGGCAGACTGCCGATCTTGACCTGAACCTCCTTGACCTGTCCCTGACGAATCACTTTCAAGCTCGCCGATTCGCCGATCTTGGTGATGCCCACCATGGGAGGCAAGGACGCCGAAGTGGTGATTTCCTGTTTATTGTATTCGGTAATGATATCGCCGATTTGCAATCCCGCCGCCTCCGCCGGGCTCTTGGGCAGGATCTTGGAAACCAGGGCGCCCTGGGGCTTCTTCATGGCGAACGATTCCGCCAATTCGCGGGTGACATCCTGGATTTGCACCCCCAGCCAGCCGCGGGATACATGCCCCTGGGTCTTCAATTGCTCCACCACCTTCATCGCCACCTCGATGGGAATGGCGAAGGAGAGTCCCATGAAACCGCCGGTCCGGCTGTAAATCTGTGAATTGACGCCGATCACCTGGCCGTCCATGTTGAACAAGGGGCCTCCGGAATTGCCGGGATTGATGGCCACATCGGTCTGGATGAAAGGCACATAGTTATCGCTAGGCAGACTTCTGCCCTTGGCGCTGACGATGCCCGCCGTCACCGAGTGCTCGAAGCCGAAAGGCGAACCGATGGCCAGCACCCAGGAACCGACCTTCAGGTTTTCCGAAGATCCCAGATTGACCACCGGCAGGTTGGCGGCGTCGATTTTCAACAAAGCGATATCGCTGCGCTTGTCGGAACCCACGATTTTGGCCACCAATTCGCGGCGGTCCTGGAGACGGACGATGATCTCGTCGGCGTCCTTCACCACATGATGGTTGGTAATGACATAGCCGTCGGATGAAATGACGAAGCCGGAACCCAAGGATTTCACCTCGCTGGGTTGTCCGTCGCCATTGCCGCCGGGAGCGCCCGGTCCACCCTCGCCGAAATAATGCTTGAAGAATTCATCCAGCGGGCTCCCCTCGGGAACATCCAAGCCCTCCGGTAATTGCAGCTGTTCGTTGGCGGCAATTTTCTGCGACGTGCTGATGTTGACGACGGCGGTATTGTTTTTTTCCACCAAACCGGTGAAATCCGGCAACTCGACCGCATTCGCAAACATGGGAAAAACGATCAGGCTGGCGGACAGCAAAGCGACCACCTGCATTCTTTTGAACATGACAAACTCCGAAGTCATCGTTTGACTCAAGGCTGAATGGGAAAAGTTTAAGGAATTAATCGATTTTACGCAGGATCATCGGCTGATAATGCGTCCGCTCGAACACGCCGGCGGCTTTCAGACCGATGAAACAAGAGACCAGGCCCAGCAGGCCGCCCAAAGCGCTGCTTCCGTCTGTGCCGCCTAACCATTTGCCGAACAAGGCCCCCGAGAAAAGCGCGAACAGGGGCAATAAATAGACGAGGAATGAACCGGCGGCCAAAACCTCTTCCGCCAGACCCACCATGACGCGGTCGCCGGGCTTGAGATCCAGATCCGTCTTCACCGTCAAACGAACCGATTTGGCCGTAAACAGGCTGCCGGCCAGGGAACTGGGACAGGATTGCGAGCAACTCGAGCAGGCCGATTGGCGGGACTTTTCTATCCATACCCGGTCGCCTGCGACCTCCGCCACATAAGCTTCTTCTTCGATCATCGTTGCGGTGAATCCTGCCAGTGAATGCCGTTACCGATGGATTGCACGGTCTTGGCCGGGGCTTCGCCCATGACGGTCACCCGGTATCCATCCAGTTTGCGCGTGTAGGAGTTGATGGCGCCGAACCTTCTAGGCTGGGCGGTGAAAACCTCATTCATCAACTGATCGATGTAGATTGAAACAGAAGAAATGCCGTCACTCAATAGAATATGATCGATGGCCCGGTTTTCCTGACCTCGCTTCAGCCGGGTGTAAGACATCATGCGGAAACCCTCGGGCACGCCATCCAACGACCAGTTCAGCGAATCCGTCGGCAACACTTCGTATTGCTTGATTTTCCAGGATCCATCGACCGAAGTCGAGGGCGACAGCTCCCCGGGTGGAATCATCTGTTCGATCGACAGGGAATTGAACACCATTTGTTCGATCACCTGCTTGTTCTCATCCAGCAATTCGAATTTCAAGGGCAATTTGGATTCCAGATCGATCCACAACCTGCGTCCGAAACGCATATCGTCCTTCGGCTCGATGATGACCTGTCGAGCCTGCCGGCGGGCGATGTATTCCACCGCCCCCAGCGAGAAAGAATAATACTTGCCCAGATCATCCAGATCGACGGGCAACTGGAACAGGAAGGAATGGCGGGCAGGCCGCCGGTCTACCGACATCGACTTGGTCTCGGGGTAATAGCAGGTCACTGTCTCGGCGGTGCGGACCAGCTCCCGCATCGGCGTATTCAACGACAGCACCCGCTCCTGCTCCACGCCCTGAGCGACGCCATGCAGGATGTTCAGGCTTTCCATCCGATTATCCTTCATGTAGCTGATGATGCCCCGGTAATTCAACTGGCTCATCGCCTGCTTGGCATTCAGCAACAAGGTCCGAGCTTCGGCGTCCCCCTCGACCGAAACTGCCCACGGCGAGAAAACCGCAAGAAACCAAAGGGTAATCAGGCGCGGGATGAAATTGGACATGCGCAAGAAGGTCATCGAGTCAGCGGCCCGCCCTGATTCCTGCCAAGCGGACATAGGGCATGACGCCCGCGGAACCGGCCATGTAGGCCGTTTCGTTGTGCATCGTGAGATAATCGTTGAATTGAGCCTCGGCCTGATTTTCCAATCCTTCGGTCGCATTGAGCGCCAGTTCGGAAGCCGATTGCCGTTGCGTCGCGGCCGTCTGAAGAGCCTCGGCATGATCGTTCAGAGACCGGCCCACCAGCACGGCAACTGCCGCCAGGGAGGCCGCCAAGGCCAGATTGGCGGCCCGGCGCCGGGCCGTCGATTTGTGAGACGCCGTTTTCGGAGCCAGAACGGTCGGTTCTTCAGCGATCGCCGCACTGACCTTGGCGGCGAAATCGCGGCTTGCCACATACCTTCCCGGCCCGCGCATGACATCGCCCACCAAATTGTAGCGTGCCCATGCCTCCTTCAAGGACTCGTCCTCTTCCAGCCGGTCGATCAACCGCGGGTTGTCCCGGCCATCCAATTCGGAATCCAGCAGCAAGGATATCCGCATTCGTAATTCCCTATCCTTATCCTGCATGACGATCACCCTAACGTTAAAGATCTGATTTTTTTATCGATGGCTTCTCGAGCCCGAAAAATGCGAGAACGAACCGTTCCCACGGGACACTCCATGACTTCCGCAATTTCATCGTAACTGAGGCCGTCCATTTCTCTCAACGTGATCGCCGTGCGCAGTTCTGCGGGCAACTCGTCGAGAGCGAGCTGGATCACATACGCCAACTCTTCGCTCATTAACACGCCTTCCGGCGTCTCGTGATCCTTCAGACCGCTCTCCCCCTCGAATTGTTCCGCGACCTCCAATTCAATTTCGTCATCGGAGGGGCGCCTGGAACGGGCGGCCAGGTAATTTTTCGCCGTATTGATCGCGATCCGATAAATCCAGGTATAGAACGCGCTATCGCCGCGGAAACTCGGCAATGCCCGGTAAGCCTTGATGAAGGTTTCCTGAGCGATATCTTGAGCCTCGTGGGGATCGCGGATATAGCGATTGATCAATTGTATGATCCTGTTCTGGTACTTGAGCACGAGAAGATCGAAAGCTTTCTTCTCGCCTCCCTGCACCCTTCTGACCAACTCCTCGTCGACAAGCTCGCCCATGTCTCTCCTGATCGAACCTTAAGATCCCGTCTGCAAGACGACGGGCCTGGCCCGCTGGCGGATTCGGGCAATGGCCGGGTGAAACGCGCAGTACAATCGCATCGATATAGGCAGGGGAAAACGAGGTTTTATTGATCCGCCATTATCTTCTTTTCGAGCTTGCCGTTCAATGCGAAGCGTTTTTCTTGTAGGATGCTTGAAAAGAATCATTGCAAATCCATGACAGCTTCTTCTTTCCACGACGTTTTAATCATCGGCAGCGGCGCCGCCGGACTCAGCCTCGCATTGAGGCTGGCGGATCACGTCAGAATCGCCGTGCTCTCCAAAGTCGCGCTCTGCGAAGGCAGCACTCTCTATGCCCAGGGCGGCATCTCCGCCGTGCACGACGAACAGGACTCCGTGAACTCTCATATTCAGGACACGCTGGCTGCCGGTGCGGGTCTGTGCGACCCCGAGGCGGTGCGGCTGGTGGTTTCCCAGGGCAAGGATTGCATCGACTGGCTGCTGGAGCGGGGTGTGCCCTTCACCGAAGAAACCTCGGAAGACGGCAGTTCCCACCTGCACCTGACCCGGGAGGCGGCGCACACGCATCGCCGCGTGGTGCATGCCGCCGACGCCACCGGCAAAGCCGTCGAAACCTCACTGGAACACCACGCCCGCCGCCATGCAAATATCGACCTCTTCGAATACCATAACGTCGTCGACCTGATCTGCGAGCGAAAGATCGGCGGGACGGGAAACCGCGTCCTCGGCGCTTACGTGCTGGACACCCGGAAGCACCGGGTGAAAACCCTGCGCGCCCGCATCGTCGTATTGGCCACCGGAGGGGCCGGCAAGGCCTATCTCTACACCAGCAATCCGGATGTCGCCACCGGCGACGGCATCGCCCTGGCCTGGCGGGTGGGCGCGCGGGTGGCCAACATGGAATTCATCCAGTTTCATCCCACCTGCCTTTACCATCCGCAGGCCCGCTCCTTCCTCATCTCCGAGGCGGTGCGCGGCGAGGGCGGCAAACTGAGGCTACCGGACGGCTCGCCTTTCATGGCCAAATTCGACCCGCGCGAGGAAATGGCCCCGCGCGACATCGTCGCCCGCGCCATCGATCATGAAATCAAGCGACTGGGCGCCGATTGCGTCTACCTGGACATCAGTCACAAGCCGGCGGAATTCATCACCGGACATTTTCCCACCATCCATGCCCGTTGCCTGGAATTGGGCATGGACATCACCCGTCAGCCCATCCCGGTGGTGCCGGCGGCTCATTACACCTGCGGCGGAGTGCTCACGGACAGTCATGCCCGCACCGATGTTCCCGGGCTTTACGCCATCGGCGAGGTCGCCTGCACCGGATTGCACGGAGCCAACCGCCTGGCCAGCAACTCCCTGCTCGAATGTCTGGTCTACGCGCGCCAGGCCTGCGCGGATATTTTGCGGATTCTGCCGACGATCTCGCCCCCGCCACCATTGCCGGAATGGGACGAATCCAAGGTCAGCGACTCGGACGAGGAAGTGGTGGTTTCCCACAACTGGGATGAGATTCGCCGCTTCATGTGGGACTATGTGGGCATCGTCCGCACCAACAAGCGCCTGGAGCGGGCTTTGCGGCGGGCGGAACTGCTGAAACAGGAAATCGCCGAATATTACGGCCATTTCCGCGTCACCAGCGACCTGCTGGAACTGCGCAATCTGGCTACCGTGGCCGAACTGATCATCCGCTCCGCCATGCAGCGCAAGGAAAGCCGGGGGTTGCACTTCACCCTGGATTACCCGGAACCGGACGATGGCCAAGCACCGCGAAGCACCATTCTGACCCCAAAGCGGCCGTGATGCCTCAATGCCAGGAGGGGAAATTCCCCTCCCCTTCCAGATCGGCGATCGCCGCTTCCAGGCGGGCCATGAAACCGGAGCGCTCACCGCTCCAATGAAGGGGTTCGCCGACGAAGATATCGCAGAAAAACGGCACCAGCAGGGCTTCGCCCTTGGGCAGGGATTTGCCCAGGCCGTGCATGAATACCGGGATGACGGGGACTTCGGGGTAATGCTCGGCGAGATGGGCGATGCCGGATTTCAGCCCGGCCCTACGCTCCGGTTCACCTCGGCTGCCTTCCGGGAAGAAAATCAGGATATCACCGCGCTCCAGGGCCTTGACGCATCCTTCCAGGGGATGGGCGCCTTTCTTGTCCGGTTTGCGGCTCACCGGGATGATGCCGATGATGTTCAAGGCGAACCAGGCCAAAAGCCGGTTACGCAGGAAATAATCCAGGGCCGCCGCCGGGCGGATGCGCGGTAAAAGGCGCAGGGGCAACAGGCTGATGAGCACCAGGGTATCCAGATGGCTGTTGTGGTTGGGGGCCAGGATGGCGGGTCCTCGATCCGGCAGGCGTTCGCGATGGCGCAGGTTGACGCCGAGCAATACCAGCACCACGGCCCTGACCAGGATGGCGAAAAACAGATAACGCAGCAGGCCGGTCATGGCTCAATAGTAGAAATAACGGATGAAATGGAAAAACAGCGGCGCCGTATAGGTCAGGCTGTCGATGCGATCGAGGATGCCCCCATGGCCCGGCAACAGGCTGCCCGAATCCTTCACGCCGATATCGCGCTTGACCGCGGAGATCACCACATCGCCGATGAATCCGGCCGCAGGGAGGATAGCCCCGACGGCGAGGGAATGCTCCAGGCTCAGCGGCGTCAGCCAGGGCGCCAGCCCATACGCGGCTATCATGCTGGTGGCGATACCCCCGAGGAAACCTTCCCAGGTCTTGTTGGGGCTGACCTTGGGAATGATCTTGTGCCGGCCCAGCAGCTTACCCCAAACATATTGGGCCACGTCGTTGAACTCGGTGAGGAATACCAGGAACAGCACCAGCCCCGCCCCGCCGGCCTGCGGATTATTGGCCTCGGGCAGGACCAGCAGGAAGGACAGATGGCTCAAGCTGAACACCGTGGTCATCAGCCCCCAGTGCAAGGCGCCCACCGCGTGCAGAAAGTCCCTGGTCTCGCCGATCATCACCATGCGCATGGGCAGGAACAGGAACACATAGACCGGGATGAAGATGATGAACATGCCATACCAGCCCAAAGCGATCCAGTAGAATTGAACCGGTATGGTGAGATAGGCCCAGAACAATACCCGCCGGTCGGCCCGCCGCGTCGGGATCAGGCTGAGATACTCCTTCAGGGCCAGAAAGCTGATGAAAGCGAAGAACACCAGGGACAGCTTGCGGCTGAGCAACAGACCCAGGCTGAACAGGATGATCATGATCCACCAGGATTTCACACGCTGGCGCAGTTCGCCGTAATCCTTCCCCGGATTTCGTCTTCCCAACAGGTATACGATGAAGGAAGCCAACAACAGGAGCAGGAATACCCCGCCTATCGCCAGCATCACCTGAGGTTTGACCGCCCATTCCCTCATCGTCCGATCTCCTGTAAGGCTTTGCGCACCCGCTTGACCAGGGTCAGCACCAGCAACAGCGACAATCCCCACAATAGCGCCGTCACCCAAGCGCCGGGGTCCAAACCCAAGCCCAATAACAAAGCGATGAAGCCGATGGCGAAAGCCCGATCGCTCTTGCCCATGGGGCCGTCATAGCGACGGCTGGCGCCGATCTGCAAAGCGGCGAGGCCGGCCACTTCACTGAGCAAGGCCAGCACGGCGAACACCGCCGCCGCCGCGCCGCTGACGCCCGGAATCAGCCCCAAGGGAAGATAGAGAGCGGCATCGGAAAATCCATCACCCAGTTCGTTGAGCAGGGCGCCTAAGGGGGTGCGCATGTCATGCTCCCTGGCCAACAGGCCGTCGACGGCATTGAGCGCCATGCGGATGAACAGCAGGAGCGGAATCAACAACAGCGGCCAGCGCTGCGTCGGTTGCAGGGCCAGACAAATCCCACCCAGCAGAGAGAGTCCTGCCGCAGCCCAGGTGATCTGGTTGGGGGTTACACCCTGGTTCGCCAGCCACCGCACCCTAGGGCGCAGCAGATCCTGGAAACGGGGCTTGAGATCGTAGAGGGTGCGCATCCGGATGTCCTCATCAAAATGATTCTGCGATTCACAGTGTTGCCCTCAGAGCGTATGTTAAAAGCGACTGCGCAACTCGATCGCGGCGTCGCGCGATGCTCGGAATCCTCATGTACGCCCTGCACGCTCCGGTTCCTGCGCTCCGGGCTCCTTGCTCTCGGGCCGCTCGTGACGGCTTTTAACACACGCTCTCAGGCTCTAGCGAGTCAAACCCCGCACGCTGAAAGCCACCTGGTCATAAACCTTGCCATTTCGCCCCACCAGCGCCAGTTGGTGCGCGCCGGGCCGTGGCCGCCATTTGTGGCTGTTTACGGCGGCGGCGACGGTTTTGCCGTCCAACACGAAAGAGGTATCAGACCGTGGCGGACGGGCGGTGAAAAACACCGCCTGGTTTCGGGGGGGGATATCGGGGTCGAGGGCGATGACGACGCCGTTGGCGGGCGAATCGATCCTGGGTAGTTGGGTCTTGGTGTCGGCCAGACGCACGATTTCGGTCTCCGTGCCCTGGATGAACCATTCGCTGCGAGCAGGTTCCAGGCCCGGCTCGAAGCGGATATCCCGGCGAACCACGCCGGCCGGCGGGTTGGGAGAATCGGAAGCTTGGGTCGGATGAAGGGCATTCATGATCTCCAGCCAGGCCGGGGCCGCCCCGCTGATGCCGGAGACATCGCGCATGGAATCGCCCTCGAAATTACCCACCCAGACCCCCACCGTATAACGGCTGCTGTAGCCTATGCACCAGTTATCGCGCATATCCTTGCTGGTGCCGGTCTTCACCGCGCTCCAAAAGCGCGTCGCCAGGGGATTGGAAAGGCCGAAAGTGACCGCTCGCCCGGTACGGTCGGAGAGGATGTCGGAAACGATGAAAGCGGCCGCCTCACTCAAAACCCGGCGGGTGGGTTCTTTTCCGCACTCCGGGCAGTTTTCTGCTTGAGCGGTAAAAAACCTCAAAGGTGAAAAGATCCCGCCATTGGCCAGGGTCCGATAAGCGTTGACCTGCTCCAGCAGGCTCACCTCCGCCGAACCCAGGCTCAGAGAGAAGCCGTAATACTCGCCGGGTTGGCTGATGCTCAGATAACCGAAGTCCCGCAGTCCGTCGCGGAAACGATCCACTCCCAGCAGGATCAAGGCGCGCACCGCCGGGATGTTGAGGGAGCTGGCCAGGGCGGTGCGGACGCTGACCAGGCCCTTGAAATCGCGGTCGTAGTTCTGCGGGATATACAGGCCCGAGGTGGTTTCCAGCTTGATGGGAGTATCATCCAGGATGGAGGCGGCGGTCAGGTAGCGCTTCTCCAGCGCCAGCCCGTAAAGCAGGGGCTTCAGGGTGGAACCCGCCTGCCGCCTGGCGCGAATGCCATCCACCTTGGCCGCGCGGGAGAAAGGCCCGCCCGAGGCCACATAGGCCAATACCTCGCCGCTGGCGTTGTCCACCACCAAAGCCGCACCATCGCGCACATTGCGCCCGTTCAAACCCCGCAATTGCTGTTCCAGCGCGTTCAAGACCAGACGCTGCACGCCCTCGTCCAGACTGGTGCGCAAACTTTCACCGGGGGATTTCAGCAGCCTTCGGGCCAGATGGGGCGCCAGTTCCACGGCAAAATCCGGCCGTGCCGGACGGTCCAGCACCGCCAGCGCCAGCCGACGCAGCGCCGCGCAATCCGTCCTCATGCCTCCCGCCTTGGTGATCGCACAGGCCCTGGCGATGATTCTCTTAGGCTCGGCATTGGGCGAGGGCAGCACGGCAGCCAGCAGGACCGCCTCGGCCTCGGACAATCCCTGCGGCCGTTTGTCGAAGAAAGCCCGCGCCGCCGCCGCCGCCCCCTGCAATTCGCCGCGAAATCCCACCCGATTGAGATAAGCCTCCAGAATCTCGCCCTTGCTCCAGCGGGTTTCCAATTCCAATGCCGCCCGCATCTGCTCCAGCTTCTGCCGGACATCCCTTCTGCCCTTGCCCGGTGCAAATCTGGGATCCAGTAGGGCCACCAATTGCATGGTGATGGTGCTCGCTCCCCGCGCCGGTCGGCCCAGCAACCGGCCCCATACAGCGGCGACCAAAGCCCGCCAGTCCACCCCGGGATGTCGTTGAAAGCGCCTATCCTCCGCCGCGACGATGGCCTCGATCAAGGCCGGCGACATTTCATCCAGGTTCGTCCAGGATAGCCTTCGAACCTTGAAATCCAGCCTGAGCTCTTGTACGAGCTTGCCTTCGCGGTCCAGCAAAAAAGCCTCGGAAGGAAGCCAGGCGGCCTTGACTTCCTGGAACGAGGGAAGCGCCCAGGCAAGATCAGGTTCGAGCAGGAAAATCAGCAGGAAAACCCAGGCCATCGGCGACGAAGCAGGGCTCATCCCGGACTGGGTTGGAGCAGATAGGTTTGTTCGAATACCTTCGCCGACACCGGGACGCCGAAGCCGAATCCCTGAAAATATTTACAACCGTGGCTGAGCAGGAAATCGACCTGCCCCTGCCTTTCCACTCCTTCGGCGATGACCTTCAGTCCCAACCCGTCCGCCATGGCGATGATGGCGCGGATGATGGCGTCGTCACCGGGATCTTTGGTGCAATCGCGGACGAAGGATTGGTCGATCTTCAATCCGTCCAAGGGAAATTTCTTCAGGTAGTGGAGACTGGAATATCCGGTGCCGAAATCGTCCACCGCGAAACGCACCCCCGCTTCCTTGAGGGTGGAGAAAGTGTCCATGACCTCGTCGGTATGGCGCATGAGGCAATTTTCGGTCAGCTCCATCTCCAACCCGCCGGCATGATCCAAACCCGACTTGGCGATGATTTCCAGAACCTTGTTGGCGAAATTGGGACTCCAGAACTGCTGGGGAGAAACATTGATGGCGATGTGTTCGAATTCAGGGGGGCATATTCCCCGGGCGGACCAGTCGCTTTTGATGGTGCAGGCGGCATTCAACACCCATTCGCCGAGCGGCAGGATCAGCCCGGTTTCCTCGGCCAAGGCGATGAACTCCTTCGGACAATGCAAACTACCATCCCGCTGCCGCCAGCGGATCAGCGCCTCGGCCCCCACCACTCGCCGGCTGTAGCGGGAAAATTGCGGCTGAAAATACAATTCGAATTCGTCCCGCTCCAGGGCGCGCCGCAAATCGCTTTCCAGGGTCAGTCGGTGGATGCCCTGGCTGCCCATTTCCGGGGTATAAAACTGATAATTGTTGCGGCCGAGTGCCTTGGCGCTATACATGGCGGCATCGGCCTGCTTGATCAACTCTTCGCCGTTCTCGCCGTCACGCGGACAAAGCGCGATGCCGATGCTGAAAGTGGCGGTGATCTCGTGATCCTGGATCCTGAACGGGCTCGCCAGCACCTGGCCGATCTTTTCGGCGACCCTGCCCGACTCGGCGACCGCCTGCTCAGCCCCCCGGCTCAGGTCGTTGAGAACCACGACGAACTCATCCCCGCCCATGCGCGCCACGGTATCGCCGCAGCGGATACAAGCCCGCAAGCGTTCGGCCACACCCTTGAGCAATCGATCACCCATGCTATGTCCGAGCGAATCGTTGATGTTCTTGAACCGATCGAGATCCAAAAACAACAGCGCCATCGAGCTCTGGTGCCGGCTCGCCTGAGCCAGGGCCAGATCGATATGGTCCCGAAGCAACGCCCGGTTGGCCAGGCCGGTGAGCTCATCGTAATAAGCCATCTGCACCAAGGTTTCGTGATAGGTTTCCATATCGGCGCGGGAGGCCGCCAGCCGCTCGCTCATGCTGTTGAAGGATTCGCTCAATTCGCGAATCTCGGCATCGTCGAAATGGATATCGACCGGCCTGATCTGCCCTAGGGCCATCTTGCGCGCCGCCACCGCCAAACTGCGCATCGGCGCGATGATCCTGCGGGTCATGCCCAGGGTGAACCACATCCCCACCGCGACGATGGCCAAACTCGTCCCCAAGGCCAAGCGCAGCGAGCGGGCCATATCCTGCCGAAAAGCCGACACATTCAATCCGATGCGCACCGAACCGATCGATTCGCCCTCGTCGCGCAGTAAAGCCGGATCGGCCTCTTCGGCTTTCCTCCTGATCGGAGCCAAGCACTCGGCGGTCTGTTGCCCGGTGCGATCGAGCAGCAGCCTCCACCAAGCAGGGTGGCCCTCCCCCGCTGAGCCCGAGGTATCCTGCATGGGCATATCCTGCCGGAATCTGACTTCGGCCAGAGGGCTTGCATCGCGCTGCAGGAAAGCGGCGTCAGCCACTTCAGGCAGGAATCGCAAGCCTTGCAGTTGGCGTTCGAGTTCTCCCC
>JAQTSI010000394.1 GCA_028711365.1 Methylococcaceae bacterium
AAAATGCTGGCTGTCAGTCCATCCCGGCCAGCAATCAAAGCCCTCCGCAAGGACCGCTGCATCGCAAACCTCAAGACTCCCAATTGCAGCGGGAGCAAACCCCATCGAAAGGTGGGGTTTGTCTTTTTCAGGGCTGACTTGGCAAAATTCAGGGTATTCCCGGCCCGCATCCGGACGTGCCGAACGGGGCAATCTGCTCGGTGGGCCAAACGGTTGAAGCCGGTCGATTCGCGAAGATTACGGCACGGTAACCTACCCCTCCAAATCGGCTATTAAGGTCGGTTCTCGGTGCAATCCGACGCGGGGGTATTGATTGCCGCTCCAGAGCGCCGTGGTCGGCGGTTGCCCCCGGTGAGCGAGCCAGTTGACGATCTCGGAAAGATGAATGGGTCAGCCTCCGATTCGTTACGAAAAGGTTGTTGCGTTTTCAGTGCGTCAGTGCGACCATGATAGCGCAATAGGCTCATATGCATGCCCGCTAATGTGTGACATGCCCGCAACTCGCCAGTATTTTGTCCGAGGATTTTCAACCTCCGATTAGGGGCGCGGAACAAAAACGTCATCGAATCAGAGGGATTTCGGAGCCGGGGAATCCAGTCTCTCCTTGACACGCGTCGCTAATATGGACAGAGATGCGGGCATGACATGTCAGTCATCAGGGACGCTCTGGATACCGACCGCGCCAGCGTGGTCTGACCCTACCCGTCTTCATTCCGTTAATTAAGAGGAACCACGAATGACAAAACCACTCGTCTCTAATACTTAGTGGTAGGGCAGGGCGTCGCATCGCGCTGGCTTCTACCGCCCTGCCGATGCTGCTCCTGATGTCACCCCTGGCATTCGCCGCAGCACCGACCGCTCCGGCAGCGGGAAGCCTGCCTGGGAATTTTAGCGTTGCTGGTGAAGGCACCCCTGCAGCGACATATGAACTAGGAAGCGGGTCGACCACGAGCGCAACTATCGCCATTACGACCCCCGGAACAGCGGCAACTGCGTTGACTTTTGGCGCCGGTAGTCCAGGCGTGTCTTTGAAGACGTCAACTGGTAGCTCAACCCTCCCGAGCGGTGTGACGCAGAACTCCGGATTCAGTATCGGGTCCGGCGCGACCGTTGCTGTCACTGGTGCCTCAAACCTACCCTTGCTTATCAACGACCGGTCTGGGAATCCGTCGCAGATTTATGGTACGGTGACAAACACCGGCACGGGCGCGATGTTTGTTGCCAACGCGAGCGGTGTCATCGTCGGAGCGACCGGGACTATAACGACTGGCGGGTCGCTTGGGCTTTTAGGCTACGCTCAATCGCCGGCGACGTTCGGTTCAACCGGAACGATTGCGATTGATTCATCCACAATTGGAACGGGCGATGTAACCTTATTGTCTGGGGCAACTGTAACTCCTAAGACTTCGCCGCTCCTTGTTGCAAGTAATGGCGCGATCAATATCGGATCGGGCAGTCCAGTGCAGATCGTCTCTGGTTATGGATTAAGTGGCACGCCCGGGACACCTGTCCTTGGCTCCGCACTGACCGGATCGGCGGCCACCGTCACCTTCTCCGGCGGTTCAACGACTGTCGCAGCTATTGATGCGGCTGGTGACGTAACTAATAGCGGGGTAACGAATTTCGCCGCAGCGACTGGGGTCGGTTCCACCTCCCCCGTTTTGGGCGGCACCTTTTCCAATACTGGCATTGCTACGGTGGGCAGCTCATTCAGTGCTGGATCTATTGTTAATGCCGGCGAACTGGAAACGGCATCGTCTACTGGTTTGGCGCTTTCGACGACCGGTTCAGGCAACTTTACCAATAACGGTGTGATTGCTTTCACTGCCAAATTAACTACGGCAGGCCAAAATAGTCTCTCCGTTAATGCTGCAAATATTGATTTTGGTGGGCAAGTCCAGCAGAATGTGTCTACAAGTTCTGCTACCGCAACTCCTGTAGCCCTTAGTACGACTAGCCCCCTGGGAAACCTAATCCTTGATGCGACTTATACACCTTCGGGCGGCACTGCGGTTCCTGGCGTCGTCGATGTCGCTAGCACTGTGTACAGCCCCTTCACGGTCTCTGGGCAAGCTGTGCGGATTATGTCGGGTGGCCTGATTGATCCGACGGGTGGTGCAGATTTGATTACTGTCGGGACCGGGACTGCTACAGACCCGTTCTTTAATAATGCCAAGCTGGCCTATAATCTCAGCCTTTTTGGCGATACCGTCGTATCTTCAGGTAGCCCAACCGGCACCTTTGGTGCTGTTACTATTGCTAGCTCGGAGCCGACGACTACGACAACATACTCGAATATTAACTTAAACGGCATCCTTGGTGGTTCGTCTACCGACGGGATCATTTTGGGATCAAGCACGGCCCCTCTCGGCAACATCAACGGTGACGCCACCGGTGGATTGTCGGTTGCAAACGGCGGAACGGTTACTGCTTACTTTACGGGCAACATGAACAACCCGTATGGAATGGCGCAGGCCGGTCAAACTTCGTACCTGTATAACAGCCTTCCGATCACCGTTGCGAATAATACAACAACGGGGAAAGCAGGCACGGCGACTCTTACTTTGTCTGGCCCAACCTCGTCCAGCGGAAGTGCCCAGAACGTCAATGTGATGGTCGCTGGTAATGTGATCCTTACCTCTGTTGGGACCGCTCCTATCTTGGCACCGACGACAGCGACGCCCGTGCCAACTCCGATCACGCCGACCACGCCTTACACGAACAATCATCTTATTGTGCAATCAACGGGAAATATCGCCGTCGGCGGTGGAAATAACACGACTTTCTATTGGCCTGGCCTCGTTTATCTGAGCAATGCTTCCAGCGCTTCTGATCCGACGGCTCTGAGTGCGACTGGCTCGATTACACTTGGCGACAACCTCAATAACGTGATTCCGGCCATCTCGACCGGCGGCACCGGGATCTTCCTTGAGACCAACAATCTCGTGCTTGGCACCCACAACGTGACCACGAGCAACAATAGCTGGGTCAACTTCGCCAATGCATCGCTCGCATCGGCCTTTAAGTTGACGCAGGCTTCGAGCTTCTATGGCGCTTACGTGGATAACGTGACGTCGACGGTGACTGAACTCGGTGTTCAGGCTCTGCCGACCTCGGCCTTCCAGCCGGCAAGCTGATCTCGTAGATCAGTCTGTGTTAAAGGGAGAGGTTCGCCTCTCCTTTTTTTTTGCGCATAATGCCGTTACCTGAACGGAAACGCCTGACTCAATTAATGAACGATCAAATCGCATTTGCCGTGCAGAGAGCCATCTGATAGTTTGACTTCCTGCATTCAGGAAGCGACGATTGATCAACAAGCTCAAGTGGCGCGGCTTACGAAATAGCGGTCGGCCACGAAGTAAACAGCCAGACCGCTGGCGACCGGATACATAGAGGTCTCCATAACCAGACAACAGCCAACTTGAACGCCTCAATGTATTTATCGCCCCGAGCCATTGTCGCCGCAGCCTCGGGAATTCTGAGTGTCAGCACCATACAAACGTAATGCGAATAGGGCCTTCCGTTTATTAAAAGGAACTACGAATGACAAAACCACTCGTCTCTAAACTCAGTGGTAGCTCACCTATCCCCTCATTACGTAGTCGGCATGAAATTGCCGAATATGCCACTGCTGCGCAGCATTTCCGTGAACCGCCGTATCAGGGGCAGTAGCC
>JAQTSI010000088.1 GCA_028711365.1 Methylococcaceae bacterium
GACGATACGCCGAACCGAGGAACGAGGCCGAAGCCCAATTGGCCGCGATCTGGGCCGAGGTGCTGAGAATCGGGCGGGTCGGTATCCACGACAATTTCTTCGCCTTGGGCGGGGATTCCATCCTCAGCATCCAGATGGCGAGCCGCGCCCGGCGGGTCGGCTTGAACCTGGCACCGCGGCAGATATTCCAGCACCAGACGGTGGCGGAACTGGCCCTGGTGGTGGAAAGCTCGGCCCTGTTCGAGGCCGAGCAAGGCGTGGTCGAGGGAGCTTCGCCGCTGACGCCGGTCCAGCAGCGATTCCTGTCCCAGGATTTCAGCAACCCGCATCACTGGAATCAATCCCTGCTGCTGGAAATGTTGCACCCCTTCGATCCCGCTCTGATGGAACGCGCCGTGCAACACCTGGTGCTGCACCATGACGTCCTGCGCTTGCGCTTCTTCCGCGACGCGGCGACGTGGAACGCCTGCTATGCTGCGGAGGAACGGCAGCCCATGTTCCATTACGAGGACCTGTCCGCGACCGCCGACGCCGCGCTAGCCGCCATGATCGCCGAACGCTCGGCGCATTGGCAGCGCCAGCTCGACCTTGGCCAGGGCCCCACCCTGCAGGCGGTCTGGTTCGAACTCGGGAAAGAGCGCCGCGCGCAATTGTTGCTGGTCATCCATCATCTGGCCATGGATATCGCCAGCTGGCGCATCCTGCTGGACGACCTGGTGCTCGTCCACGGCCAACTGGCCTCCGGCCAGGCCGCGGTCCTGCCGGCCAAGACGAGCTCCTATCGGCAATGGGCGATTCGACTTCAGGACCATACCCAATCGATAGCCAATGGCGCGCCATCCTGGTGGCAAGCCGGGGAAGATTCGCACCAGGCTTTTCCGGTCGACCATGCAGAAGGCAGCAACACCGAAGCCGATGCCAGCGTGCACACGGTCAATCTCTCCGAAAAGCTCACCCGAGCGCTCATACAGGAAGCCGGGGCGGCTTACCGCACCAGCGTCCAGGAACTGCTGCTCATCGCCCTCGTCAAGGGTCTTGCCGACTGGTCCGGCCTGCATCGTTTGCAGGTGGAAGTCGAGGCGCACAGCCGCGACAACGGCCCGTTTAGGGATCTGGACTTCACCCGGACGATAGGCAGGTTCACGACCTCCCACCCGGTGACTTTCGCTGTCGATCCGAACCATTCCACAGGGCTGATCATCAAGGAACTCAAGGAGCAATTCCGCCGGCAAGCCGGGTACGGATTCGATTACACCGTCTGGCGCTGGCTTGGCGAGGGGAAGGAAAATGGCGATTCGGCGGGCGCGCCGGTCCTGTTCAATTATCTCGGCCACCTGGACATGGGAACCGATGCCCATGCCTATTTCCGGCAATGCGATTTGGCACCGGGAATCACCCACGATCCCCTCAACCGTCGCCCCCATGAACTGGCCATCAACGCCTCGGTAAGGCAGGGGGAGCTTCAGCTGTCCTGGGTTTACAGCAGAGCCCGCTATTCGGACTCGACCCTGGAACGCTTGAGCACTGCCATGACCTTGGCCCTGGAGAAACTGATCGCACATTGCCTGGAACCCGAAGCCGCCGGATTGACGCCTTCCGACTTCCCCCTGGCCCAATTGACCGGGGAAAATCTCGATCATCTGCCTTACCCGCCCAGGAACATCGAGGATATTTATCCCTTAGGGCCCATGCAGGAAGGCATGTTGTTCTATGCCCTGCTATATCCGGGATCGGGCATCTACCACATGATCGACCGCTACGAAATCGACGGGGATGTCGACATCGACGCCTTCCGCGCAGCCTGGCAGGAGGTATTGGACCGGCACCCGATCCTCCGCACTTCATTTCTCTGGGAAGGCTATGCCAAACCGCATCAATGCGTGCACAAGCAGGTGGCATTGCCGTTCGACTATCAGGACTGGCGAGGATTGAGTCCGATCGAGCAGGAGCGGAAATTCGAAGCCTTGATCGCGGCCGAGCTGAAAACGGGGTTCGATTTCACCGTCGCGCCCTTGATGCGGATCCGCCTGACCCGTTTCGGCGAGCACAGCTACCGCTTCATCCGCAGTCATCATCACATCCTCATGGATGCCTGGTGCAAATCACCGGTATTGCTGGAGTTTCGGGCCAATTATGAAGCGCGGGTCAAGGGCGATCCCTTCCCGCCCCGCGAGGCCGCGATACCCTACCGCGATTACATCGGCTGGCTGGCGGAACAGGACATCCAGGCGGCGGAGAATTTCTGGCGCCATTATCTTGCCGGCTTCAGCGAACCCACGCCGCTGGTGGTGGACAAACCGGCTACGCCGGACGCCGGGGGAACCAGCCAGGTCTGCGACCGGGTGGCGCTGTTGTCCGAGGAGGACACCAACACCCTGCAATCCCTGTCGCAGCGCTGCCAACTGACCCCGAATAGCTTCCTGCAGGCGGCCTGGGCGCTGATGCTGGCCCATTATTCGCGATGCAACGAAGTCGTATTCGGCGTGACGGTGGCGGGACGCCCGACCGATTTGCCCGGTGTGGAAACGGCCCTGGGATTGTTCATCAATAGCCTGCCGCTGCGGGTCGAAGTCAAGCCGGAACAGTCGGCCCTGGAGTTCCTGCGCGAACTGCTGTACCACAATCTCGAACTACGCCAATACGAGTACATGCCCTTGGTGCGGATCCAGGCACTGAGCGACGTGGCCAGGGGCCAGGCACTCTTCCAGCACCTATTCGTGTTCGAAAACGCGCCGGTGGACCCGACGCTGCGGGGTTCCAAAGATGTATTGAACATCGTCGACGACAAGCACCGCACCCACTCCAATTACCCGATCAACGCGGTGCTGGTCCCCTCCCCCCGCTTCCATCTGCAGATCACCTACGACATCAACCGTTTCGAACCGGCCGTCGTGGAACGGATGCTAGGGCATTTCAAGACCTTGCTGGAAAACCTCATCCACCATCCCGAAGCCCGGCTGGGAAGCTTGCCGATGCTGACCGAAAGCGAACGCGGCACGATCCTGGAGCAATGGAACCGGACCGACCATCCCTATCCCGAACCGAGGGACATCGTGGCACGGTTCGAGGCACAGGCGGTACTGACGCCGGACGCCTACGCCGCAGTCTGTCAGGGCGAGAAGCTGAGCTACTTTGAACTCAACACCCGCGTCAACCGCCTGGCTCACGCCTTGCGGGCCGTCGGGGTGGGCCCCGAAACCCTGGTTGCCCTGCTGAACGACCGTGGCATCGACTTCCTGGTGATGATGCTGGGGATATTCAAGGCCGGGGGCGCCTATCTGCCTCTGGACCCCGCCCAT
This sequence comes from Methylococcaceae bacterium, assembly GCA_028711365.1. Lineage (GTDB taxonomy): Bacteria > Pseudomonadota > Gammaproteobacteria > Methylococcales > Methylococcaceae > Methylumidiphilus. The sequence goes on from JAQTSI010000088.1 coordinate 3,300, forward strand.
CCGGACTCGCGCCTGACCCAGATCCTGGAAGAAGGGCGCATCGGTCGGCTGCTGACCGGTGAGGCTTACCGGCAGCGGGCCGGGGAAATCTGCCGCACGGCATCGCGGCAACCGGCACTGCTGGTGCTGGAACCACTGGCGGCGCAGGACCATCCGGCAGACAATCCGGCTCCTTTGCACAGTGCGCACAATCTGGCCTTCACGATCTTCACCTCCGGTTCCACCGGAACGCCCAAGGGCGCCATGGTCGAGCACCAAGGCATGTTCAACAACCTGATCACCAAGGTGCCGACCCTGGGCCTGAGCGAAACCGACGTCATCGCCCAAACCGCGGGACAGTGCTTCGACATTTCGGTCTGGCAACATCTGACGGCGCTGGCCTGCGGCGCCAGGGTCGAGATCTTCCCGGATGAGATCGTGCGCGATCCGGGCCTGATGTGGCGGCAACTGGCCGAGCGGCGCGTCACCATCCTGGAAACCGTGCCTTCCATGATCCAGGCATTGCTGGAAATGGCCGCAGACATCGAACTGCCTCATCTGCGCTGGCTGATCGCCTGCGGCGAGGTGTTTGCGCCTGAATTGTGCCGACGCTGGATGGAACGGTTCCCGCATACCCGGGTGCTCAACGCCTATGGTCCCGCCGAGTGCTCCGACGATGTTTCCTATCACGAGGTACGGGAAATTCCCGCCGAGACCGACACCCTGGTGCCGGTGGGCCGTCCCGCGGACAACGCCCGGCTCTATCTGCTGGACGTCTGGCTGAGCCCCGTGCCGGTGGGTGTGCCGGGAGAAATCTGCGTGGCCGGCATCCAGGTCGGACGCGGCTATCTCCACCGCCCGGAAACGACGGCGGAAAAGTTCATCCCGAACCCGTTCGGCCCCGTCGGCGAAAGGCTGTACCGCACCGGCGACCTCGGCCGTCATCGCGAGGACGGCACCCTCGAGTTCCTGGGGCGCATCGACCACCAGGTCAAGATCCGGGGGGTCCGCATCGAACCGGGCGAAATCGAGGCGCAGCTCCTGCTGCATCCTGAGGTGGAACAGGCCTTGGTGATGGCCCGCGACGACCGGGGAACGGCCGGCAAGCGCCTGGTGGCCTACCTGGTGTGCGGTGCCGCCCCGGCGGATGACGGAGCCTTCAGCGAAGAACTGCGAACCTATCTGAACGCCTTACTGCCCGTTTACATGGTGCCTTCGGCGTTCGTCCGTCTCGATGCCCTGCCGCTTGGCGCCAACGGCAAAATCGACCGCAAAGTCCTGCCCGAGCCGGATATCGCCGCCCAGCGGGAATCCCGCTATGTGGCGCCGCGCAACCCCACCGAGGAGATTCTCGCCGACATCTGGAAGGAAGTCTTAGGGCTGGAACGGGTCGGCGTCGAGGACGACTTCTTCGACCTGGGCGGGCACTCCCTGCTGGTGATCCAGGTGCTATCCCGGGTACGGGCCATTTTCGACGTCGAGATGCCCCTGCGCAGCGTCTTCGAAGCCTCTACCATCACCCGGCTGGCCGCGGTCATCGAAAACTGCCTGATCGAACAGATGGATGCCCTTTCCGACGAGGAAGCACTGTCCCTGCTGGATGAGATGGCATGAGTTGAAAAATACCGTGGCCTCAGAGCGTCAACCCGGATTTTCGCCGGGATGACGCTCGCGCCCTCCATCCACCGAAAAACCCTACAACCCTTTGGCATCAACGACCGCGAGTCGTTTGAGCAAGCAGACCGAGAACAACGATCATGACGACGGTAGAGTCGAAATTTTCCGGACAAACTCCGGCGGGGGCGCCTTTTGCCCTGACCCGCAATCACATCGCCATCGCCGCGGCCTTCGCCAGCATGGTCCCGGTGGCATCCGCCAGGGCCGAATCGGTTGGCCAAACTGCGGCCCCGGTTCAATTCGAGATTCCCGCGCAGGGATTGAGCAGCGCCCTGTCCTCCTTCGCTGCGCAGAGCCACATCCAGCTCATCTACGATGGCGATCTCGCCCAGGATCTGCGCAGCACGCCGATCAAAGGTGCCTATATCCCCGCCAGGGCGCTGCAAAGGCTGTTGACCGCCACCCCGGTACAGGCGCGGTTCACCGGCCCGCGGACGGTCACCCTGGAACGCAAAGCCTTGCCCGTCCAAACCGGCGGTAGCGCGGGCGATACCCCCACACTCGGGAAAGTGACGGTGAGCGCCAAAGCCGGCTACGATGCCGAAGATCCCCGCAACCCGGCTTATACGGTTCCCAACGCCAGCACCGCCACCAAGACCGACACGCCGATCCTGGAGACGCCGGTATGGGTACAGGTGGTGCCGCAACAGGTACTGAAAGACCAGCAGGCCGTACGCCTGGAGGATGCCCTGAAAAACGTCAGCGGCGTCACCACCGGATTCGGTTTCGGCGGCCTGGAGGACACTTTCCTCATCCGTGGATTCGAGAACTCCACCAAATCCTGGAATCTGACCCAGGTCTACCGCGACGGCGCGCTGGCGGTGGGCGCCTTGTTTTCCGCCGCCGACGTGGACCGCATCGAGGTTCTCAAAGGTCCTGCCGCGATGTTATACGGGCGGCTGGAACCCGGCGGGCTGATCAACGTGGTCTCCAAAAAACCCCTGGCCACCCCGAATTATTCCCTGCAACAGCAGTTCGGCTCGTTCGACACCTATCGAACCACCCTGGGCGCCACTGGCCCCGTCACTTCCGACGGCTCCCTGGCCTACCGGCTGGATTTCGAATATCTGGACCAGGATTCATTCCGCGACGTTACCTTCAATAAACAATCGTTCGTATCGCCCAAGCTGTTGTGGAACATTTCCGACCGCACCAACATCCTGTTCGAATACCAGCATTTCACCCAGGACTCCATCACCGATTGGGGAATCCCGGCAATCGGCAACCGGCCCGCCAATGTCCCCATCAGCCGGTTCATCAGCGAACCCAGCGACCAATACGATCACATCATCAATTCGGGCGGATTCACCCTCTCCCATGCTTTCAACGATCAATGGAAAATCCAGGCCAAATACTACCGGATGGATGATCATTATGATACTTCCGAACATAATCCTACCTTACTGAATCCTGTCGTCAGGTTACCGAACGGCACGGTGGTGCATACGCCGAATGGAACCTTGCTGCGCACCTATTATGCTGCGCCACACCAATACGACTCCGACTTCGGCATGGTGAATCTGACCGGCAAATTCAATACCTTCGGCATGGAGCATTCATTGCTGGTGGGGGGAGATTATTATTCCTCCGGCATGACGGAAGACGGCGTATCGCTGCGCCAGGGCAGGACCTCGGTATTTCCCTCGCTCATCAATCTCTACAATCCGGTTTACTGGCGCAGCAATCTCGCTTCATTCGATATCGCCAACAATAGCTTTGCCAAGATCGACGAGGAATGGTTCGGGTTTTACCTTCAGGACCAAATCACCATCGCGGATCACTGGCATGTGCTGGGCGGGCTGCGCTATGACGACGCCAGTTTCAGGAGTTCGTTCAACAAAACCCGTTCCAACCCGACCAAGACCGACGACAACGAAGTGAGCGGGCGGGCAGGTGTGCTCTACCAGCCGGCGCCATGGTTCAGCGTCTACGGCAGTTATGTCGAAGGCTTCAATGCGCAAGGCGACGGGCGCATGGACAATGGCGCCTCCCCTTTACCCGAACGCTCCCGCCAATATGAAGCCGGTCTGAAAGGCGAATGGCTGGACGGCAGACTGACATCGACCCTGGCTTATTACCATTTGACCAAGGAAAACCTCAGCGTCCCGCATTCCAACCTGGAGAAGGCTCTGCTGGGTTTCATCGAACAAGCCGGGGAAGCGCGCAGCCAGGGCGTCGAGTTCGACATCAAGGGTCAACTCCATGAGGATTGGAGCCTGATCGGCAGTTATGCCTACACCGATACCGAGGTCACCAAGGACCGCGATTCCAAGGGGGGAACCGGCAACCAGGGCCACCGTCTGGCGAACGTGCCGCTGCATTCCGGAAGTCTTTGGGTGCAGCATCAATTCGGCGAACTCGGATTGCCCGGGCTGAGCACGGGCTTGGGCGTCTATCTGGCAGGACAGCGGCAAGGCAATCTGGCCAACGACTTTCAACTTCCCGGCTATGTCCGCCTCGACGCCATGCTGAAATATGTCCACAAGATTGGCAAGCAGGATTTCACCCTGCAATTCAACGTGCAGAATCTGCTGGATCAGGAATACTACGTCGCCGCGAGAAACCGTATGAGCGTCAGTCCGGCCAAACCGCTCAATTTCATTGGATCGATCCGGGTGGACTTCTGATCACCATGGCAGGAATTTAAGCAGTGTCCAGCGTCGGTTTTTTCGTTCTGCCCCATAGCAGCAGCATCCTGGCAAGCCTGAAACTTGCCCAGGATCTGCGCGAAGCCGGCCATCGGGTACGCTACTTCGGCATCAAGGATTGCGAGCCTTGTCTCCTGGAGAATGGCTTCGAATTCGTGCCCCTGTACGAAGACTATTTTCCGGCCGGTTATTTCTCGGCGACCGTGGAAAACCAGAAACAGGAGGAGTCGATTCGTTCGAAACTGAAGGTCGGAAAGCATATCGGCGACTTCAAACGGCATATCCTCGCCGAGGGAGACGGCGAATTCCTGTCGAAACTGCGCGAATATGGACCGGACTTGCTGGTCGTCGTCAATTACGGCAACCCGGAAATCGCCCAGTGGCCGGCTTTGATGGCCTATTCCACGGGATTGAAGACCGTATTGCTCAGTGATGCGCTTTGCCCCTGCGAAAGCACGGGGATGCCCCCGCACGATTGCGCCATCATCCCCACGACCCATCCCCTCAGCCGATTGAAAACCTGGCTGGCCTGGAGAAAGACCCATTTCTTTCATCTCAGGCTGAATGATTGGCTGCTGGGTATCGGCGCGTTCACCCGCAGCCTGATGGCGAAATATGGCTACCATGACCGGCTCTATGACTATAGCCATGAGAAATTTTCGCAATTCAAGGTTCCGGAATTATATTCCTTTCCGGTGGAACTCGAATTCCCCGGCGCCGATACCCTGCCGGATCGCTATTATATCGGCCCCTCGATCAGCCTGAATCGAAGTCGGCCCAGTTTTCCCTGGCAACGGATCGACAATCGGCCCTTGATTTACTGTGCCATGGGAAACCTGGTTTTTCTCGGCAAACGCAACTACCTGAAATTTTTCAATGCCCTGCTGGCCGCCGCCCGCCAAAAGCCACACTGGCAATGGGTATTGGCGCTTGGCAAGGCCTGCGAACCGGATGAGCTCAACGAGATTCCGGCCAATGCCACCGTGGTCAAGAGCGCGCCGCAATTGGACCTGCTGCAACGGGCGGCGCTGATGATCAACCATGGCGGTGCCAATACCATCAAGGAAGCCGCCTTCTTTGGCGTGCCTTTGGTGATGATTCCCATCGGCATCGACCATGAAGGCAACACCGCGCGCGCCGTCCACCATGGATTGGGCTTGAAAGGGAAGATGAGCCAGATGAACACGGCTTATCTATTGGATCTGGTCGAGACGGTCATGAACAATCCTTATTTCCGACTCCAGTCGAGCATCATGCGCGCCAAATTGCAGCGAGCCGAGGAAGAAAAACGCGGCGCCGCCCTCATCGAGCAGTTTCTCGACGCCTAAGTATTGAGCAGGGGAAATCCGTGAATATCGATCACTCATCCGGGCGGGTATCTTGGTCTGCGAAACGACTTTTGGGCCGGTTTTCCGGCGCGGAAATGCAACGGCAGGCCAATCGGGACGCCAGTCATCACGCCAGCTTGCTGGCCCGGCGCAAGTGCTGGCTGAAGGTGCATTTGTACCTGGGTCTTTGGCTAGGCGCGATATTGGTGGTGATCGGCCTGACCGGCAGCGTGCTGGTGTTCTGGCAGGAAATCGATGCCTGGCTGAATCCCGACCTGGCGCAGGTGGAAGCGCCGGCGGCAGGAGCCGCCGCCTACCGCCCGCTGGATGAAATCGTCTCGGCCGCCCAGGCCGCCATGCCGCCGGGAGCGAAAAGTTCCTACATCTATTATCCGCGCCATCCCGGGCTGGCCTTCTGGTTTTTTTACGATGGACCCAAAGACGCCGCCGATAAATCCGATACCCTGAATGTGTTCGTCGATCCCTACACCGCACAGGTCATCGGCACGCGGATCTGGTACCACGCCTACAATCCCTTGCGGCATTGTTTCATGGGTTTCATGTTCAAGCTGCATTACGCCCTGCTGCTCGGTTATGTGGGGGCGGCTTTGGTGGGCTTTCTGGGCGTATTCATGCTGGTTTCGGTACTGACCGGTCTGATCCTGTGGTGGCCGCTCACCGGAAAATGGCGGCAGGCATTGACGTTCAAACCCCGCGCCAGCCAGGAGCGCTTCAACTACGACCTGCACAAGACTTTCGGCTTTTATTTCCTGCTGGTATTCGTGGCGGTGTTCGTCTCCGGGGTTTCCTTCAACCTGCCCGATCAATTTCGCTGGCTGGTGGAGCGCTTCTCGCCCGTCGTCAAGGCGCAGCCCCTGCCTTCGAAACCGGCCCTAGGCCGCCCGCCGCTGTCCGCAAACGCGGCACTGGAGCGGGTTCGCCAATATTTTCCCGACCAGCGCCTGTACTGGTTCTCCGTACCGACCACGGCGCAGGGCTCTTATGAGTTCACCCTGCAACAGCCGGCTGCGCGTATCTTCACCGGCCGCCATCAACTCGCCCTGGATCAGTACAGCGGCGAAATCCTGGGCGAGTTCTCGCCCACCTCCGGCAGTGGCGGGCAGATGTTCATGCAGTGGCAATGGTCCCTGCATTCTGGCCATGCCCTCGGGATGCCGGGCCGGCTGCTGGTCCTGGCCTCCGGTCTAGCCTGTCTCTTGCTTTATGTCACCGGCCTGATCCGCTGGCTGCAAAAACGGCAAGCCGCCCATAAAAAACAATCCATTCGCACCTCATTTGAAGCTCGGAGTATTTGAATATGCACAGTCAATCGAACCTGGCAGGTCAGCCGGCGAAGCTTTCCCAAGCCAAGCAGGCCTTGCTGGAACAACGCCTGCGTGGCAAACAGGACGCTGGACGACCCGTCACCGGTTCGATCGGCAAGCGGCCGGAAGGCCCCGCCCCCTTGTCTCCCGCCCAACAGCGTCTGTGGCTGCTGTACCAATTGGAGCCCGATAGCCCGGGCTATAACTACTCGACCGCCCTGCGTCTGAGCGGTCATCTCGATCTTGCGGCCTTGGAAGAATGCATCCACGAAATCGTCCGCCGCCACGAAATCCTGCGCACCCGCATCGTCGAAATCGACGGGCAACCCCGCCAAATCATCGCGCCCGAGCTGCGCCTTTCGCCCAACATCCACGACTTGAGCGCGTTGCCGCCCGAACAGCGCGAAGCACAAGCCATCCGCCTGGCGAAAGCCGACGGGGCGAAGCCGTTCGACCTGTCGATCGCCCCCTTGTTACGGGTGAATCTGCTCTGCCTAGGTTCCAGGGAGCAAAGCGATGAATTCATGCTGTTGTTCACGGTGCATCACATCGCTTACGACGGCTGGTCGGCCGGGGTGTTATTGAAAGAATTCACAGCACTCTACCCGGCTTTCGTGGAAGGCAGGCCTTCGCCACTGCCGGCCTTGCCGATCCAATACGCGGACTTCGCCTATTGGCAACAGCATAAACCCCGCCAAGCGCAGCAACTAGCCTACTGGAAATCGCAGTTGGAGGGCATGCCCGCGCTGCTGCCTTTGCCCACCGACCATCCGCGTCCCGCGGTGCGGAGTTTCCAGGGCGCCAGCCATGCTTTTCACGTGCCCCAATCCGTCACCGAGCCGCTGCGCGCGTTGTGCCGCCGCCATGGCGTGACCTTGTTCGCGGCCCTGTTCGCCGCTTTCAATACCCTGCTCTATCGTTACAGCGGGCAAAGGGACATGGGCATGGGCGTGCCCGCCGCAGGAAGGACGAACCCCGAACTGGAAGGGCTGATCGGTTTCTTCGTGAATACCCTGGTGCTACGTACCCGGCTCGATCACGACACGAGTTTCGCCGAGCTGCTCGAATCCACCCAGGAGGTGGCGCTGAAAGCCCAGGAACATCAGGACATTCCCTTCGACAAGCTGGTGGATGAACTGCACCCGCAGCGGAATCTGTCCTACAACCCCCTGTTCCAGGTGATGTTCGTGCTGCACAACGCTCCGGTGAGCGCACTCGAGTTGCCGGGTTTGAAGCTTGAGCGGGTGAACCTGGATTACGCGGTGTCGAAATTCGATCTCATCCTCCATGCCACCGAACAGGATGGACTGGAGGCGGCTTTCGAATACAGCACGGAACTGTTCGAACCGAAACGCATCGCCGGCATGGCGGAGCATCTCGTGAGGATTCTGCAGGCGGTAGGCGCCTGCCCGCAAATCCGGCTGGGAGAGCTGGACCTTTTGAGCCCGCAGGAAAAGCAGGCCATCGCGGCATGGAATGCAAACCCGCGGCCTTTGCCGAGCCGGCAACGGCTGCATGAAGATTTCGAGAGCCACGCGGCGGCCCGGCCTGAAGCCCCGGCCGTCAGCTGCGGCGCCGACATGCTGAGCTATGGCGAACTGAACCGGCGCGCCAACCGGCTCGCCCATTGGCTGCGCAGCCAAGGTGTGGGAGCCGAGGTGCCGATCGGCATCTGCCTGCCCCGGTCGGTGGATGCGATCGTCGCCATCCTGGGCATCCTCAAAGCCGGCGGCGCCTATGTCCCCATCGACCCGGCCAGCCCGGCGGAGCGGATCGTCGATGTGCTGGAAGACTGCAGCGCCCCCCTCCTGCTGACAGGGCAGACCGAACTGGCGCGGCTGCCGGCCACGAAGACGCAACGATTCTGCCTGGAGCGGGAGGATCTGTCGGAATTTGCCACCGATAACCCTGCCCCCTGCCACGACGGCTCGGCCACGGCCTATATCATCTACACTTCCGGCTCCACTGGCCGTCCCAAGGGGGTGATGATCAGCCACCGCAACGCGCTGGCTTCGACCGGCGCGCGGCTCGCTCATTACCCGGGACGGGTGGAAGGCTTCCTGCTGCTGTCACCCCTGGCGTTCGACAGTTCGGTAGCCGGCCTCTTCTGGACTTTAAGCCAGGGCGGGCAGCTATGCCTGCCCGTCGAAGGCAGCCACCAGGATATGCAAAACCTGGTCAGGCTGGTGACGACGGCCAGACTCAGCCATCTGCTCTGCCTCCCGTCACTCTATGCGGTGCTTTTGGAAGAGACCGACGCCGACCGCATGACCAGCCTGAAGACGGTGATCGTGGCCGGCGAAACCTGCCCACCCTCGCTCTGCGCCGCCCACTTTGCCCGCCTGCCCGGGGCGCGGCTATACAATGAATACGGGCCGACCGAAGCGACGGTATGGTGCAGCGTCGAACCGATCCAGATGGAAAGCGCCGAGTCGGGGCAAGCCATCAGCATCGGCCGGCCCGTCGCCAACACCCAGATCCATCTGCTGGATGCCGGCATGAATCAGACACCTCCCGGTGTGCCGGGCGAGATCCACGTCGGCGGCATCCAACTGGCCCGCGGTTATCTGCAACGGCCCGATCTGACCGCCGAGCGCTTCGTCCCCAATCCCTATGCCGTGGAAGGCGGTGAACGCCTGTATAAGACCGGCGACCTCGCCCGCTATCGGCCGGATGGCCGCCTGGAGTTCCTGGGCCGGGCCGACCACCAGATCAAGCTGCGCGGCTTTCGAATCGAACTGCAGGAAATCGAAGCCAAGCTGCGCCAATGCCCCCGACTGGCCGACGCCGCCATCATCTTGCAGGAAGAATCTGCCGCCGAAAAACGCCTGGTGGCCTATCTGGTTTTCGATTCCGGCGCCCCTGCCGATGTGGACTTCGTCCGCGCCTTTCTCCAGGCCGCGCTGCCGGTCTACATGATCCCCTCCGGTTTCGTGGTGCTGGACCGACTGCCATTGACCGCAACCGGCAAACTGGACCGCAAGGCGCTGCCAGCCTGGGATTTCAACCAGCAGAGCGAGTATGCCGCTCCGCGCAACCGCGCCGAAACCATCCTGGCCGGAATCTGGAGCTCAGTGCTGTCAATCGAATCCGTCGGCATCCATGACAATTTCTTCGATCTGGGCGGCGATTCGATCCAGGCCATCCAGATGTGCAGCCGGGCCAGAACGGCGGGCCTGAATTTCCTGCCGCGCCAATTGTTCCAGCATCAAACCATCGCCGAGCTGGCCAGCGTGGCCGACCAGACCGAGATCACCCAGGCCGAGCAAGGGCTGGTCGGCGGCGAATACCGGCTGACCCCGGCGCAGCACTGGCTGTTGGCGCAGAATCTGGCCAACCCGAACCATTGGAACCAAGCTCTGCTGCTGGAAGTGCGGGAGAAGATGGAAGCGCCGGTGATCGAGCAGGGCATGGACTGCCTGCTGGCCCATCACGACGCGTTGCGCATGCGCTTTTATCGCGAGGGCAAAACATGGCGGCCGGTCGGTTTGAGTGAGGAAACCCACCGCATCTTCCATACAATTGACCTCAGTGGGATGAGCAATGCCGAACAAGACGATCTGATCCAGGCCGAATGCGGGCGCTGGCAAGCCAGCCTGGATTTGCAGCAAGGCCCGCTGGTTCGGGCGCTCTGGTTCGACCTGGGCAAGCTGAGGCATCCGCGTCTGCTGCTCATCGTCCACCACCTGGTGGTGGATGGAGTGTCCTGGCGCATCCTGCTGGAAGACCTGCAAACCGTCTGCCGGCAGGCCCTGTCTGGCCAGATCATGGAGTTGCCGCGCAAGAGCACTTCGTTCAAGAACTGGTCCGAGCGCCTGGCCGAATGGGGGAACGGTGCAGCCGTGCAGACCCATGCGGAATATTGGCAGGAACTCGCCCAGGGCGATCTGCCGGATCTGCCCGTGGACCATGCCGAAGGCTCCCGCCAGGAGCGCCATGCCGCGCATGTCAGCCAGGAGTTGAGCGAAGCGGAAACCCAGGCGCTGCTGCGCGATGCGCCCGCCGCTTACCACACCGAGATCAACGATCTGCTGCTGACCGCGCTGGCGCAAACTTTGGCCGGCTGGAGCCAGAACCCCACGGTCCTGATCGACGTGGAAGGCCATGGCCGAGAGGACTTGTTCGAGGAAGTCGATCTTTCCCGCACGGTGGGCTGGTTCACCAGTCTATACCCCTTGCGCCTCAAGCTGCCGGCCGAATCGGGCCCGCGCGCGGCCATCCGGGCGGTGAAGGAACAGTACCGCCAGCTGCCGGGCAAGGGATTGGATTACGGCATGTTGCGCTATCTGAGCCAGGAAGGAGCCGGTCTGAGCGCCTGGCCCGGCCCCCGGGTGCTGTTCAATTATCTGGGTCAGTTCGATGGCAGCCTACCCGAAGGGGCGCTGTTTGCGCTGGCCCCCGAACAGGCAGGCGAAAGCCGTGCCGCCGACAATGAACGCGCCCATGAACTGGATGTGAACGCCCATATCGCCGAAGGCCGGCTGCGGATCGACTGGACCTACAGCGGGGCGCGCTACCGCCAGTCCACCCTGACCATGTTGGCGCGAAACTACATGCTCAATCTCAAGACCCTGCTGATGCATTGCCTGTCGCCCGAAGCGGGCGGATTGAGCCCGGCCGATTTTCCGCTGGCGCGCTTGAGCCAGGACAGCCTGGACGGACTGCACCTGGATCCGCGCAACACCGAAGACCTCTATCCCCAAACCCCGCTCCAGCAGGGTTTGCTGCTGCAAAGCCATAAAGCGCCGCAGGCCGGTGTCTACATCCTCCAGTTGAGCTGCATCCTGGAAGGCGCGCTGAACATCGCCGATTTCACTCGTGCCTGGCGGCAGGTCGTGGTGGCCAACCCCATCCTGCGCACGGCATTCCGCTGGAACGGCCTGGAAGAACCCTTGCAAATCGTGCTGCGGGAGGTGGATCTGCCTCTCGAACAGCAGGACTGGCAGGACATTCCGCTCGACCGACAGGCCGGCCGCTGGCAGAATCATTT
>JAQTSI010000395.1 GCA_028711365.1 Methylococcaceae bacterium
GCTGCTATCCGAATGGTTATGTGGCCCTGGACACCCTTTCGGTAATGGCAATGGTGATTTGCTGCAACGCTTGGTCGTCGCCGACCAATGCCACTACCGTGCCGCCCAAGCCGAGGCGTTGGCGTTTCTGCAATGGGTGAAGAAATTCGCCAAGGCATATGGGGAGGGGTGATGGCTACGCCGCTTTATGATTTAGCCTATGCTTCGGCGCGGCATCAACGCCTTCAGCCAAGGACAATATTCCATCATGGCCTATGGTGGGAACGTTTCTTTGATGCCTATCCCGCCGACTTCAGCGCCCCCAAGGAAGCCAAGGCCCGCTTCGTTAGTGAGTTGACCGGTCTTTGTGGCAATGTCGATCAGCTTAATGCCTCCACCGCGAGACTACGCGCCATCGTCGAGGCCAATGGCGGACAGACGCCTATCTACCAACTGGATTGGCATTTTGTCACCGGCATGGGTATCGAACATCCAACCGAAAACGGCTTCACTTGGCACCGAACTCTCGGCACGCCATATCTACCGGGCTCTTCGGTTAAAGGCTTAGTGCGCGGGTATCTGGAATGGTTGCACGAGATCAAGCCGGATGAGTCCACGCCAAGCGACATCGAGAACTTTTTCATTCAATGGTTTGGCTCCCCGCATAAAGACCCGCGCCGCTGGCCCGAAAACATCGATAGCCGCGCCGGCTGGTTCGTGTTTTTTGACGCCCTGCCAATTGGCCCAGTCATCCTTGCCGCCGACGTGATGACGCCGCATATGGGCGATTGGTATGAAAAAGGCGGCAGCATTGACATGGTGGCTGATGAACCCAATCCCGCCATCGTCCCCGCCGACTGGCACAGCCCCAACCCGGTCGTATTCCTGATCGTCAAGAAGGCCAGTTTTCAATTCGGCGTGGCGATTCGTGAAAATCTGCCAGACACGGAACGGGAGAAGGCCAAGGCAGCATTAGGCGATGTGATGGAAAAGCTTGAAGAAGCGCTGCAATGGACCGGCGCGGGCGCCAAGACGGCGGTGGGGTATGGGCGGATGAATCCTGATGATAAGGCCAACAAAGAGATGGAACGAAAACGTCGTGATGAGGCACTAGAGAAAATGGGGCCGCGTGATCGCTTGATAGCGCGAATCGCAGAGTGGCCAGAAGCTAAGTTGGCTGAACGTTTTGGCATTAATATCAGCAAAACCCATGAGGAATTTGGCGAAGACTTTGAGTTGCTATTGGAGTTGGTGCGCGAGTTACGCCAGGAAGATATTGCCGGATGGCAAAGTGCCACAAAGAAAACGGATAAGCTGCGCTGGAAAGCACACCGCAATCTCACTGGGAAAGGCGAAGAGCGGGATGAGCACCCAGTGCCATAGCCAATAAGCCAGCATTCCGCTGCTATATTTCTTGGACAAAATGAGAAAGTAAAACATGAATTGCAATAAACTCAAGTTGTGGAAAGTACAAGCCTGTTACATCCTCAAACATCGTAGAGCCTACCCGAATGCTCTCTGTGGACTAGTAGCTCTACTTTTTTTGAACTATCTGGTGGGAGGCAAATTGATCGGCGCCAATACTTTCTGGTGGAATAATTTTCTTGATCCAATCGTCGGATTGGGCACATTGTTCACGGCGATTGCCGTCTGGTTTGGCGAGATGAATCAGGATTGGCTCAGCAGCCTCCCCAAGCAGTTGACTGTTGAATTTTACTACCAGGGACGTTTGTTTATGCGTTGCGAAAATGCCGACCTTGCCAGCGAGGCTGACATTCGGGCCTTGGGACAGCAGATCGGCGGACAAATGGCTGCGAAGGATGAAAAATCCAAACCTGAGTTGCTTTTGCTCAAAGCACCGGCGATTCAATATAGCGATGGTAAACTCAATAGCGATAATACAGCGCTTTGCTACCAAGCAATTTTTGAATTAACGGCGCTACCCGAGAAGCTGGAACAGATCAAGGATGACAATGTGCATTTATATTGGACGCCGCCGTTTGACCATATCATTAAGAAGCCCAATACATGATATTTCCATGCCCTGCACTTTCGTAGGTCGGGCAATGTCTTTTTGTTGCCCGATGATCCTGGTAATTCATCGGGCGTAATGAGGCTGTGCCTAACCTATGTACTTGGCGAAAATACTATATGGCTCAACAATGACCAATAATCCGCAAACCTATCTTCTCAACTCCCCCGTCCTCACTGCTTATGGCGATTTTCGATTCGAGGGACCGATGGCGGTGGAGGAGGCGCGGGGGCTCTTGGTCGGGGGATTCATTTCGGCGGTGGGCCATGCCGCCACGGCGGAATTCCTTAGCCGCTTGTTTGGCATCGAGATCCCAGAAAACCGGGTGCAAATCCACATGCAGCCCGGCGATCGGGCGGTGGTGATTCGTCTGCTTGAAAGGCTCGAAGCGGGCCAGACGTTTGAGACCGCCGAAGAATTGGCTGCCATTCCCTGCGAAATCGGTTTGTTGCGCCGAATTGCTTGAGTACTCTGGCATTCGCTGGCTACCAACAGAATCTGCCGCTACGGGCGGGGGACCGGTATGCAGATCCATGGCCTTCCTACATGCCAGAGGGTCTCGCCCGCGCATGAGCAGGCTCCATACGCGCAGGGATGCACCTCGCCCCCACGCAAACAGGCATCCGATACGCCAGGATAACCTTCATGCACGCGGAAAATGCTTCCATACGCACGGAAATTTCTTTCAGGCGCGCGAAAAAAGCTTTCAGGCGCGCCAGGAAATCTTTTTTCCACTATGCTTCTAAGCCATGCCAGATCTGGGCTACAGAGATAGGTCAGAGTCGGCAGAATAGTTACGCGCGGAAAAATGTCTCCAGCGTGCGTCGGAAAGTTCCCAGCGCACGGAAAAATGTTTTCAGCGCATGTTGGAAAGTTTTCTGCGCACGGGCAAATGTCCCATGCCCACGCGGGAGTCCACTCTCGGCGCGTCAGCAAGCGAGTCTGGCGCATCACTGAATCGCATAGGCGCGGCCCAGTCCCGCCGACGCGTGCATAGCCCCACCCAGAGGTGGGTTTTTGTCTTTCCTGACTACCAGGGTTGCCATCATGTCTAAGTCATCCTATATACCCCAAACCGACGGCGATTTTTTGATTTGGCATAACCATTTCACCAGCCATCTTATCGAACAAAGAACTGCATTGGGCTTGTCGGAGGAGGATGTCGCCGCCATCGTCGCCGACAACCAGAATCTGAATGCGAAGTTTGCCGCCGCCAGCCATGCCGCCGCCACCGCCAAGCAGTCCACCACCGAAAAAACGGCTTGCCGGAAAGAAACGGAAGCCCATACGCGCGTATTGGTTCGGCGCATCAAGGCCGGTCCGGTCTATAACAAGGCCCTGGGCACGCTGATGTGCATCGAAGGCCCGGAGGATACGACCGATCCCAGCGCGATGAAACCCGATCTGACGGCCAAGGATTTGGGTGGAGGCAAAACTGAGTTGTCCTTCCATAAATTCAAGAGCGGCGGGGTGAATATTTACTCCAAACGCGAAGGTGAGGCGGATTTCAGTTTCCTGGCCCGTTGCGCCATTTCGCCTCATATCGACAGTCGTCCTTTACTGGTTGCCGGCAAGGCGGAAACCCGTAAATATAAAGCCGTTTATGTCCGTGGCGACGATGAATTCGGCCAGCCCAGCGACCAGATCAACGTGGCTTGTTCG
>JAQTSI010000396.1 GCA_028711365.1 Methylococcaceae bacterium
GGCAAACTCGCCATCGGTGAGTTTGGTCGTTTTATTGTATATCTCATACGGAACCCTGATCGTGCCGATGTCGTGCAGCAGTCCGCAGGTTCCGAGATCTTCCAACTGTTTTGGCTCCATTCCTTTGAGCCTGCCTAGAACGATGGAATAGATGCAAACGTTGAACGCATGCAAAGAACAATGGGGATTCTTTTGCTCCAGCCGGGTCATGAACATCATCGCATCCGGGTTGCGCAGAATGCTGGCGACGCATTGGGATACGGCGGTTTTGGCCAGTTGGACGTCGACGCTCTGACCGAAGCGCAGGTCATGCAGAAAGGTTTTGACCAGACTCGAAGTCTCGGTTTCGATCGCTTCGGCGACGAGTATCTCCTTTTCCAGGGAAGTATGCTTCTTCTCGTGGATGAAACCCAGCGTAGGACCCTGTTCGATCTTCACCCGCACCGCTTGAGTCCGCCCCAAGTCGATATAGACGAACTGACAATAACGCCTGATCCTCTCGATATCCGCATCGGTTTCGACCTGGAAACCTTCCGCTCGAAACGGCGTCTCCGACCAGGGGCGATCGATCTCGCAGACGAACATTCCTTTACGAAGATCCCTCACCCTAAGCTTCACCATCTCGAAATGAACAACATCCAATGGTATGTTTTTCACATCTATTCCCTCCCCACTATTATTTTTATTATCGCTTCGCCTACCCAGCCAGTGCCTTATCCAAAACCGCCAACCATTGCCCCATGGAAGAGCGGGCCATAAATAGCCCGATCAGGACGCCCAGGCTATTAGCCAACATATCGAAGGCATCGAAGGTTCTGATGCCTCCGAAACCTTGCAGGAATTCCAATCCCACCCCCAAGGCGATGAGGAAAACCGGCCAACGCCAATGCCGAACGAAACTCATGCCAAACCAATACATCAGCCCGGCATAGGCGACACAGTGCTGCGCCTTGTCCCAATCCAGAAACGAAGGTGGCTGCGGAGGATAAGGCGTGAGCGACAACCAGACCACCACCGCAACCATCGCCCAAGCCCATCCCTGCCAAACCTTTTCGAACCTCAGGCCATTTTTTTCAATCTCAGCGAACATCGTCACAGACTGCCATATTTTTTTCAGCATATTTTGAAAGCGTTACGAACGGCCCGAACGCGATGACACCAAAAGAAGTGTACATGGAGTGCATGAAGATTCCGAGCACCCTACGACCCGCAACCAGGCTGTGCAGTCGTTTCTAAAACAGGCGCTCAAATCACTATGGCCTTGGCCGCCGCTCCGCCGCATAGGCTCAGGCAGACATCGAGCAATGCTTCCCATGCATCGCCGCTCTCCAAACCCTTGATCATGCGATCGGCCTTGGCGCACAGCAGCAAGGTTCGGTGCGCCTCGTCACGACTCAACCGTTGCGCGGCGCTGGCGAGGCTGGTCTTGCGCTTGTCCCAGACTTTCTCCTTTTGTTTGGCGAATGCAGATTCCAGCCCTTCCCCCTTTTCCATCAGCGCCTTGACCCCACACAGCAATCGGGCATCGCGGGCCAAGGCCCAAAGCGCCACGGCGGAGGCGATACCCTCCCCGCGCAACCCGGCCAGCACCCGATGCGCCCTCTTCGCCTGACCCTGCAAGGCGGCTTCCGCCAGATCATAGACATCGTATCGGGCGCTGTCGGCCACCGCCTTGCGAATCATGTCGTCGCTGATGCGAACCGGACCATAAAGAATGTGCAGCTTCTCGATTTCCTGGGCCGCTGCCAGCAGATTACCCTCTACCCTGGCGGCGAGAATGGCCAGGCCGGAGCGATCGGCCAGCATCTTTTTCCTCCCCATTCGTTTGTCCAGCCAGTGGATCAATGGCTGACCTTGCAAGGGCCAGACCTGAACGAAAACTCCCTGGCTTTCCAAAGATTGGAACCAGCGGGCTTTTTGGTCGGCAGCGCTCAACTTGGGCAGAGTGACGATGAGGACGGCATCTTCGGGCAGACGCTTGGCATAAAGCTCCAAGGTCTCTGCACCCGACTTATCAGGTTTGGCCGACAGCCGCAAGTCGAGAATCCGCTGTTCGCCGAACAAAGAGAAGGAGCCGCAGGCCTCCAACAAACTTCCCCAGTCGAATCCGGCATCGGCGTAAAACAACTCGCGGTTGATGTAGCCTCGAGCGCGGGCCGCGTCGCGAACGGTGTCCAGGGCCTCGCTCAATTGCAACGGCTCATCGCCGGATAATAGGTAAACCGGGGCGAGGCTCTTGTTCAAAGCCCCGTCCAATTGTTCCACTCGCAGCTTCACGATTTTTTTTCGGGCGTCTGCGCCGGCTTCGCAGCCTTGTCAGGCGCTTGC
Source organism: Methylococcaceae bacterium (assembly GCA_028711365.1). Classification (GTDB taxonomy): domain Bacteria; phylum Pseudomonadota; class Gammaproteobacteria; order Methylococcales; family Methylococcaceae; genus Methylumidiphilus. Next base: position 2,329 of record JAQTSI010000396.1, read on the forward strand.
TTGAGCACATAACTGGCCCGTCGGAACAGCATCTGGGCGAGTTCCTTTTCGATCTCTTGCCGGATCAGGGCCTCTTCCGTGAGCTGCGCCAAAGGCAGGGATTGGTCGTTGAAATAATCGCGCTTGACTTCCATTTCCTTGGTAGGCTGCAGCACCTCGCCGCTGGGACTGCGTACATCGTAGACGACGCGATAAGTCAAATCGTATCCCGTCGCTCGCCCGGTCCGGCTCAAGACGACGCCCCGGCGCTGAAATATCGCCTTGTGGATGTGCACGATGCCGGCAGAATCGCCTACCTTGGCCGCCACTTGGGTTCCCCCCAGGCTCATCGCTTGTCGAAACGCCGTGGCGAAAGCATCGCCGTCGGGAATCCCTTCGATATACATGCTCTTGACGAAAGAGGTATCGCCCTCGCTTCCTCGCAGATGGAATCCGCAGCCGGAAAACGAAAGACAAGCCGCCAGCACGATGAAGAAGTTGACTGGCCTTTGCGAGTTGCGGTTCATTGCCCTTACACCACGATATTGACAAGCTTGCCGGGAACGACGATCAGCTTCTTCGCCGGTCGGCCTTCCATGAAACGTTGTACGGCTTCATCCGCCAGCGCCGCCGCTTCGATGATTTCCTTCGAGGCATCGGCAGCCACCGTGAGTTTACCGCGCAATTTGCCGTTGACCTGCACCACCAGTTCGATGGAATCCTGCACCAGGGCGGATTCATCCACCTCGGGCCAGGGTACGGTCGCCACGATCCCTTCGTGGCCAAGCTCGTTCCAAAGGCGATGGCTGGCGTGGGGTATGATGGGGGCCAGCATGAGCACGACTCGCTCCAGGGCCTCCTGCCGTACCGCCCTGCCTTGATCGCTGTCATCCTCGAAGCGGGACAGGCCATTGAGCAATTCCATATTGGCGGCAATGGCGGTGTTGAAGGTATGTCGGCGGCCCAGGTCGTCGCCGACCTTGCGCAGGGTATCGTGAACCTGACGGCGAATAGTCTTCTGCACCTCGGTAAGTCTCTCTTTGTCCAGGGCCGGCACGGGGCCGGCGCTCACATGCAAGGCCACCTGCCGCCACAAGCGCTTGAGGAAGCGGAAAGCCCCTTCCACGCCGCTGTCGGACCATTCTAGGGATTGGTCGGGGGGGGCGGCGAACATGGTGAACAGCCGCACCGTATCGGCGCCATATTGAGCGATGAGCGCCTGAGGATCGACGCCGTTGTTCTTGGATTTGGACATCTTCTCCGTGCCACCCACGGTCACTTCCAGTCCGTCGTCTTTCAGGCTCGCACCGGTTGGCCGGTTTTTTTCATCATAGCTGACATCGTCCTCGGTCGGGCCG
>JAQTSI010000397.1 GCA_028711365.1 Methylococcaceae bacterium
GGATGCCGGCGACGAACGACTCACCGATACCATCGCCCAGGTCGAAGAAGTGCTGGCCGAAATCGGGGCGGACCGAACGCCAAGGATTCAGGTCTATAACAAGCTGGATTTGCTGGAGAACGCATTCCCTAGGCTGGAGCGCAACGAACGGGGGCAGGTAAGCAAGGTATGGTTGTCCGCCTTATCGGGGCAAGGGCTGGAATTGCTCGACCAAGCCATCGATGAACGCTTGAGCGGTGAAATGCAACGTCATACCCTGCATCTGTCGGCAACCGAGGCAGGGCTTAGAGCCCGTCTTTTCGAGTTCGCCAAGATACTGAAAGACGAAACCAGCGAAGAAGGAGGCTGGGATTTGGAAATCGAGATTCCTGCCAAAGACGCCAGATTCTTGCTCGATTACGGGTTGGGCCCGATGGTAGAGGAAGAGGTGAAACGGCATGCCGATGAACCCTGAACTGTAAGCCGGTTTTGTACCCGTGGCCGATTTCCTGGATAATTTCGGCCCAACGACTGTCTTCAGCTAGCGTATTCCTTGGAATACATCACCCAGATTGAACTCAAGCAACAGGAGCCATTCAATGTCCTGGAATGAACCGGGCGGTAATAAAAAAGATCCATGGAGCGGACGAGATCAACAGGAAACCCCTCCTGATTTGGAAGAGGTCATGCGATCGCTGCAGGATAAACTCGGCAGGCTGTTCGGTAACGGATCCGCTGGCAATGGCGGCGGCAACGCCAAAAAAACCCTGGGCGTGATCGCGGCGATCCCCTTGGCCATCTGGGCATTGACCGGCGTGTATATCGTCGATCAAGGCAACCGCGCCGTGGTGACCCGTTTCGGCAAGTATGTCGACACCACTCAGCCGGGTCCCCATTGGCGGCTACCCGCACCGATTGAAAACCATACCATCATCAACGTCGAACAGCAGCGATTCATCGAGGTCGGCTATCGCTCCAACGGTCGCCAGCAAACTCCGACATCGGTGGCCAAGGAAGCCTTGATGCTGACCGAGGATGTCAACATCGTCGATATCCGTTTGGCCGTTCAATACCAGATCAAGGATGCCCGCAGCTACCTGTTCAATTTGCTCGATCCCGACATTACCCTGAAGCAGATCACCGAAAGTGTGGAGCGCGGCATCGTCGGCAAGAGCAGCATGAATGACGTGTTGACCAAGGATCAAAGCAATATCGCGGAAGGCACCAAAACCGACCGCACCGTCATTGCCGATGAAATCAAGAAGGAAATTCAGCAGATCCTCGACAGTTATCAGGCCGGGATCCAGGTCACTTCGATCAACTTCGTCGATGCGCAAACCCCTGAGGAAGTTCGCAATGCTTTCGAAGACGCCCTCAAGGCGCAGGAAGACGAGCAGCGTTTGAGAAACGAAGCCGAGGCTTACCGAAACGAAGTGCTGAACAAGGTGCAGGGTGCTCAGGCGAGACTGAAGGAAGAAGCCGAGGCCTATAAGCTGAAATTGATCGCCAAAGCCAAGGGTGAGGCGGGAAGATTCGATCAACTGTTGACCGAATATCATAAAGCACCGGAAGTGACCCGCGAGCGACTCTATCTGGAAACCATGGAATCCGTACTCGAAAAAACCAATACCGTTTTGTTGGACGTAAAGAACGGCAATAATCTGGTTTATCTGCCCATCGATAAATTACACAAACCTGCGCCTTTGGCCGAATCCGCCAAAGACGTCGATAACGCTCCGGTCGTCAAGGAGATCCCGGATAGCATCGCCAAGAATATTCGCAGCGGATCCACCCGTGGCCGAGAAGGAAGAACGCAATGATGAACCGCTACCTGTTTGGCCTTCCACTGCTCATCGCCTTGTTCGTTTACCTGTCGCTGTTCACGGTGGGGCAGGCGCAAATCGCCATCAAATTTCGCTTGGGCGAGAAAGTCGAGACGGTGGATTCCCCCGGGCTCTATTTCCAAATCCCGCTCATCAACAATATCAAAAAATTCGATAAACGCTTGTTGACGCTGGAATCCAAACCCGAACGCTTCCTGACTTCGGAAAAGAAAAATGTCATCGTCGACTATTTCGCCAAGTGGGAAATCGAAGATGTAGGAAAATATTACACCACGGTCGCCGGCGATGTTCTTCAGGCCAATATCCGTCTGGATCAAATCGTCAAGGACGCCATGCGTGGCGAGTTTAGCCAGAGCACGATCAAGGAAGTGGTTTCTTCACGGCGTGGTGATATTCGGGCGAAAGTGCTGAAGGCCGTCCAGCCGGTCGCCAAGGACATGGGCATCAACATCAAGGACATCAGGGTCATGCGGATCGATTTGCCGAGCGAAGTCAGTTCCTCGGTGTACCGGCGCATGGAGGCGGAACAAGCCAGCGTCGCCAGTTATCACCGTTCACAGGGAGCCGCCCGGGCGGAGCAGATTCGCGCCGAAGCCGAACGCCAACGCGACGTCACCTTGGGCGAGGCCTATCGTGACGCCGAGCTCAAACGCGGCGAAGGCGACGCCTCGGCGGCCGAAATCTATGCCCAAGCCTACGGCAAGGACAAGGAATTCTATGCTTTTTACCGCAGCCTGAACGCTTACAAGGAAGCCTTCGACACCGCAGGTAGCAGCATCGTGCTGGAACCCAACTCGGAGTTCTTCCAGTATTTCAATAAATCGAAATAGCATGGAAAAAGCACATGTTGTCTGAAGACCGTTGGCTTTTGCCCGAGGGCATCGAAGAAGTCCTGCCGCGGGAAACGAAGCGGCTGGAAGGATTGCGAAGGAAAGTCCTCGACCTGTTCGCTTCCTGGGGCTACCTTCAAGTCATCACGCCCCTGATCGAGTACATCGAATCCCTGTTGATCGGCGCTGGACATGACTTGGACTTGCAAACCTTCAAACTCATCGACCAGATCTCCGGCCGCCAGATGGGCGTTCGCGCCGACATGACACCCCAGGTAGCCCGCATCGACGCGCGCCATGGCACCGATGACATACCCTCGCGGTTTTGTTATCTGGGGACCGTCTTGCACACCCAGGCCGATCACCTGCAAAGATCGCGCAGCCCGCTCCAGGTAGGAGCCGAATTGTACGGACACTCCGGTTGCGCCAGCGATTTGGAGGTGATCCGCCTGATGCTGGAAATGCTTTCCCTCGCCGGGTTGCAGAACATCCACCTCGATCTGGGCCATGTAGGCATTTATCGCACCCTGGTCGGACAAGCCGGCCTGAATGGTCAGCAGGAAGCGGAGTTGTTCGACATCCTGCAACGCAAGGCCGCTCCGGACTTGCGCGAGTTCTTCGCGGCGAATCCTATGAAGCCGGCCGTCGCGAACATGCTGGCGGCCCTGATCGAACTGCATGGGGGCGAAAGCGTGATCGGACAAGCCCGCGAGCGCCTGAATGCCGCGGACGGTCAGGTTAAGCAGGCGTTATCCGAGCTCGAAACCATCGCCGCCAGGCTCGCTCGGGATTTCCCGCAGATGCCGATCCATTTCGATTTGGCTGAACTACGGGGCTATCATTACCATCGCGGGGTGGTGTTCGCCGCTTTCATCGAGGGTTATGGTCGCGAGCTCGCCCGAGGTGGCCGTTATGATGGCATAGGCAAGAGCTTCGGGCGCTCGCGCCCCGCCACCGGTTTCAGCGCAGATCTGAAAGTCATCACGCGCTTGACCAAGGCCACCCCGG
>JAQTSI010000089.1 GCA_028711365.1 Methylococcaceae bacterium
GAGCGCCAAGGTGCCGGAACCGTTTTGCATGTCATAGGGCGCCCGATAGGTTCGTCCCATCATTTCCATATTCTCGGTGGTGCTGCCGGTCGGGATGCTGAGCCCTAAGGTTCCAAACACCGATGGGGTGATGGCGTAGGTGGCATCGATTTCGCTGTCGGCCAGCCCATAGGTTCTCATCGGCGCTTGTCCCACGGTGACCGAGCCAGGCCCCATGTTCATCAGCATCCCCATGTCCATGGTCTGATAATTCACCATACCCATCACCGTCAGGCGATCAGTGATTCCCACCATGCCCATCAGCATGAACATGTCCATGGTCATGTAGGTGGGGGCCATCATATAGCCATAGGGCGGTTTGTTGCGGGGGATATCCCGGTTGTAGGGAAAGACCTGATTCAAGCGCACGGTCTTCGCGCCATCCTGCAGGCCCCTCATGTCCATGTGCATGAATTTGGTGTTGAACATCCACATGCCTTTCGGATGCACATGGTAGAAGTCGCTGCCGGAGAGGGCGGGATTGAATTGCATCAATGAGCCTGCCTCCATGCCTTCCATATTCGCCATGTTGGCGCCGCAGGCCATTTCGGGCGATTTCTTCATCGCCGCACCGCATTTCATCTCGGGATTTTTCGCCATGGCCGCTCCACAGGCCATTTCCCGCGTTTCCTTCTGCTCCGCTTTCGCCGTGGAGGCGTAGCCCTGGGCGAGATCTTTCATTGCGAAAGGGGTTTCCTTCGACTTGCCCGAAGATTCGGCCGGTTTGGCTAGGGCGGCTTGCAAGCGGTCGCGTTCTTGTTCGGTTGCGGCCAATTGCTGGCGTAGCCTGGCGTTTTCCGCTTCCAGCTCCTTGACCGCCTGCCCCCTATGGCTGGTGGATGGGTCTTTCGCCTCGGCATCGCCGGTCGGTGTCAGCAAAGCGGCGGAAACCACCGAAGCCGCGCAAATTTTCAGGCTGAAGGTTTTCTTATCGATACGCTTCTCAAAACTGAGCATTGGGCACACCCCTATTACCGTGAAAGCCCCTAGCACGAGGATAGCGACCCCTTCCCGCCGTGGGGCGTTTAGGCTGAAGGAGAAGGCAATGATACAGGGATGCCCGTTTATACCCAAAGATCAGAAGAATTTATTGTCACATTCATGTGCATCTCATATATTGCCTAAAAGGTAAGGGCGTTATGCTCGTTCCCACGCGCCGCGTGGGAACGCAGTGTTGGCGCGTTGCGGCGTGTGATTGGCCCGCGGCGCGGGCTAGGGGTTCCCACGGAGCCCGTGGGAACCAGAAGAAACGGACACGACGCCTCACACCCCGCTATGGTTTCGGCAAATGGACAAGGAACCACTCCAATAGCCGGATCAGCCCGATCACCGCACCGACGGAGCCGATCATCCAGAGGGTCTGCCGATGGATGGCTTGGGTCAGTTTCACCTCCACCTCCACATCCCTGATTTCCACCCGCACTTTCCCCTCCACTTCCCTGATTTCCTTCAGGCGGTGTGCAATGATCTTTATGAGGGTTACACGGAAGCGGCGCGGAAGGTTTTTGGCCCCGATGTGGCGATTATAGCGAATCATTTTCACGTCGCGAAACGGTATCGAAGCGAAGTGGACAACGTCAGAAAGAAGGAAATGCGCCGATTAAAGCAGGAGTTGATTGAAGAAGAGTATAAGAAACTCAAGGGCGCGATGTGGTTGGTGCGAAAACACCCGCAATCCCTTGACGAGAACGAGCGGGCGACCCTGCGGCTGCTGTTCACCTATTCGCCGATATTACTCTTGAGTTACTCTTTTGGCTGGGCGCTGACTGATATTTTTGATACTCCGCAATCGAAAACCGAGGCGGAAGAGCGATTACGCGCTTGGATGAGGCTGGTCAAAGAAGTCAACGTAGAAGGCTTTGATCGGTTCTTAAATACCCTGGATGAGAAAATGGACCGGATCGCAAATTACTTTGTTCGGCGTCAAAGCAGTGGGTTTGTGGAAGGATTGAATCACAAGATTAGGGTATTATTGGGGCGGTGTTATGGGGTATTCAACCGGATTCACCTGTTTCGGCGCCTTAGCCTTGATCTCGGGGGATAGGTGCAGTTTGCTTAGGATTCAATGACTTATCAACCATGCAAGTTCTCAGAGAACCTCATTGGGCTAACAAGGCTAAATGGCAAATTTCAAAACCCATTTTTTCGTCGCCTCCGGGATCAGCGGGGTGGCGGCCATCGCATGCATGAAAGCGGGCATCGTCCAGGCCGGCGAAACGCCGGTGCTGCTGGGTCTGGGCACGTTCGGCGGCTTGCTGCCGGACATCGACTCCGACCACTCGGTGCCGATCAAAATCAGCTTCAACCTGCTCGCCTTCGCGCTGGCCTTTTTGGTGATGTTCATGTTCGTGGGCCGCTACACCGTGCTGGAACTGGCCGCCGTGTGGCTAGGCGTGTTCTTGGCCGTGCGCTATCTCGTGCTGGAATTGTTCATCAGTTTCACCACGCACCGGGGCGCGATCCATTCGCTACTGGCGGCGGTTTTCTTTTCCCTATGCACAGTGAGCCTGTCCCACCATCTCTTTGCCAAGCCTTATCCGATTTCCTGGATTTATGGCGCGTTCATCGGCTTTGGCTTTGTGATTCATTTACTGCTGGACGAACTATTCAGCGTGGATTTGTTGAACCGGCGCATCAAAAGCTCGTTCGGCTCAGCGCTGAAAATCGCCAGCTTGAAATACTGGCGGGCCACAGTATTATTGCTGTTGGCAACGGGGGTGGTATATTCGACCGTCAATTACCCCAGTGGGTTTTACACCGAGCTATGGAGCAAGCTGGAAGCCCATTACACCAGCCGCGCGCCTTGGCTGATGCCCGCCAACGGCCAGTGGTTCAAAGATCTCCCCAATATCCTCACCCGCTCGTTTTGCCTAGCATCAGATCCTCAAGCGGTCGTAGCAAAAAAACGACTAAACCCAATAAATCCGGCTCTCTGATTTCACTTGCCCCCCAGGCAAGAGTCTATGAAAGATTGTAGTTCGTACAGTAGCCCTTTCAAGGTGTATGTATCATACTGAATTTACAGTCTTTTTATTACCACGAAACAGTTGATAGGTAGTAATTCGTCGTTGGGCAATGTCTTATGTCTTTTTGTTGCCCGACATTTCCTTTCATCGAATCAAAATGTTGGGCAATGATGGAGCTGTTGCCCAACCTTCTACGCGACTTCTATTCCATCCCTCGGTTTATGAACAGGATGGATAGGATTGACAAAATTAATCAAAGGCGTAACCAGGATTTCATCCTGTAAAAGCGATAGATGATAAGGATGGGGGGCTATCTTGATCGAGGCGGAAGGATCTGATGTCGCGAGTTCTCTTGCCGGTGGTCAGGAATCGAGCAGGGATTTCAATGCCTCCGCTTGCGGTACTGGCTGAAGCCTGCCGGGCAAGATGACCGAGCGGTTCCGAACGGGCCATGGGATCGGAATTACGATAGGCCTGCGATAGAGAGAGGAGTCTTCGTCGTCCTTCAAGGTTTTGCCGGGTGATTGCGAAAAGGATACGCCCAAGATCGACTCTAATATGACCGGTCCATTTCGCGAGAGTTTCAATCAGTTTGATTTTATTGGCTGATGTTACGCATAGAAGTCGCTGTAGGCAATGCCCCCCATGGACTGCGCATACCGAAGGAGACGAAGGGTGATAGGCAAGGAGGGTTGCCGGCCATGCGTTGGAGGTCATGCCAGCATCTGTGGCCCGACGGTGAATCTTTGCAGCAGGTTGAATTCTCATTTTGGCGATTAAGCGTTAGAGTAGTCGACTCGACGTGACCGGAACCTCCTGATGAGTGCACCCTTTGGCCCCTTTGTGTCTTGACGATGGACGATATTTCGAAGCAGATGCGCAACGTCTTCGCGGCTTTTATCGATCCCCGCAAGGGCAAGAACAGCCAATACACGATGGTCGATGCCGCCCTGAGCGCCTTCTCGGTGTTTTTCATGCCAAGCCCCTCGTTTTTGGAATACCAACGCAGCCTGGAACAAACACTGGGGAGAAACAACGCCCAGACCCTGTTTGGGGTTCATGAAATCCCCTCGGATAATCCGATTCGCCACCGGCTCGACGCCACCCCGCCGAGTCACATCAAGCCTTTATTTTCATCTATTTTCCAGGGCTTGAAAGAAGCGGGGGTGGTGGATACCTACCGTTGGCTGGATAAGGACAACATTCGTGATGACGGCGGAGTACCCTATCGCGTCTGATGGAGAAATCAGGAATGATGAATGTATTTAATTTTCGCAATACCTTAGTCGAAGAATATCGCACTTTCTCACGCAGTTTTGTCCGAATACAGGCCTCAGATATTCGAGATGAGGTAGAGCGGCAGTATGCTGAAGGTCGATACTGGCCGGAGCCGCTCATTCAGATCAATCCGAACTATCAGCGCAAGGGCACGGTACAGCAACTTGCGGCGGAAGGGCTTCTCCACAAGGCCTGTGGCGAAATATTTCAGATTGGAAAACCAGAAGGGCAAGCGCTGCCATTGCAGCTTTACGCCCACCAACTACAAGCGCTGGCCAAGGGGAAAAATCGACAAAGCTATGTCGTTACGACGGGCACCGGCTCCGGTAAGTCCCTTTCGTTTTTCATTCCAGTGATCGATGGAATTTTGAAAGCAAAGGAACAGGACAAGACCCCACGCACCCGCGCCATCGTCATCTACCCGATGAATGCCTTGGCAAACAGCCAGCTCGAAGAACTCGACAAGTTTTTGCACGGTTACCCAGACGGGCAAAGGCCATTCTCGGTAGCACGTTACACCGGACAAGAAACACAAACCGAACGCGCCGCCATCGCCGATAACCCGCCCGACATCCTGCTGACCAACTTCATGATGCTGGAGCTCATCCTCACACGATACGATGAGGATGACCGCCGCGTCGTCGATCATTGTGATGGCCTGGAGTTCCTGATTCTCGACGAGTTGCACACTTATCGCGGACGGCAGGGGGCGGATGTCGCATTGTTGGTCCGTCGCCTGCGAGAGCGATTGAAGGCCAATACCTTGGTTTGCATTGGTACCTCGGCAACCATGTCGAGTACGGGAAGCCAGGCGGATCGAAACAAGACCGTTGCTGACGTAGCCAGTAAACTTTTCGGCGCCACCGTTACTGAGCAGGATGTCATCGGCGAAACCTTGGAGAGGGTAACCGACCCACTCAAAGATGTCGCTTCGATTCAGCCACAACTGCATTCGGCGGTGATTCGTCAGGATTTTACATGGGCTGATATTGAGGCGTTTCGAGCTGACCCCCTTGCGATTTGGGTAGAGCTCAATCTGGGCATCGAACTCCCGGATGATGAACCGCCACGCCGCGCCAAACCGATGACCTTACAGGCAGCGAGCCAGAAGCTGGCGCAGGACTGTGGCAGCACGGTTGATGAAGCACGTAACGGCTTACAGCATTTTCTAATTGCCGCGCACGAGGTCCAAACCGAACAAGGCCGCCCGCCCTTTGCCTTCAAACTGCATCAGTTCATCAGCGGCCCCGGCAAAGTGCTCGCGACACTGGAAGCACAAGGCCAGCGCCATATCACCTTGGATGCCCAACGTTTTGCGCCAGGGCGTAAAGACGAGGGCGTGCAACTCTACCCGGCACATTTCTGCCGCGACTGTGGTCAGGAATACCACCCTGTCTGGCGGTCAAAGCAAGCCCCCACCAGCTACCAGCCGCGAGAGATCGACGACGTCGCTGCCGACGACAAGGACGATGTGGGATATGGATTCTTATGCCCGATTCAGCCTAACCAGCAGTATCGAGGACAACTGGAGGAATTGCCGGAAGTCTGGCTAGACCTCAGTCGAGCCGAACCTAAGGTTAAGCAGAATTACAAAAAGTCAGTGCCCTATCAGGTAGCAGTCGATGCTCAAGGCAGTGAAGGCTCCGGCGAACCGTACTGGTACATTCCCGGCAAGTTCCGCTTTTGCATCAATTGCGGTCAAGTCCATGAAGCTTACGGCAAGGACATCAACCGCCTATCCAGTCTTTCGGGTGAAGGCCGCTCATCTGCAACCACCATTCTCACGCTGAGTGCTCTACGCCAGCTTTTTGCCGACACCGAAGGATCTGCCGAAGGGCAGCCCGATCCATGCAAGTTGCTCGGATTTACCGACAACCGCCAGGATGCCGCCCTACAAGCCGGGCACTTCAACGATTTCGTGTTCCTGCTGACTTTACGATCCGGTTTGATCGGCGCTTTACAGAACAGCAACGGCGAGTTGAATGAAGAGCAACTCGCGGATGCGGTGTTCAGGGCGCTAGGGTTTGACCAAATCAATGAGGCAACCCTCGTCGAATACTTGCGCACGCCGAAGCTTATGGGGCTGGCGCGACAGGAAGCACAACGTACGTTGCGCTTCATCATTGGCTATCGGTTACTGCGCGATCTCCGTCGTGGTTGGCGATTCAACAACCCTAATCTTGACCAGCTCGGCCTGCTGGCCATTCGCTACCGCAGCCTGGACGAGTTCTGCGCTAATGACTCGGCATTCAGCAAGAATGGCACGCTCGCCACGTTGAGCGCCGCCCATCGCAAAGCTTTGTGCCAACTCTTCTTCGATGCTATGCGAGGCGGTCTGTGTCTGGAAAGCCGCTACCTGGATGCTGTCGAGCAGGACAAGGCCCGAACCAGCGCCTATTCCTACCTGAACGACCGTTGGGCTTTTGCGCCTGACGAACAATTGGAAACCGCAAAGTACCTGATACTCGGCAAACGCCCAGAATATAAAGGCAAGCCACGGACAGACCTCGTCACCGGTGGACCGCGTTCACGCCTGCTGCGTCAGGTGAAAACAGCAGCCTTTTGGAAACAAACCAGCTTTGCCGGCCAGGTTTCCGCCTGGAAAGACCCGGAATGGACGGAACTCGTTGAAGCCCTATTACAGGCTGCCACTTATTACGGCTATGTGCAGAAACACCCGATCGATCAACAGTTGGTTGGTTGGCGCTTGAGTGCCGCAGCACTAGACTGGCGTCTCGTGGCTGACGAGTTTCCGATCGAAGACAGCCGAGCGAATACTTTCTTCCGAGAGCTCTACCTGAATGTCGCCCAGTTGTTACGCCAGACCGGGCATCCTCTGTTTGATTTCGAAGCGCAGGAGCACACCGCTCAGGTCGATGCGTCCCGACGCCAATTACTGGAACAACGTTTCCGCTATACCGAAAAGGATCGCCAGGACTGGGCCAGCAACCCGGCACACGAAGCGCCATTGGAGCGGCTCCCGGTGATGTTCTGCTCGCCCACGATGGAGCTTGGCGTCGACATTTCTGCGCTCAACACGGTCTATCTTCGCAACGTGCCCCCCACTCCGGCCAACTACTCGCAACGAAGCGGTCGGGCCGGACGTTCCGGGCAGCAGGCTTTGGTCATTACCTACTGCGCCTCATTGAGTCCGCATGATCAGTGGTTCTTCCATCATGCCACCGAGATGGTACATGGCGTAGTACGGGCGCCCACCCTGGATTTAGCCAATCGGGAGTTGGTCGAGAGTCACCTTCACTCAGTCTGGCTAGCCTGCGCACAAGTCGAGTTGGATTCCAGCATCGCTCCCATGCTCGACCTCGATCAGCCGGACAAACCATTGACCAAGCCTTACCACGACAGCCTCAACGACCCGGCCGTGCAGGAGCGGGCACAAGGAGCGGCTGCCCGCGTTATCGGGCAGCTGCAAAACGAGCTGGATGGCAGCGATTGGTTCTCGCCGGCATACGTTCGGCAGGTCATCGAGCAGTCGCCAGAGAGCTTTTCCAAGGCGCTGGAACGTTGGCGGGCGTTGTTTGATGCCACCCGCACCCAAATGAACATGGCCGATCAGATTGTGAAGAGTCACACGGCCTCTCACAGCGAGCGGCAAAACGCCCAACGTCGTTATGGCGACGCTGCGCGCCAATATGCGGTGTTGCTCAAGAGCGGCAATACCCAGAACACCGACTTCTATACCTACCGCTATCTGGCCAGCCAAGGATTTCTACCGGGGTATAACTTCCCCCGCCTACCGCTGATGGCCTGGATTCCTGCGCGAGGCAGCACTGGAGCCAATGGCAAGGATGACGAAGGCAGCATGGTCAGTCGTCCTCGGTTCTTGGCACTTTCCGAGTTTGGCCCGCGCAGCCTTATCTACCACCAGGGCCGCATGTATCGCGTCGTGCGGGCCAAGCTCAATATCGGTTCGGCTGACCACGTTTCCAGCAACAGCCAATTGGCTACCGTCTCGTCCTTGATCTGTAGCCAATGCGGCTACGGTCATTTGGGCGAGCCTGGCGGCGCACAGCCGGTGGTCAACCGATGTGAAAACTGTGATGCCCTGTTGACCGACCACGACTGGGTCCGCGAGCTCTATCGCATCGAGACTGTCGAAACCGTGCCCGTGGAGCGTATCTCCATCAATGACGAAGAACGCCAGCGCCAAGGCTTCGAGCTTCAAACCACCTATCGTTTCCTGCCGGGGCCGGATGGCGTGATCCAAAAGCGCAAGTCTATCGTCGCGCAGGGTGACGAGGTGCTGGCCGAACTGACCTATGCGCCGGCTGCGCGTCTATGGCGAATAAACCGCGGTTGGCGCCGACGCAAAGACAAAGAGCAACTGGGTTTCTACATCAATCCGATCACCGGTACCTGGGGCAAGCAGGATGCCCCCGATGACGGGGACGATGGCGGCAACGAGGAAGCCTTGCTCGACAAGGTGCCCAATCAGCGCATCGTCCCGTTCGTCGAGGATCACCGCAATCTGTTGATCCTGGCGCCAATACACCCTTTGCCTACTGAAGCCATAGCCACCTTGCAAGCGGCTCTCAAGCGCGGCATCGAGATGAGCTTTCAGATCGAAGAATCGGAACTGGTGGCGGAACCGCTGCCCAGAGGCGATGAGCGCCTGGCGCTGATGTTCTATGAAGCAGCGGAAGGCGGAGCCGGGGTGCTTACCCGACTAGCCAGAGAACCAGCCAGCCTGGCGCAGGTGGCGAGCAACGCTCTGGAGCTCATGCACCACAGAACGCCGAATGGACCTTGGCGGCTGGAGGATCTACCCACGCTGGAGCAAACCGACACTCTGGGCAACCGAATCTGCGAAGCAGGCTGCTACCAGTGTTTGCTGTCGTATTACAACCAGCCGGACCACGAGCATATCAACCGCCGTAATTCCGATGCTCTCAAGCTATTGGTGGCACTGGCCAATGCCGAGGTAAAACCCGTGTTGGCGGGACAGGCCGCCGGGCCGGTCAATCCAGAAGGCGGTGGCGGCGACAGAGTTCTCAACGAGTGGCTGCAAGCCCTGGCTACCGCCGGCCTGAATCCACCGGACGCGACCAACGTCGCCGTCAATCAGGGCACAGCGACTGCCGCAGGCCAATACAAAGCCGCGCGAGCATTGGTCTTCCTGGAGCCGGTTTCGGTCGAGTTGCGCAACCTATTGACCGATAAGGGTTGGCGAGTGCTCGACTTTTCCGATCCAGCCCTATGGCCCGCCCAATTTGCGACCCACGCCGACGTATTCGGCCCGCACGGAAAACAACCATGACGGCTCTCGAACACGACTTCATGCCCGGTAATCTCGTTCGCGCCCGAGGCCGCGAATGGGTGGTGCAAAGCGATTCGCGCCGCGACTGGTTGCGCCTGCGGCCGTTGGGTGGCGCCGACGACGACACCATTGCCCTCATTCCCGAATTGGAATTGCAACTGGTGGAGCCCGCCACATTTCCCTGGCCAGAGCCCGATCGAGCCGGCAATCATGCAGCCGCCCTGCTGCTACGCGACGCCCTGCGCCTCAAACTGCGTGCCGGCGGGGGGCCATTCCGCTCGTTCGGCAATATCGCCGTCGAGCCGCGCGGCTATCAATTGGTGCCGTTATTGATGGCCTTGCGGCTGTCCACTGTGCGCCTGCTGATCGCCGACGACGTCGGCATCGGCAAGACCATCGAGGCTGGTCTGATCGCCCGCGAGTTGATGGACCGTGGCGAGATTGCCCGTTTGGCGGTGCTCTGCCCACCTCATCTAGTCGAGCAATGGCAAAGCGAACTGGAAGTCCGCTTCAACCTGCAAGCCATTGCGCTGACGGCCAGTTCAGCCGCCCGTATCGAGCGCGACCTGCCGCACGGTCTCAGCCTGTTCGACCATTACCCCGTGATTGTGGTCAGCCTTGATTACATCAAGAGCGAGCGCCACCGGGAGCATTTACTCACCATCGCGCCGGAATGCGTCATCGTCGATGAAGCCCACACCTGCGCCAGCAGCGGTCAAGGCAAGCAACTGCGTTTCGAGTTGTTGCAACGGCTCACCAAGGACGAAAACCGCCATCTGCTCCTGCTGACCGCCACACCGCACTCCGGCGACGAAACTGCGTTTTATAACTTGCTGTCTTTGCTCGACCCACGGTTCAGCGCCTTGCAGAACCGCATGTCGGCAGGCGATCCGTTGCGTCAGGAGTTGGCACGGCATTTTGTCCAACGCCGTCGCAAGGACATTACCGAATGGCAGGCCGAAACCGGCGATGGCCGTGGCTTTCCGCGCCGCATGAAAACCGAAGTGACCTATCAGCTTAGTGGTGATTGGGGCGCGTTCTTTGATTCCGTTCAGGACTATTGCCGTGAGCTGGCCGAAACCATCGAGCGACAGGGCGAGGGTCGTGGCCGCCTGATCTGGTATGCCACGCTCGCGCTGTTGCGTTGCGTCGCCAGCTCACCCGCGGCCGCTGTCAAAGCACTCACCACCCGATTGGAAGGCAGGTTTGAAGCAGACGACCTGCTGACTGACGAACGCCTGCACGATGGCGAAGCGGATGACCTCGGCAGCAACGATCTGGAGCCGCCCGCGCAACTGGAAGAGGCCAGCCGGCTGCAAGGCCTGATCAAAGAAGCCGAACGACTCTCCGGCAAGGCGGGCGACCCGAAGTTGGCCGCACTGATCCGGCATGTCGAGGCACTGGTGAAAGACGGCTACCACCCCGTGGTGTTCTGCCGCTACATCGCCACCGCCCACTACGTGGCCGAGCACTTGCGAAAAGCCTTGCCGAAAGTCGCTATCGATGCCGTGACCGGTGAATACACCCCGGAAGAGCGGCGTGAGCGTGTGGAAGCCATGGACGAAGGCGAACCGCGCATTCTGGTAGCCACTGACTGCCTGTCCGAGGGCATCAACCTCCAACACCTGTTCACGGCGATGGTTCACTACGATCTGGCTTGGAACCCCACCCGTCACGAACAGCGCGAAGGCCGCGTCGATCGTTTTGGTCAGCAGGCGGCAGAGGTTCGCTGCACCATGCTCTATGGCCAGGACAATCCCGTCGATGGTTTTGTGCTGAATGTGATTCTGCGCAAAGGTGAAACCATCCGTAAAGAGCTGGGGATTCTAGTGCCCATGCCCGACGATGAACAGCGTATCGGCCAGGCATTGGTCAAGGCGGCTTTGATGAAACGCGGTGGTCATGCTCAACCCTATACGCTGGATATGTTTGCCGAGGCCAGTATGGAATTACAACCACTGCAAGCCCAATGGCAAGACGCGCTGGAAAAAGCCAAGGCCAACCGCACCGTCTTTGCCCAACGCCGTATTCGTCCTGACGAAGTGCTACCCGAGTGGCAGAAGCAGCAAGACGCGCTCGGCACCCAGGCCGATGTGCAACGCTTTGTGCATAGCGCCTGTGCTCGCCTCAATGCCCCGCTGGAGCCCGCGTGCCAACAGCAGTTTCGCTTTCTGCCGCAGCATCTGCCCGAAGCCCTGCGCCAGCGTCTGGCCGATGAAGGCATTGCCAAACCCCTGCTGCTGAACTTCAACGAACTGCACCGTAGCCACCCGCTGGTCAGCGTGCTGGCCGAACACCTGCTGGAGACCAGTCTGGCCGGTGAGGTGGGCATTGCTGCACGCTGCGCCGCCACTCTGACCGATGCTGTGGAGGTGGTCACCACCGTTTACCTGCTGCGCCTGCGCCATCAATTGGGCTATGTGCGTCGTCGTGAACCGTTCCAGATGATGGCCGAAGAAACCGTGGCCCTGGCCGTGGCGGGCCGCAGCAATCCGCAATGGCTCGAAGGTGATGCTGTGGCGCGTCTGCTGGAATGCACGCCCACCGGCAACCTGCCGGTGGAGGCCATGCAGCGCGAAATCCGCACTGCGCTGGACTTTCTCGCAGTACATCCCCAGCAACTGGAATCCCTGGCCGAACGACGCGCCCAAACACTGCTGGTCGACCACCAACGCGTGCGTGAGGCTGCCCGCGACGTCGGCCAGTACAGCGTCAGCGCCTGCCTGCCGGTGGACGTGATGGGCGTCTATGTGCTGCTGCCCGATGCACTGTAACGGGCAGCCACCAGGGATAAGAACATGAGAAAACTGCGTAAATCCCAAGCCGCGCTCAACCTGCCCACCCTCACGTTGGAAGGAGGGCTGTTTCTGCCGGATCAATTGGAAAAGGCCGCGCTCGGCAGCGCCCAGTGGCAAACAGAAGCAGACTACGGCATTCCCAAGGGCCTCAAGCTCAAGGATGAATACAGCCGCGCCTTCCAGATCGCGTGCGCTCAGTGGAAACACTTCGCGGCGCAGTTCGAACGAGCCGATGTGAACGCCTCCGCGCTGACCCAAACCTTTGTGCTCGAACTGCTACGCGATGCTTTCGGCTACCCCATTCAGTCTTGCCCCGGCATCACGCTAGGGGAACGCCACTATCCGGCCAGCTTGCTGGCAGGCCGTGTGCCGGTAGTGGTGGCACCGCATACCCTGGCGTTGCATGAGGCCGATGTGCGATTTGCGATAGCCGGTTCGGGCGCGCGCAAGAAATCGGCCTTCATGCTGGCACAAGAACTGCTCAACGCCAGTCCAGACCACTTGTGGGCGATAGCCTGCAACGGCAAACAACTGCGTCTGCTGCGCGATGCCGCCACGTTGACCCGCCCCAGCTTTCTCGAAATCGATCTGGCGGACCTGCTCGGCGGCCAGCGCTATGCCGAGTTCGCCAACGTCTGGCGCCTACTGCATGCCAGCCGCGCCGCTACACTCCCCTCGCCCTCCGGGAGAGGGGTCGGGGGTGAGGGCGACTGCATCTGGGAAAAATGGCGGGCAGGCGGAAGGGACTCGCGTGCGCGAAGGCCTGCGCCTGGGCGTTACCGACGCTTTGCTGACTTTGGGCGAAGGCTTTATTCAGCACCCGGCCAATGACACCCTGCGCATAGCGCTGAACACGGGTGAACTGAGTAAAGACGCCTACTTCCAGCAACTGTTGCGCCTGATTTACCGGCTGATTTTTCTGTTCAGCGTCGAAGAGCGCGGCTTGCTGCATCCGGCGGGCGACAGCAAGGAAGCACTCGCCGCCCGCCGCGCCTATGCCGAGGGCTACGCGGTAGCCCGGCTGCGAGATCTGTGTCTTAAGCGCCGAGCCCGCAACCGTTTTGATGACCAATGGCAAGCACTGCGCATCGTCTTCAAAGGCTTGAGCGAAGGCGAGCCACGCTTGGCCTTGCCCGCCCTAGGTGGCTTGTTCGCCGTCAACCAATGTTCGGCACTGGATGCGGCTAGTCTGGATAACGCGCATCTGCTCGCCGCCCTGCAAAACCTGCGCTGGGCCAGCCACAAAGGCGTGCTCGCCCCGGTGGACTATCGCAACATGGGACCGGAAGAGTTGGGCAGCGTGTACGAAAGCCTGCTGGAACTGGTGCCGGAAATCGACCTGCCCGCCCGCAAGTTCGGCTTTGTCGGTCTCACCAGCGAGGGCAGTACCGCCGGTAACGCCCGCAAGCTCAGCGGCAGCTACTACACGCCAGACTCGCTGGTGCAGGAGTTGATCAAGTCCGCGCTCGACCCAGTGATCGAGCAACGCATTGCCACCCAGCCCGAATCGCCTATCGAAGCGCTGCTCGCCATTCGCGTCATCGACCCGGCCTGTGGCAGTGGACACTTCTTGCTAGCCGCCGCGCGCCGATTAGCCGAAAGGCTCGCACAGCTCAGAGCCACCGATGGCGAGCAAACGGAACAGGACTTCCGCCACGCCCTGCGCGAAGTGGTGAGCCGTTGTATTTTTGGCGTGGACCGTAACCCCATGGCCATCGAGCTGGCCCGCACCGCCCTGTGGCTGGAAGGCTTTGAAGAAGGCCGTCCGCTGGGTTTTCTCGACCACCACCTGCAAGTGGGCGATGCGCTGCTGGGCCTGACCGATTTGAAAGCGCTGGAGCTGGGCATCGCCAAGGACGCCTTCAAGCCCCTCAGCGGTGACGACAAGGAGGTGTGCAAGCGACTCGCCAAGACCAATGCCGCCGGCCTCAAGCAATTGGAACGCGACCTCAAAAGCAAGCAAACGCTGCTGCGCTTCGACGATGACTACGGCCTTAACGCCCTGCAAGCACTCGAAGCCTTGCCAGAAAACAGCACTCAGGATATCGCCAGCAAGGAGGCAGTCTACCGGGACTTTCTAGGGCAAGCGAAGGAGAACCGCCTCGCCCACGCCGCCGACATCCTGCTGGGCGCTTATCTGCTGCCCAAGACCAACGACAACGAGCCAAAAATCCCCACCAGCGCCACGTTGTATCTTTCCCTGCTGACCGACGAACTCGGCCCCGACCATCGGCAACAATTGGCCGCCGCGCAAGCCGCCTGCCGCGATGCCCGCGTGCTGCACTGGCCGTTGGCCTTCCCGCAAGTTTTCTCCCCTCGCCCTGTGGGAGAGGGGATGGGGGGGGGGGTGCGAGGGTTTGACTGCGTGCTGGGCAATCCGCCTTGGGAGCGCATCAAGTTGCAGGAGGAAGAATTCTTCGCTACTCGCCACCGCGATGTGGCCGAGGCCAAAAACAAGGCCGAACGCAGCCAGCGTATCCAATGGCTGTCCGAAGGTATGTTGGCCCGCCATCTATTCCCCCAAGTAGACCAGTCGCCCAACGAGTGCGAAGCGGAAAAGCGACTGTATGCCGAATTCATCAGCGCCCGCCGCACGGCGGAAGCAGCTAGTATGTTTGCCCATGTCAAGGGTGAGGACGGCGGGCGCTACCCGCTCACCGGCGTGGGTGACGTCAACACCTATGCGCTGTTTGCGGAAACGATCAGTCAGATTATGGCTTTTTCCCCTCTCCCGCTGGGAGAGGGGTC
>JAQTSI010000090.1 GCA_028711365.1 Methylococcaceae bacterium
GCCCGCCATTTTGCGGAGGAGGGCTGTCCGGCTTTAAGTGATATGGCGGACTGGGCCGGCCTGCTGCATGACCTTGGTAAATACCGCGAGGAATTTCAGGGCTACTTGCGCAAGCAACGGGAAAGCAGCGTCGAAACCCACCATGCGGTATATGGCGCAGCCTTGGGGCTACAGCGCGAGAGCTATGGCTTGGCTTTTGCCATTGCCGGTCATCACGCCGGGTTGCATGACTTGGGCGAACTGCAGAACCAATTGGAGGGGGCAAAATATCAAGCGGAACGGCGTGTCCCGCCGCTGTTGGTCCGTTTCGAGCAAGAATTGGCGAAAGTGCCGGAACGCATTGCCGATCCGGAATTCATCGACAGCGACTCGCATTCAATCGAGTTCTATATCCGCATGTTGTTTTCGCTATTGATCGACGCCGACCGGCTGGACACCGAAGCGCATGGTTCGGGAGTCAGCCACCTGCCGCCCAAGCTCGACGCCCCGGTTTTGCTGCAACGCCTAATCGCAGCCAAGGAAAGCAAGCCCAGTGCGGGCGAACTCAACGCCTTGCGCAACCGCATTTTTCAAAACTGCCTTGATCGCGCGCGGCAAGAGCCGGGGTTTTTCTCGCTGACGGTTCCGACCGGCGGGGGCAAAACCCTGTCGGGCATGGCGTTTGCCTTGGCCCACGCCGCCCGGCATCGGCTGCGCCGCGTCATCGTCGTCATCCCTTATCTGTCCATCATCGAACAGAATGCCGCGCAATACCGGCAGATCCTTGATCCGGACAATCTGGGCATCGTCATCGAGCACCATTCCGCCGTCAACGCCCCGGAAGACGCGGACGAAACCCGCCCTGCGTCCCCGTTTGGCAAGCATCCAGCGGAGTACGCCGTGGAAAACTGGGATGCGCCGGTCATCGTCACGACCTCGGTGCAGTTCGTCGAAACCCTGTTTGCCAGCCGCACCTCGCGCTGCCGCAAACTGCACAACATCGCCCGCGCCGTGGTGATTTTCGACGAAGTACAAACCTTGCCTACTCATCTGCTCAACCCCCTGCTCAATATGTTCCGTGAATTGCGCAAGAACTACGGAACCAGCTTCGTCTTCTCGACTGCGACGCAACCCGCGTTCAACCGCCGCCCATTGTCCTTGGCTGAAGGGTTTGAATCCACAGAAATCACGCCGATTATCGAAACAGAAACCGCCGCAACGATATTCCGGGGGCTTAACCGGGTATCGATCAAGCTCCCCAGACTTAACGAAACCCTCGGTTGGGCGGAAATCGCCGACGGCATGGCCGAAGCCCGGCGCAAACAAGCCTTGTGCGTGGTCAATGTGCGCCGGCATGCGTTTGAACTTTGGGAAAAACTGCGCGGCGCGGTGCCCGTCGACGAAAAAGACTCGGTTTTCCATCTGTCCTCGGCGATGTGCGCGGAACACCGCCTGGCCGTCCTCGGCAAAGACCGCGACCCCGCGCCGGGCACGGTGCGCTGGCGGTTGCGCCAGCAGCAGCCTTGCCGCCTCGTCTCGACCCAACTGATCGAAGCCGGCGTGGATGTCGATTTCCCCATGGTTTGGCGCGCCTTGGCGCCGCTGGATTCCATCGTCCAAGCGGCGGGGCGCTGCAACCGCGAAAACCGTCTGCAAGACGACAGCGGAAACCCCGTATCCGGCGAAGTCCTCGTATTTCGCCCCGAAACACACACCTTGCCGCCGGGCGTCTACAATTCGGCTACCAGTTTGACCGCAAGCCTGCTGGAAACCATCGAAGCCGATGAATTGACAACGAACCCCGCATTGTTCGAGCGTTATTTCGACCAGCTTTACCAACTCGTGCCCACCGACAGGGCGATTCAGGACGAGCGCGAAAAACTGCACTTCCGCAAAGTCGCCGGAATGGCTCGCGTCATCGAAGACGACACCCAGGCGGTCATCGTGCCCTATGGCCAGGCAATAGACATCGTCGAAGCCATCCGCGACCGACCGGTGGAAAAAGGCAAGCCCCGCATCAGCCGCGATGATTTACGCAGTCTGCAACGCTACATGGTCAATTTGCATTCGCGCGACTACCAGCGCTTGTCGTTGCTCAAGGCCATACACCCCTTGCTGCCCAACCTCGATATCCCTGTGCTGGAAGCCGGTTGGTATCACGACCAGCTCGGCATATTGATCGACCAACGCCCCACGGAGGACTTCTTGCTATGAATGACAACCGAATAACGCTGCGCGTGTGGGGCGATTACGCCTGTTTCACGCGGCCAGAAATGAAAGTGGAGCGGGTCAGCTACCCCGTGATGACGCCGTCGGCTGCCCGCGGCATTCTCGAAGCCATATTCTGGGAGCCGGAAATCTATTACCTGATCGATGCCATCCATGTCATCCAGCGGGGGCGGTGGTTTTCCATCCGGCGCAATGAAGTTATCAGTGTCATCAGTGTGGACAGCGTGAAAACCTGGATGAAGTCCCCCGAAAAGACTTCTCCCATCCAGGCCGGCGGCGGCGCGCCTGACGGCACCCAGCGCAATATGCTGGGTTTGCAGGGAGTGGAATACCTCATCACCGCCGAGGTGAACCTGACGGGACTCGGCAGTCGCCATACGCTCAAAACTTACCTGGAAGAAATCAAGCGGCGGGCGGGTAACGGCAAGTGTTACCACCGCCCTTATCTGGGGGTGCGCGAGTTCGCCGCCGATTTCGATTGGGAGGACGACGCCGAGGCGGCGCTGCAACGGCGCAAGCAGGAACTCGGCGCCGCGTGGCGCGGTTATGATGACAGTATCGGGCTCATGCTGTATGACGTGTTCGCCCCGGAAGCGCGTATGCATGGATTCCGCTGGTTGCACGAAGGCGATCATTTGGCCGATCCCCGCGCCCACCCGGAACGCTGGAAGAAGGGCAAACCCAAAGAAGCCATGCCGCGCACCGCCGGCTTCTTGGTGAAGCCCGAGGCGGTTTTCTTTTTCGCCGATGTACGGGATGCCAAACTCGATTGTCATCCCACCCGTGTCCAATTCGCTCGCAACCAAGCTAGGGAAGAATAAGCCATGTTGCTGAAGCTGCTGAACGATTTCGCGGAATCCCGCAATTTGTTGGATGACCTGGCTTTTTCGCCCAAGGCGGTGCGCTGGATGATTCCCCTGGACGGCGAAGGTAACCTGATCGGTTCGGGGCCGAGGGAAACGGCAGGTGAGAAAAACCGAGGGCTGGAGTATTCGGCGCCGCAAACCAGCCGGGTGAAAAATGCCGGAGGGGTAGCCGAATTTCTGGCCGACAATTTGACGGGTTTGTTCGGCCTGGATACCGACCCTGAAAAGGATCAGGAAAACATCAAGAAGCGTCGCGAGCGCGAGGCCAACAATCAGGCCAAATGCGGCGATTTCTGGCGGCAAATCCAGGAAGCGTTCGACGCCACCCAATGCCAGGCTTTGCAGGCATTGCTGAGCTTCCAAGGGAACACCGCCGATATGCCCTCCTTCTTGCGCTGGGGAGTCGCCACCGAACCAAAACCCAATGAAAAGCCTGCGTGGTGGTTAACCACGGCTTTGGGTACGGAAACCAAACTCGGCCCGGATAATTTCAGTTTTGTAGTCGAAGGCTTTGATGGACTTTTATTGAATGACGAGACCACGTTGCGCCCCTATTGGCGCGGTGTGTACCAAAAGGAAATCGACGAGCGAAATGCCGGCGCCAAGCGGGGAATTTGCCTGATTACCGGGGATACCGATGCGCCGATTGCCGCCACGCATGGCATTAAAATCAAGGGAGTTCCGAACACCCAATCCTTCGGCGCCGCGATAGTGTCGTTCGACAAACCCGCGTTTACCTCCTATGGCTTCGACCAAAGCCAAAATGCGCCGAGTTCGATCAGGGCGTCAACGGCCTATGGCATCGCGCTCAATTACCTGCTGAGCCGGGATGATCATCACCTCCGCATCGGCCAAACCAGCGTGTGTTTTTGGGCCAGGGAAACCCAGCAAGCATCAAGCCGCATCTCCCACCTGTTCAATCGGCCAGATCCGGCCAGCATCAAGGATTTTCTCACGCAACCCTGGGCCGGACTGGACCGGGAGTTGGTGAAGAAAGATCGCTTCTACAGCGTCACGCTCTCCGGTAATGCGGGACGCATCGTCGTTCGCCACTGGCTGCACATCACGCTGGAACAAGCTCTGGAAAACTTCAAACAGTGGTTCGATGATCTGGAGATTACCCCTTATGGCGACCCCAGCGTCTATGACAGTCCAAAACATAAGGCCAGGGAAAAGGATTCCATGCCGCCCCTGGCGTTGTTCCGCTTGGCTTGCAGCACCGTGCGCGATGCCAAGGATTTACAGTCGGAAACACTGACCCAGCTTTATCGCGCCGCATTGGAAGGCTCGTCCCCTCCCATCCTGCTGCTCAAACCCATGCTGTATCGGTTGCAAGTCGATCTGCCGAAGCATGGCTTAAGTTTGCTGGCGAATCCTTCGCGGTTCGCCCTACTGCGTCTGATCGTCAACCGTAATCGACCGGAAGGTATTCCCATGATAGAACCCCAAGTCTTTGAAACCAGCGACGTCGCTTACAACTGCGGGCGGTTGCTGGCCATATTCGACTCTTTGCAACGTTCGGCGCATGGCACCGGGTTCGACGGCGCTACCGTCTCCGAGCGCTATTTCGGTGCTGCATCGACCACGCCCAACTCGGCCTTTTCCCTGCTGTGGAAACTCCATACCCATCATTTGAAAAAATTGCGGCAGCAAGGTGAAAAGGGCAGACGCGCCGCCAACAAGATCAAGAACACCATTACTGAAACCATCGCTTTGTTCCGGCCGGACCATCCCGGCGAAGCACCGCAGCTTCCCCGCCATTTCAACCTGGTCGAGCAAGGCCGCTTCGCATTGGGGTTTTATCAACAAATGGCGGTGCGCAAAGCCGCGATCGACGAGTATGTCCGCCGGAAAAAAGCTGGGGAAATCAAGCCGGAAGATGCGGACGACGATTTGGAATTGACCGCCGGGGTAGAAACCGGCCAACAGTAGAACCCCATTCCTCCCTGAAGCGCTCGTCAGGCTCATGTGCTTGTTCCCAATCTCCAGATTGGCAGCGAGGTTTGGGAGGCTTCGGCTTCCCGAAATGTTGCAAACCAGAACTTGCAAGACCGGTTTTCCAAACAGGAGCATGGGATCAGCGCTTTCGATACCGATTCGACCACCCACGACGAAGCAGCCACAATCCAAGAGCAGGAGATAACCATGAGCCAAAACGCATTGACCAATCGTCACGACTTTCTGATTTTGTTCGAGGTCACCAACGGCAATCCGAATGGCGATCCGGACGCAGGCAACATGCCGCGTTTCGATCCCAACACCAACCGGGGTTTGGTTTCCGACGTGTGCCTGAAGCGGAAGGTCCGGAATTACCTCGAACTATTCCCACTTGTCCGTTCGGCAGCGGCGGAAAACGGCTTCAATATCCTGATTAAACAGGGTTCGGTGATCGAAACCGAGCAACTGAAAGGGATAGAAGCTGCCAAGAAGCAGGAAAATGATAAGGACAAACAAGCCGAAGCCGCAATGCGCTGGCTGTGCCGTGAATTTTTTGACGTGCGTACTTTCGGTGGAGTGTTATCCACAGGGAATGACATTATGAAAGGTTCTGCCTGGGGACAGGTCCGCGGCCCCGTGCAATTCACCTTCGGTCAGTCTTACCATCCCATTAATCCGCTGGAGATCACCATCACCCGCTGTGCCGTGACGAAAGAAGAAGACAAGGCTAAGGAACGCACCATGGGCAATAAACATATTGTTCCTTATGCTCTCTATGCCGCGAAAGGTTATGTTTCGCCAGCGTTTGCGGAACGCACTACTTTCACCCAAACCGACCTTGATTTGCTGTTCGACGCTTTGCTGCACATGTTCGAGCATGACCGCTCGGCGGCGCGGGGGGAAATGATCGTGCGCGGACTATATGATTTCGAACATATCGGCACCCAGCACGAAAACAACGCCGAACAGAATAAACGCGAGGCGCGGCTAGGCTGTGCCCATGCCCATAAGCTGTTCGAAGGCATCAAGGTCGAGTTGACCGAGGAAGCAAAGGCCAAAGGCTTTCCCGAGTCGTTTGCCGATTATCGGGTCGTTTGCGGGTGGGACATAAACCCACTTCCCAAAGGTATTCTCCTACATAAAAGACACGATAGTTGAAGGGAAAAACCATGACCGAAATCCATTGCGAGAAAGCCCCGGCAGGAGGCTATGCCGCTCGCCCCGAGGGGAGCCGATTTATATCGATTCGCGCATTAGCCGCGAGGATGTGATGGCCGTGTTCTTCCTTGCCGCTGGGTTTTTGAAGGTCGTTCCCTTGATGTATGAGGTGCGCAATGACATCGCCTGACTCTATTCCACTTTCCACTCTCAACCAATACGCCTACTGCCCGCGCCGCTGCTTTTTGATCCATGCTGAGGGCGAGTTCCATGACAATGAGCACACCGTCAGCGGAACGCTGGAACATGAGCGGGTGGACCGGATGGAAGGTGAGTGGAAGGCCGGTTCACGGGTGGAATACGCCTTGCCGGTCTGGTCCGATGAACTCGGCTTGAGCGGCCGCTGCGACGCCGTGGAGTTTCGCGCAGACGGGAGTATTTACCCGGTCGAGCACAAGCACGGCAAACGCAAACAATGGATCAACGACGACTTGCAGCTTGCTGCCCAGGCCCTGTGTTTGGAGGAAATGCTCGGGAAGCCAGTGGCGTCGGGCGCGATATTCCATCAGCAATCCAAACGGCGGCGCGAGGTGGTTTTCGATGATGCGTTGAAACAATCGGTGCGTGAAACAGTAGCGCAAATTTGCGACATGCTGGACAAAGGAGTTTGCCCGCCACCCTTGCAGGAGCCTGAAGCGCGCCGTTGTGGAGAATGTTCCCTACGGACAATCTGTCAACCCGAAATGATCAAATCCAGGATACTCCTCAACCAATTCTCCCAAACCCTGTTCGAACCGGAAGAGGAATTTCCATGACGGTATTGCAAAACACCCTTTATGTGACCACGCCGGATGCATACCTGCGCCTGGAGGGGGAGACGGTCTGCGTGATGATCGAGGAGCAGAAACGCCTGCAAGTGCCCCTGCACCACCTTTCCGCCTTCGTGCTGTTTGATCATGTCATGCTCAGTCCGGCTCTGCTTGGGCGTTGCGCCGAGGACGGGCGGTCTGTGGTGTGGCTGAGCCGTTCGGGCCAGTTCCGCGCCCGGCTGGAAGGGCCGGTCAGCGGCAATATCCTGTTGCGACAGGCGCAATTCCGCGCGGCTGAAGATGCCGTGCTGACCCTGACCTTGGCGAAAACGACGGTGGCCGGCAAGCTGCGCAACAGCCGGCAGTTGCTCATGCGCGGGGCGCGGGAGACTGCGGTGACAGAAGAAAAGGAAAGCCTGGTGTACGCGGCCAAGCTGCTCGCCAATCAGATTCGCAAGATTCCGCAGGCAGGCGATCTGGACCGCCTGCGCGGGCTGGAGGGCGACGCGGCGCGGCTGTATTTCGAGGCTCTGCCCCAAGTCATGAAACCCCAGGCCCGCGCCGATTTCCCCTTCGAATGCCGCAGTCGCCGTCCTCCCCGCGACCGTTTCAATGCCCTGATTTCCTTCCTCTACGCCCTGGCGATGAGCGATTGCCGCGCATCCCTGGAAACCGTGGGGCTGGATCCGCAACTGGGTTTTCTTCACGCCGTTCGCCCAGGGCGTCCGGCCCTGGCCCTAGACCTGCTGGAGGAATTCCGCGCACCGCTGGCCGACCGCCTGGCTCTGACCCTGATCAACCGCGGCCAAATCCAGGTCCGTCATTTCGATGAACGGGAGGGTGGGGCGGTGCTGCTCAACGACGAGGGGCGCAAATCGGTCATTACCGCCTGGCAAACCCGTAAGCAGGAGGAGATCATCCATCCCGTGCTGCAGCAGAACGTGCCGGTCGGCTTGTTGCCGCATTTGCAGGCGCGCCTGCTGGCCCGCCGCTTGCGCGGCGATGTGGCGCACTATGTTCCCTATTTACAGCGATGATTGTTTCTTTATTCCCTTAGGTTCCGCGCTTTTGGACGAGACCCAGGCAATTTTCAATTTGGCCGAAGTGATGCGGTATGCCTCGTCATTCCAGCAGGGATGCAGGAGTCCAGTCACAAGGATGTGAAGCTTTTAATCCGACACTTTCCATCAATCACTGATGTGCCCCACAAGTGACCATCCATCCCCGTGGGTATTGGCGGAAAACAGGGCAGACAATATTGCTCGCGGAAATCAGGCAGTGGTGAAAAGGAGGTAAAATGCTCATATTGGTGTCCTATGATGTTTCCACCGAAACTGCCGCCGGCCGCAAGCGCTTGCGGCGGGTGGCTAAGGTTTGTCTCAATTACGGTCAGCGGGTGCAGAAATCAGTATTCGAATGCAAGGTCAACCTGGCGCAGATGGAAACCCTCAAGCACGAACTGTTGGCCGAGATCGACGAATTGGAAGACAGCCTGAGGATTTACCGTATCATCGAACCATTGGAGAAAAATCTGATGGAATTCGGCAAGTTCAAGGCCGTGGATTTCGAAGACACGCTGATCATCTGAACCGCGCGAACCCCAAGCTGCGGGCGTTTTCCCATGAGGTCCGCGCGGCATTCAAGTTGATGAAAAACAAGATACTTTATTCGAATGAATATGTCCGACTGCTACCGTCGCCATCGCTTCCGCGACATTCGCGCTTCCTTCCAGATTTTTTATGGTATATCATCGAGTTGCAGCAATGCTGTATCTCCCGGCCATAAAGCCGGGAGTGGATTGAAACAGATCAGTGCTGAAGCGTTGGGTAAAGCCCATGCTGTATCTCCCGGCCATAAAGCCGGGAGTGGATTGAAACCATTCTTGATGTTCGGATGGGCGCTCATTGCCGTGTATCTCCCGGCCATAAAGCCGGGAGTGGATTGAAACGCATGGAAGCGCTCGAACTCGCCGGCCTGGGAGGTGTATCTCCCGGCCATAAAGCCGGGAGTGGATTGAAACTTTGATCGCGGCGGTCAAGCCGTCCGCGATCGCAATGTATCTCCCGGCCATAAAGCCGGGAGTGGATTGAAACGCGAATTGCGAACCATGCACGGCAGCCAATCTTCGTATCTCCCGGCCATAAAGCCGGGAGTGGATTGAAACTTTCGGCGCATCGTTGCGGAGTGTTCGGCTTCGAGTATCTCCCGGCCATAAAGCCGGGAGTGGATTGAAACGCTGAAATATGCGCCCTACAACAACAGCCATAGCGTATCTCCCGGCCATAAAGCCGGGAGTGGATTGAAACTCAATCGCCCCGGCATTGGCGTCGTTGAGGGTTTGTATCTCCCGGCCATAAAGCCGGGAGTGGATTGAAACCAGTCCGATCGGTTTTATCCTCGTAGGGCGGATGTATCTCCCGGCCATAAAGCCGGGAGTGGATTGAAACGCTCTGTTGGCCAGCCATGACCCCATTGCGGCCGTGTATCTCCCGGCCATAAAGCCGGGAGTGGATTGAAACATCCCTGACCGGGTTCGGATTCCAGCAGCCCCAGTATCTCCCGGCCATAAAGCCGGGAGTGGATTGAAACGAATACCTACGATGTCAACAGCGGCGGAGCTGTATGTATCTCCCGGCCATAAAGCCGGGAGTGGATTGAAACGACTTTACGGGTAACATTTGTTAGCGTTTCCACATGTATCTCCCGGCCATAAAGCCGGGAGTGGATTGAAACAACGTTTGCAGTGGTGTAGCAGCCGGCAGTGGATGGTATCTCCCGGCCATAAAGCCGGGAGTGGATTGAAACGAATCCGATCAACTCGATGAGATATTGAATTCGGTATCTCCCGGCCATAAAGCCGGGAGTGGATTGAAACTTGGTGGCGGCTTCTGTTAAGGGTTTGGTAATTGTATCTCCCGGCCATAAAGCCGGGAGTGGATTGAAACAGGGATAACCCGGCCTGCTTTGTCTACGGGCGGGTATCTCCCGGCCATAAAGCCGGGAGTGGATTGAAACTCACGGGTGAAATAATCTTTGAACAAGTCCATGGGTATCTCCCGGCCATAAAGCCGGGAGTGGATTGAAACTACGACGGCGACGTTTTTGAGCTGGAGCTGGGCATGTATCTCCCGGCCATAAAGCCGGGAGTGGATTGAAACGAAGCTGTGCGGGTCTACGGGCGAGCCCTTGAACCGTATCTCCCGGCCATAAAGCCGGGAGTGGATTGAAACACTGGTATTGCATGGGGCTGAGGGTCGGGATTGGGTATCTCCCGGCCATAAAGCCGGGAGTGGATTGAAACATAATTTATACATCCAATAAATCATGTTCTGCTGTATCTCCCGGCCATAAAGCCGGGAGTGGATTGAAACTCCGACTACGGTACAGCAGGCGAACGGGCTGTTGTATCTCCCGGCCATAAAGCCGGGAGTGGATTGAAACGCGCTGGAAGCACAAAAACGGCATCGAGGATTTGCGTATCTCCCGGCCATAAAGCCGGGAGTGGATTGAAACAGTCGATGGTTTCGATACCGGCAGCGTTACCGGCGGTATCTCCCGGCCATAAAGCCGGGAGTGGATTGAAACTGAATACCGCCAATGCCAACGCGGCGGTGCTGGTGTATCTCCCGGCCATAAAGCCGGGAGTGGATTGAAACACTGGTATTGCATGGGGCTGAGGGTCGGGATTGGAGTATCTCCCGGCCATAAAGCCGGGAGTGGATTGAAACAGTGGATATATTTCAAATATTTCTGGTAATGTTGTATCTCCCGGCCATAAAGCCGGGAGTGGATTGAAACATAAAATGACTGAATTATCTAAAACCCAAAAACGTATCTCCCGGCCATAAAGCCGGGAGTGGATTGAAACTTCAATAATTTACTTCAACTGATTAGTGTACCAGGTATCTCCCGGCCATAAAGCCGGGAGTGGATTGAAACTCTAAAAATTCCAGTAGCTCTGGCAAATCCACGCCGTATCTCCCGGCCATAAAGCCGGGAGTGGATTGAAACAATACACCATGAATCAATCCTCCAATGGATTGATGTATCTCCCGGCCATAAAGCCGGGAGTGGATTGAAACCTTCCAAACCAAAAATCAGGAAACACATATGATTGGTATCTCCCGGCCATAAAGCCGGGAGTGGATTGAAACTTTAATTACAATTTTCATAGTTTTTCCTATTTTGACGTATCTCCCGGCCATAAAGCCGGGAGTGGATTGAAACCGTGATGCGGGCGGGAAGCGCGGGCGATGCGCTGGTATCTCCCGGCCATAAAGCCGGGAGTGGATTGAAACACGCGATACAGGTCGGGGTGCAACTGATTGAGTATGTATCTCCCGGCCATAAAGCCGGGAGTGGATTGAAACCTGCCGAGGGCGTTTTGCTGGGTGTCGCCTATCCAGTTCCCAATATTGCCGAGGGTACTCATAGGGCGAATTGAGAATGGGCTTTTCAAAGAAATCGAATTTCATGGAATGTTCCGCCAGGTGATCAGTCAGTTTTGCTCGTGCAAACGTCCAATGCAGTGGCGACGGCCGCGGCGATTTTTTCCCGTGTGGCAGGGACGCTTAGCGTCAGTTCATCCTCGCGATTGACGATGATCCCGGCTTCCAGCAGCAGGGCGGGTTGGCGGGCGGTTTTCAGCACGACCAAGTCGTCGTAGTAATGCACCCCGTTGGCTTGGTCTGCATAGGTTCGGTTTTCGCCGGGAATCGGTTCGGCGTGATGGCGGGAAGGCTTGAAGCCTGAGCGGATCAGTTCGCTGCCCAGGGCGGAGGCGCATTCCAGGCTTGGGGCGAGTTGGGGATTCTTGCGCGAAACGAACAGCGAGAAGCCCGAGTAGCGGTCGCCGTAAGACCTCGAAGCGCCTTCGAATTCCCATTCGGATAGATACCGCGGTTGCACCGAATCGTGGTGTACCGAGAGGAAAAAATCCGCCTTCGCTGCCGCCCGTGTACGCGCTTTCAGATCTTTCATCCGGCCGTGTTCGCCTACCAGCTTCACCTCGAAGCCTTTGGCTTGCAGCGCCTGGGCGATTTTCTGCGCCAATTCGAGGTTGAAATCGAATTCGGCTTTCCCGCGTGCGCTGATTGCGCCGGGCTTTTCCAGATAATGACCGACATCCACGGCGATGGTTTGGGCCTGAGCCGGCCAGCAAGCCCAGAGAAAAGCCCCCAAACCTAACCCATGCCTTGAGCGCATTATTCCTGAATTCCACCCTCGGTCAGCTTGGCCGGATCGAGCAGGCGCTCCAGTTCTTCGCGGGGCATGCCAGTCATTTCCACCGCGACATCCACCACCGGACGCTGGCTCTTATAAGCGGACTTGGCGATTTCGGCGGCTTTCAGGTAGCCGATGATGGGGTTGAGCGCGGTGACCAGGATGGGATTGAGGGCCAAGGCGCGCTGCAGGTTGTCCTCGCGCACGGCGAAGTCGGCGATGGCTTTGTCCGCCAGCAGACGCGCGACATTGGCCAACAGTTCGATGCTCTGCAGCAGATTCAGGGCGATCACGGGCAGCATGACATTGAGCTGGAACGAGCCCGAATGGCCGGCGAGGGTGATGGTGGCATCATTGCCGATGACCTGGGCACAGACCATACATACCGCTTCCGGGATCACGGGATTGACCTTGCCGGGCATGATGCTGGAGCCGGGTTGTAGGGCGGGCAATTCGATTTCGCCCAGGCCGGCCAGGGGGCCTGAGTTCATCCAGCGCAGGTCGTTGGCGATCTTCATCAGACTGCAGGCTAGGGTTTTCAACTGGCCGGAAAGCTCCACCGCCGCATCCTGGCTGCCCAGGCTCTCGAAGAAAGAGACATTGGGGAGGAAGGGCAGACCGGTGGCGTCGGCCAGAGATTCGGCAATTTTCGCCGCGAATTCCGGGTGGGCATTGATGCCGGTGCCCACCGCCGTTCCGCCCTGCGCCAGCCGATAGATCCGAGTCAGGGCAGAACGGACTCGCTCTACGCCATTGCCGATTTGCAACGCCCAGCCGTCCAACTCCTGGCTCAGACGAATGGGCATGGCGTCCATCAGATGGGTGCGCCCCGTCTTGAGCACGCTTTCCACCGAGCGG
The DNA here is from genome assembly GCA_028711365.1 of Methylococcaceae bacterium. Taxonomy (GTDB): domain Bacteria; phylum Pseudomonadota; class Gammaproteobacteria; order Methylococcales; family Methylococcaceae; genus Methylumidiphilus. The sequence continues at coordinate 13,061 of JAQTSI010000090.1, forward strand.
GCCTTGTAGTTCAAAGTGGCCTGCAGATGCTCCAGCGCCGGGATCAAGCGCTGATGGCAGGCGAGGGCGGCGCTGACGTGGATCGCCGTGGGGATGGTGTCGTTGCTGCTTTGCCCCATGTTGACATGGTCGTTGGCGCTCACTGCCTGGCCGCATCGACGTGAAGCCAGGGTGGCGATGACCTCGTTGGCGTTCATATTGGTGCTGGTGCCGGAACCGGTTTGGAACACGTCGATGGGGAAATGTTGGAGATGCTGACCGGCAATGATTTCTTGCGCCGAATCGACGATGGCCTGGCCCAGGGTTTTGTCCAGCAGGCCCAGGACCATGTTTACCTTGGCCGCACTCTGCTTGATCAGGGCCACCGCTTGGATGAATTCCGCCGGCAAGGGTATTGCGCTGATCGGGAAGTTTTGCACCGCACGTTGAGTCTGCGCGGAGTAGAGGGCTTCGGCCGGCACTTGCAGTTCGCCCATGCTGTCTTTTTCGATGCGATAGTTCGTTTGCTTCATGTGGTAGGTCCGGTGTGTGTAGATCACTCTACAAAATTGCTTGGATCTCTTGCGGGCCGAAGGGCCAGTTCAATTCCCGCCCCGAGGCCAGGCAGCGCAGCACGGGAATACTCCATCCGTAGCGTTCCAGCAATTGCGGATCGTCGGCGATATCGATTTTTTCCCAGGCGGTTTCGGCAACGCCAGCCGAGGCCAGGCACGGCCTCAGCAAAGCCTCGGCTTTTTCGCACAGATGGCAGCCGGCGGTGTGATAAAGCCTGAAGCGGATCAATGGCTTTCCTTGTCGTGCGGTCCCGTAGAGTGGCCATGCTTGCCCAGTTTGTCGATGCCGGCCATGATCGCGGCGGAAACCACGAAGGTCATATGCAGCACCACGGACCAGAGAATCTTGTCGTTGGGCATCTCGTGGGCGTTCATGAACACTTCCAGCAAATGGATGGAGGAAATGGCCACGATCGAGGCCGCCAATTTCATCTTCAGCGAGCTGGGGTCGAGTTTGCCCAGCCAACTCAATTTTTCCGTGTCCTCGCCGATGTCTAGTTGGGAGACGGTATTCTCGTAGCTACTGATCATCACCATCACCAGCAGACCGCCCACCAGCACCATGTCGATCATGGACAGCAAGTGTAAAACCAGGTCGCCCTCGGCGATTTCCAGCAGTTGGCTGAACATGTTCCACAGCTCCTGGCAGAATTTGACGGTCAGGCCGAGCAAGGCCAGGCCCATGCCCAGGTAAACGGGCGCCAGCAGCCAGCGGGTGGCGTAGATGAGGCGTTCGAGTAAAACTTGAATGGCCATATTCGATTACAGTTTTTTTAACGCGAAACTCAAGCCCTCGCCCGGTTCATCCCCCAAGCAGAGCACCGAATGCCATACGCAGGTATCGGTCGAATACTGCGGCATCAGCAAGACATCGCCCGGCCGCAGCACATAGGCGTAGCCGCGCTCAATCAGATGTCTGAAAAACTCGGGATGTCGGTCCATCAAGGCTTCCGCCAGTTCATGGTCGGATTGTTCGAGATAGGCGGCGAAACTCGTCCGGTCGGCGGTCAGCTTGCGCAGCTCCAGCCAATCGGCAGTGGACTCTGCCAGAAAAGCGTCGATTTCATCCATCAACTTCGGTTTGGAAAGCGCCAGCCAGAACGTCGAACCGCTCATCTGCGCGAACACCACGCCATCATGACCGCGTTCGACGTCGTGGTGCATCTGCGCCCCACCATTGGGGGCGTTGAAATAGACGATGCGTTCGGTGAAAGCCAGTCGCTGACAGGACAGCATCTCGGCGAGAATCCCGTTGAGGCCCGGATGTTCGGTCACCGCCGCCGATTCGGGAAAAATCGCGTCGGTCAGTTTGGCCGCCCAAAACTGGCGTTCGGGGTCGGCCGCCACGTCCTCGTAGCCTTCGATCCCGAAGGAAAAACGCAAGCGCAGGCTGCCATCCTCCTCATCGAACGAAAGCCAGGATGCCTTGCACCAGAGGTTGTCGGCGACGATGTCATCCTCCTGCCAGGCATCGAAAAAAACCTTCTCG
>JAQTSI010000398.1 GCA_028711365.1 Methylococcaceae bacterium
AGGCCGCGGGCGGACTGAAGCTGCGCCATGCCGGCATCCGCGCGGCGCAGGGAGGTAATTACCTGTCCAGTTTCAAGGGCCGCGGCATGGAATTCGACGAGACCCGCCCCTACGTCCAGGGTGATGACATGCGCAGCCTGGACTGGCGCGTCACCGCCCGCACCGGCTCCCCCCACACCAAACTGTTTCGCGAGGAGCGGGAACGGCCGGTGTTTCTCTCGGTGGACGGACGCGCGGCGATGTTTTTCGCCACCCGGGGCGTGTTCAAATTCGTCCAGGCCGCCCGCCTCGCCGCCCTGACCGCCTGGAGCGCCCAGCGTCACGGCGACAGGGTGGGCGGGCAAATCTTCACCGAAAACGGCGGCATCGAACTGAAACCGGAACATGGCCGGCGCGCGGTGTTGCACCTGCTGCAGAAGCTGGTGGAGGCCAGCCCATCCCCCGATGATCCCGGCGCCAGCGGCCTGGACCAGGCTTTGGCCCGCCTGGTTCAGCACGCCCGGCCCGGCAGCCTGGTCTTACTGTTCAGCGATTTTCGCGGCCTAGGCGAAAGCGGAAAATCCAGCTTGATCCGATTGCGCCGGCATTGCGACCTGGCCCTGGTTTTCCTGTCCGACCCGCTGGAAAGCCAACTGCCAGCCAGCGGACGATTCCGCTTCGCCCACGGCGGGCGCGAGTTGTCCCTGGATGCCTCCCCCGCCGCCGCCGCGGCTCATGCCGATCGTTTCGCCCAACGCCGCGAGACCGTCGCCCAACTCGCCCGCCGGCACGGCACGCGCTTCATGCCCTGTCTGACCACCGAAGACCCCCTGGCCGTACTGCGGGAAGGTCTGCGCACCGCCCGCCATTCCATCATCTGAAACCCATGCCGCCGAATCTGCCCCTGCGCGACATCCATCTCCCCGCTCCCATCGGTTGGTGGCCGCCCGCCCCCGGCTGGTGGTTCCTGTTGTTCGGTATACCCGCACTCGTCATTTTGCTGGTCTGGCTGTGGCGATTGCTGCGCCGCAAGACGGTAAAAAAACAGGCCTTGGGCGAGTTGGAAGCCATCGCTCAAAGCGACTGTGGCCCTCAGGAGAAAGTACAAAGGCTGGCCATCCTGTTGCGCCGAATCTGCCTCAGCGTTTACCCGCGCGAGGAAGTCGCGGGGCTGGTGGGCGCGCGATGGCTGAGTTTCCTCGACCAGTCTCTGGGTGACAAGCGCTTCAGCGAAGGCGTAGGAAAGCTGTTGCTGGAAGCGCCCTACCGGCGCGAGCTGCAAACCGGCCTGGATGAGCTATTCAGCCTTTGTCGCGACTGGATCAAGCACCTGCCCAAGCCCGTCAAACGCCCCGCCAATAAGGCCAAAGCATGATCGAGTTCGCCTGGTACTGGATTTTCCTGGCCCTGCCCCTGCCCTGGCTGGTGCGCCGTTTCTTGCCAACCGCCGATGCCGCCCGCCAGGCCGCCTTACGTGCGCCTTTCCTGGCCGAACTGGAAACGCTGCCCACGACCCACCACCGCATCGCCTCGACCAATCTACGCCCCCTATGGCTGGCAGCCGCAGCCTGGATTCTGCTGGTTACGGCGGCTGCCCGCCCGCAATGGCTGGGCGAGCCGATCGAACTGGCGGTGAGCGGGCGCGATCTGATGATGGCGGTGGATCTGTCGGGCAGTATGCAGATCGAGGACTTCAAGCTGGAAGGCCGGCAGGTGGACCGCCTCACCGCCACCAAGGCGGTGGCCGGACGATTCATCGAACATCGAACCGGAGATCGCATCGGGTTGATCCTGTTCGGCGAGCGCGCCTACCTGCAAACCCCGCTCACTTTCGACCGCAAGACCGTTCATACCCTGTTGGAGGAATCCGCCATCGGCCTGGCCGGAGATAAAACCGCCATCGGCGACGCCATCGGCCTGGCGGTCAAGCGTCTGCGCGACAATCCCGAGAACCAGCGCGTCCTCATCCTGCTCAGCGATGGCGCCAATACCGCCGGCGCGGTGCAACCCTTGCAGGCCGCCGAACTGGCCGCCAAGGAAAAGCTGAAGATCTACACCATCGGCGTGGGCGCGGACGAAATGATCGTGCGTGACTTGTTCGGCAGTCGCCGGGTCAACCCTTCCGAGGATCTGGACGAGCAAACCATGACCGCCCTGGCCGAAAAGACCGGCGGTCGCTATTTCCGCGCCCGCGACACGGCGGAACTGGAGAAGATCTACGCGATGCTGGACCAGTTGGAGCCGGTGGTAAAGGACAAGCGTTATTATCGTCCCCGCACCGAGTTGTTTCCCTGGCCGTTGGGCATGGCAGTGATGCTCGCCGGAATATTGGTCATCGCCAAGATAAAGGAATAGTTTGCCTGTCACTTAAGCCTTCATTCTGCAAGCCGGAATGCTTTTTCAGTAGCCGTAGGCTGATTGACTGACAAAACTCCCCAACTATTCGGCGCACTGGGATGTTATCATTCAACTTTTTGTTTATAAAAGAGAATGGCATCTGCTACCGAGTCGTCGACGCTGTACGACACCCTGCGCGTTTGGCTGAAAAGTGTCCCCTGGCGGGACGCTCGGCATTTGCAAACCTTGGCCTGGATGATGGTGGGATTGTTGTCCAGTAACCACGTTGCCTTGACGCGGTGGACGTCCTTTGGTATCGGGCGGGCTGAGTTCGCGCAAAGTACGCAACGGCGATTTGAGCGTTGGCTGAGCAACCGACGGATTTCGGTGCTTCACCTGTATGGGGCCTTGCTGCGACAGGTTCTGGCTGATTTCAAGGATCGACGGGGCTACCTCGCGTTGGATACGACGATGCTGTGGGACATCTATTGCGTGGTCTACCTTTCGCTGGTGTACCGGGGGCGCATGATCCCGCTGGTGTGGAAAGTCATGAAACAGGGCAGCGCCAGCGTGGCGTTCCACGATGACCGGAGCCTTTTGGTGTTTCTGAAACGCCACTTAGCCCCTTACGAGATGTATCTGCTGGCGGATCGCGGTTTCGTGCACCGAGAGTTGATGGGCTGGGTCAAGCAGACGCCCCGCTGGCATTTCCGCATCCGTTACAAGAGCGGCATCGGATTGTATCGTTGGGATGGCGGGAAGTTCATCCCCTTGCCATGGCATGTCGATCCGGGCCGAGTGGTGTGTTACCACGGCGTTTATGTGACGGCCGGGCACGAAAAGGTTCATTTGGCGGTGGGCAGGCAAATGGGGGCGGAGGAGCCCTGGATCATCCTGAGCGATGAACCGACGTCGCCGGAAACGCTGTATGAATACGGTTTGCGTTTCAACATCGAGGAAGGTTTCCTGGACCAGAAATCCAATGGTTTTCGCTGGGAGTCGTCGAAACTGCGGGATCGGCATGCCTTGCAACGGCTGTACTTCGTGATGGTGGTGACGACGTTGGCGCTGATCTGCCAGGGCAGCGCCGTGGTCGTGGAAGGTCAATGCCGCGTGGTCGATCCGCACGGGTTTCGGGGTCACAGCTACGCCCGCATCGGCTGGGATTGGATACGGCATGCGCTGGCGCGGGGAAAAGCACTACTCCCTCATCACTCCAATTCCGACTAGACTTGAGGTCATGATGACGAACCTTGTGGGAGGGTGTCATGAACCGAAGAATCCGCATCCAACGTTTGGTCCCCCAAGATCGGGAGCGATGGCAAA
>JAQTSI010000091.1 GCA_028711365.1 Methylococcaceae bacterium
GCTGGCGGAATATCCCGGAATACGCGAAGCGGTGGTGCTGGCAAGAGGAGAGCAGGGCGACCAGCGCCTGGTGGCCTATTACACCGGCGAGGAAAGCCAGGCTGCCGAAGTGCTGCGGGAGCATTTGGGCGCGAGTCTGCCCGACTACATGATTCCAGCGGCCTACGTGAAGCTCGATAGTTTGCCCTTGACATCCAACGGCAAGCTGGACCGCAAGGCCTTGCCGGCGATCGAATTCACCGTGAGCACTGATGAATTTGTCGCGCCGAGATTCACGGTAGAGGCGCAAATCGCTGCCGTATGGAGTCGCTTGTTTCAGGTCGAGAAAATCAGCGTCACTGCGAACTTTTTCGATTTGGGCGGCCATTCGCTATCGATGGTGCAAATGCAGAGCCTGCTCAAGCAGACGGGGATCGAGGTGTCCGTGGCGACGCTGTTCGAGAACCCCACCGTCGAATCGCTGGCCGCCTGGATCGTTCGGCAGGGTGGGGTGCGTATGAATTCATTCGCCATACCGCTGCGGAAAAGCGGCAGCCAGCTTCCTTTATTCCTGGTGCATGAAGTTTCTGGTGAAATGTTCTATGGTTCTGATCTCACCCGGAATATCGATGCGGAAATTCCCGCCTATGGCTTGGCGGGCCAGCCGCTGGATGAGCCCCCCTATCGAACCGTGCAAGCCATGGCGTCGCGTCTGATCCGTCTGATACGTGCCGTGCAGCCGGAAGGCCCCTACCGTCTTGCCGGCTGGTCCTTTGGCGGGACGTTGGCTTATGAAATCGCCACGCAACTGATCGGCGCGGATGAGAAGGTGGAATTTCTCGGACTCCTCGATACTTACAACAGCCATGGCGGTGCCGATCATAGTATGGAGGACATCGACGACACAGATCTATTACTGGAAACGATCGCAAGTGATGGACTTGATCCGGCAGTGCTTGACGAGATTAAAGCCGACTCGGCATCGATGGACTTCGAGCAACTGGTGCGCAAGTGCCAGGGTTTGTCGTTATTGCCCGCGCATCTGACGGTCGAGGAATTCCGGAACTTTTTCTTGCGCTGGCGTAACCATAAGATCGCGAATATCCGCTACTTGACCCGCAAACTCCCGATTCCCGTTTATCTCTTCGCTACGCAGGAAGATGCGGCTGAACATCCCTTTCGCAACTGGGACCAGGTGCTACCCACCGACCAGATTCGGCGGATCCCGGTACCGGGTTCGCATCAAACCATGGTAGAACCGCCGCATATCGAATCGCTGGGTGAGGCGTTGTCGCAGGCCATTCGCGAAGCCAGTAATCACCCGTACAGGGAAGAGGAACCCCGTCATTCCCCGGTGGTGGTGATGCAGACCGGGAAAGCAGGAGTGACGCCGGTGTTTTGTGTGCCGGGGGCGGGTGGCAGCGTGGTGGGTTTCACTGAACTCAGCCTCGCGCTGGGATCGACCAGGCCCGTTTACGGCTTGCAGCCGCGCGGACTTGACGGCGAGGTTCCCCATTCGACCGTGCAGGCGGCGGCCAGGTTTTATCTCCAAGCCATCCAGAAGGCGTATCCCGAGGGGCCGTTACACCTGCTCGGTCATTCCTTCGGCGGCTGGGTGGTTTTCGATTTGGCGCGGTGCCTGACGGACAGTGGTCGTACCGTTTCCTCCCTGACCCTGGTGGATACCGAGGCTCCAGACGAAGAGACTGATGGGGCGTGGGAATACAGCGAAACCGAAATAGTGATGAAATTGGCCGAAATCTACGAACAATCGATAGGTTTATCGCTGGAGATCGATCCGGGTGAACTCGACGCGCTGGACGGCGAAGCTCAACTGGAGTTTCTGCATGGACGCCTGGTCGCGGTAGGGCTGATGCCGAAGCTATCAGAGCCCGAAGCGCTTCGCGGCACCCTGCGTACTTTTGCTAGCTGTTTGCGCACCTCCTACCGGCCCGAGGCGATCTATTCCGGAGCGGTGCGGCTGGTGTTGGTGGGGGATGATCGTCTAACCGAGAAGGCCGACCGGCAGCTTCGAGAAACGATCATCGCGGGTTGGAAGCGCTGGGCGCCGGAGTTGACTGTCTGCCGCGGTGGCGGGAATCATATGAGCGTGCTCAAACCGCCCCATGTGAAGGTTCTGGTCGACGGGTTGCTCGAGGAATGGGGCGAGTGAAGGAAGGCAGCAGTATCCCGCCTGACCCTGAATCTCGTAAGGGTACGAAGCCGGATAGCCCTCGGGCTTTTCACCTATTTGACGCCGGGGTCGATGCCAAGTTCATCTCACTCCGACGCCTAATGATTGAGAGATTTTTCAGCGGTTACAAGAGTCGACGCCGATACGTTTGAGCGCCCCTCTCGATTGTTCGCGAGTCGGCGTCGATACTTTGAGAGCCCCTCCCGGCTGTTCAAGTACCGATGCCGGTTCTTTGAGATTCCTCGTCGTCATATAGGTTTCGCTCCTCGTTGCAACTTGCCAGTTCGGCAAATACCTCCTACTGTTAACGCATCCATCAACCCATTGCGAGGGAGGTTTTATGGACGCCGACATCAATCCTGCCGAGGCTTTTCCCACCCGTCATTGGCGCAAGCTGGAAGATGGACGGGTCGAATGCGAGATCTGCCCCAGGTTCTGCAAGCTGCACGAAAACCAGCGCGGCTTGTGCTTCGTGCGCGGCAACGTGGGCGGGGCGGTGGTCCTGTTGTCCTACGGGCGCTCCAGCGGTTTCTGCATCGACCCCATCGAGAAGAAGCCGCTCAATCATTTCCTCCCCGGCACTCCGGTATTCTCCTTCGGCACGGCGGGCTGCAACCTGGCCTGCAAATTCTGCCAGAACTGGGACATCAGCAAGTCGCGAGAGATGGACCGGCTCATGGACCAGGCCTCGCCCGAAGCCATCGCCCGCGCGGCGGCGGAGACGCACTGCCGTAGCGTGGCCTATACCTACAATGATCCGGTCACTTTCCACGAATACGCCATCGATACCGCAAAGGCTTGCCGGGAACTGGGCATCCAATCGGTGGCGGTTTCCGCCGGTTATCAGTGCGCCGAGCCGCGTGCCGAATTTTACCAGTGGATGGATGCCGCCAACATCGACCTGAAGGCTTTCACCGAGGATTTTTACCATCGCCTGTGCGGCGGGCATTTGCAGCCGGTGCTGGAGACCCTGCAATATATCAAGCACGAGACTTCGGTCTGGCTCGAAATCACCACCTTGCTGATACCCGGCGAGAACGATTCGGATGAGGAGTTAAACCATCTGAGCCAGTGGGTGGCGGAGAAACTGGGGCCGGATGTGCCGCTGCATTTCTCCGCATTTCACCCCGATTGGAAGATGATGGACGCGCCGCCCACGCCACCCGCCACGCTGCTGCGGGCGCGGCAGATCGCCATGAGCAATGGCATCCGTTACGCCTATGTCGGCAATGTGCATTACCAGGAAGGCGACAGCACCTGGTGCCACCATTGCGGCAATCTGTTGATCGGCCGGGACTGGTACGAGCTTTCCGAATGGAATCTGAGCTCGCAAGGAACCTGCATGCACTGCGGAACGGCCTGCGCCGGGGTTTTCGAGGCGAAGCCCGGCCACTGGGGGGCGAAAAGACAGCCGGTGCGGATGAAAACTGGCATGGCCTGAACCGATCCGCCGGCCCGGCGATTCGCCAAGCTTCGCACCCAGGCAAGCGGGACAACCCCGGGCGGCATCAAGGCGGGTCGAAACGGTAGCCGAAGCGTTCGATGTCGGGCAGATAGCGGCTGGCGACCATTTCCGCCGCCGCATCGCTGTAATAGCTGCGGTAATCCTTGTCGCGGTCCACCGCCTTGCGGCTATGAACCAGGGGCGGGCGCTCGATGCCGATGCGGCGGCAGGCTTCGTCGAAATCCTCCTCCAGGCTCTCGTAACGGCCGATGAAGTCGACGATCAGATTGCCATGCAGATCGACGACATAATCGCTTTGCAGTTCGGTGGACATGTCGGCATGGTATTGGGGCGGACGGGCAGGATCCAGCTTCCAGCGCAGGAAGGCCTCGAAGTTTTCGATGCCTGCCACCAATTGCGGACGTTCGCGACGGATGTGATGCCAGGAGCTGACCTGCAAGTCCCAGGGATTGCGCACGAAAGCGAATTTGAACAGTCTCTCGTAGACCTCCCTAGGCAACATTTCCTTCGCGGCGATGGCCTTGGCGTGACGCGGGAATTTCGCGCCGATCTTGTGACCGGTCCATCCGCTGATCTTGCTGCACAGAAATTGGGGGATGCGGTAGGGGTCGGTCCATTTATAGCGCCCCAGGGAATCGCGGATGCTGGTGCCGCCGGTCTTGGCGATATGCACGAAGAGGAATTGATAACGCAGGGAAAGCAGCATGGTTGGGTTCCGATGGTTCAGGAAATCGATTCATTCGAATGGGGCAACAGGCCCAGGGCCTGCAGGTAGCCTTTGGCGCTCGCTTCGACAGAGTATTCGCCCACCGCCGCGCGCAAAACTTCCGCCGGCAGTGGATGGGCCAGGGTCTGTTCCATGGCCTCGGCCAGGCCGGCGGCATCCCCGACCGGAACTAGCCGCCCGTAGCGTCCGCCGGCCAGCATCTCGCCGGGGCCGGTGGGGCAGTCGGTGGCAACGACGGGAACCCCCAACGCCATGGCTTCGGTCAACACATTGCCGGAGCCTTCCCGTAGCGAGGACAGCGCGAACAGATCGGCTTTCGCCATGCAGGCATAGGGGTTTTCGATGAATCCCGGCAGGGCGGCGCAATCCTCCAGCTTCAGTTCGACAATCAGGCTTTCCAGTGGCGGGCGAAGTTTTCCCTCGCCGAAGATGAGCAGCCGGCATTCCTGCCTGGCGCGCAGATGGGCGAAAGCGCGGATCAGGGTGGAAAAACCCTTTTCCGGGCTCAGCCTCCCCGCGCCCATGATCACCGGCGATCCGCCGTCGGTTAGCCAGGGATGGGAGGCAGGTTCGCGGCTGGCGCGAAAGAATTCATCGCATAGTACCGGGTTGCGCACCACCCGAAGCCGTTCGCGCGGAAAATCCGCCACCTGGGCGACATCCTCGGCGACGCCCTGGGAAATCGCGATGATGCGATCGACACCCCGGTAAAGCCTGCGCATGGGCCAAAGCCGCAGCCAGCGCTGGAAGCTGGATTTTTCCGCCAGGGCGGCGGAAAGGATGGAATGCAGATTGCCGACCAGCGGAATCTGCACGCCGGATAAGGCCCGGCCCAGCACCGCCGCGCGGATGGCGCGGTCGCGCACCGCCAGCAGGACGTCCGGCCGCTCCCTTTTCAAATAGCCGGCCAGCGCCCCCCCGGCCAAGCCGCTGTGGCGGATCCCCAACTCGACGATGCGAACATGGGGCAGCTTGATGGCCGGCATTCCCCAGGGTTTTCTCACGATGGGCAGCAGGTCGACCTGGATGTCGTAGGCGGCGAAACCTTGCAGCAGGTTCAATACCACCCGCTCGACCCCGCCCAAGCCGGAAAATGCCACCAGGATGGCGAGTTTGCGCGGCTCAAGTGCCATCGGCGAGCTCCCGATAATGCCCGGCCAGCTTGGCGGATTGCCGGATCACGTCGTATTCGGTTTCGATATGACGCCTGCCGGCATCCAACATCTTCCGCCAGTCTTCCGGGCGCTCCAGCCAGTGGCGGATGCAGGCGACGATGGCGTCCACGTCGCGCTCCGGTGCCAGCCAGCCGGTTTCGCCATGGCGGATGAGCTCGGGGATGTCGCAATGGAAACTGCTGACGATGGGCATTCCCGCCGCAGCCATTTCGATGATGGAAACCGGCGCTCCGCCTTCCGTATCGCCGCTGGCGGCGGTGACGCTGGGGGATAGGAACAGATGGTGCGCATAGGCCTCGGCGAAGAAGACCGGGTGCGGTTGATAACCTAACAGGCGGATCTTCTCGCCCAGGCCATGGCGTTCGATCACTTCCAGGATGCGGGCTTTCTCTGCCTGGCTGCCGGCATCGCCGATCACGGTGATCTGCAGAGGGAGATCGTCCTTGAGCTTGGCCAAGGCTTCCAGGGCATAGGGAATGCCTTTCTTCTCCCTGAAGCTGCCTGCGATCAGCACCTTGAAGACCTCGTCGCGACGCCACTGCCGGGGTTGATAGGCTATCCGATCGGTTTCAACGCCCAGCCGGTGCAGCTTGACCTGGTCCGGATCGCAGCCCATCTTCACCAGGCATTGCGCCATATGCGAGCCCTCGCAGAGAAAACGGGTGTTACCGGCGTCGAACAATTGCCGGTAGCGCTCCAGCCAGGCCGGGTCTTTTTTCGGCAGCATGGAGACATCCTGGCCGTAGAAAGTCACCACATGGGCCAGGTCGCGGCTCTTGGCGATTTCCAGGTTCATCCAGCCGTTGTTGCCGAAATGGGAGTGGATGACATCCGGTTTCAGCGCGTCCACCCATTTTTCCATGAAACCGTTGTAGCGCCTGAAACCCAGCGCCCACAACGCCTTGCTGAAAAAGTAATGGGCGCGGCTGTCGCGCTTCAGGCAATGGATGTTGTCCAGCGCGAATTGCTTCAGGTTACGGGTGCTGCGGCAGACGATATGGTTGTCGATATCCGCCGGAAGGTATTTGAGCTGGTTATACAGCCAGGTCTGGGTGATTTCCAGCCAGACCGGGGAATAATGCACGACGCTTAGCTTGGGTTCACTCATGGGACGGGCCATCCTCGGCATTGGCGGCTCTCGGCTTGGCCATACACTTCAGTCCATAACCCAGGATCGCCGAACAGGCCAGGGCCAAGGCCAGGTATTGAACGCCCTTGAGGATATCGCCCTGGATCAATCCCGCTCCCAGCAGGCAGGCGGTTATCCCTAGGGGCAAAAAACCCAGCAGACTGCCGAGCAGAAAATCGGCATGGCCGACCGGCGTCAATCCCAACAGGAGATTGTTATAAAACCCGTTCAGGGGTAGTTGCCGAATCAATAGCACCGACAGCAAACCCCGGCTTCCCAGGTTTTGCGAAAACCCGCGCAGGCGGGGGAAATGGTTCAATACATAATCCCGCCCGCGCCAGCGCACCAACAAGAATGTGAGGTAGGAGCCGAGCAAGGTGCCGAATTGGGTCCACAACAAGCCCCAGGCGAAACCGAAGGTCATGCCCCCCAGGGAACACAGCAGTAATCGGGGCGCGCCGATGGCGGTGAGCAGTGCGGCGGCGAAGATGAACACCAAAGGCGCGGCCATGCCGAACAGGGCCAGATGATCCTTGATGGCCTGTCCATGATCCAGCCAGGTTTTCAGCGGCGTGAAATAGATCGCCGCTCCCAACACCATGATGGCGATGAAAAAACCGCCGTTGACGATGCCGCCGATGCGGCTTTTGGGCCGTTCGGCTTCGGTCTGCAGATGAACGTTCAAGGAGGAAGCGGACTCGATGGGATAAGACAATGGGGTAACCCTGGGGGAAATATCAAGCGACTGATTCTATTGAAATCGAACCGGCAAAGCCAGCGTGCAGGCGATTATTGGTATAATGCCTAAGCCCAACAAAACCTTACCGTAGGAGATCCCATGGCTTTGATGAAAGTCAGTTCCGGCAAGAGTGTCCCGAACGACATTAATGTGATCATCGAAATCCCGGCTTATAGCGATCCGGTCAAATACGAAGTCGACAAGGAAACCGGCGCCTTGTTCGTCGACCGCTTCATGGGTACCGCCATGCAGTATCCCTGCAATTACGGCTATGTGCCGCACAGCTTGGGCGAGGACGGCGATCCCGTGGATGTCTTGGTGATCGCTCCCTCGCGGTTGCTGAGCGGTTCGGTGGTGCGCAGCCGTCCCATCGGCGTGCTCCGAATGACCGACGAATCGGGCGGTGACGCCAAGATACTTGCCGTGCCTGCCGACAAGCTGACGCCCTTGTATTCCAAGGTCGCCTCCTTCCGCGACATTCCCGAGATTCAACTGGCGCAGATCGCGCACTTCTTCGAGCATTACAAGGATCTGGAGCCCGGCAAATGGGTCAAGATCGATGGCTGGTACGATGCCGAGGAAGCCAAGAAGGAGATCGAAGATAGCATCGAGCGCTACAAGCACGCGAAGAAGAAGCCGAATTTCTGATTCGTCACCTTAGCGGGGCCCACCTGAGCTGCGGTTTTCTGGCCGCGAGGGTCTCATCCAGCCGGCGGCGGGGGGTATTGCGCGGAGCGGAATGGAACATCTCCCCCTGGCCATCCCGCGCCTGTTCGACGAGATGGCGCAGGGCGGCGATGAATTCGTCCAGCGTTTCGCGGCTCTCGGTTTCGGTCGGTTCGATCAACATGGCCCCATGCACCACCAAGGGAAAGTACATGGTCATGGGATGGAACCCCAGATCCAGCAGGGCCTTGGCCACATCCAGGGTGCTCACGCCGGTATCCTTGAGGAAGCGATCGTCGAACAGGGCCTCGTGCATGCAGGGGCCCTCGAAGGAGGCCGTCATCACGTCCTTCAGGCTGGCCAAGAGGTAATTGGCGCTCAGCACGGCGTCGCCGGACGCCTGCCACAGCCCGTCCGCGCCATGGCTGAGCAGATAGGCCAGGGCGCGGACGAACATCCCCATCTGGCCATGGAACCCTTTCAGACGGCCGATGCTCTGATCCGCTTCGGCGGCATGCTCGACCAGTCGGAAACCTTGGGCTTCATGCACCACATAAGGCAGGGGGGCGAAGCGGGCCAGTTCCTCGCTCAGCACCACCGGCCCCGCGCCGGGGCCGCCTCCACCATGGGGGGTGGAGAAGGTCTTGTGCAGGTTGAGGTGCATGGCGTCTATCCCCAGATCGGAAGGACGCACCCGGCCGACGATGGCGTTGAAATTGGCGCCGTCGCAATAAAAATAAGCTCCCGCCTGGTGTACGGCCTTAGCGATGGCGATCATGTCGCGCTCGAACAGGCCGCAGGTATTGGGGTTGGTGAGCATGAGGGCGGCCGTATTCGGCCCCAACTTCGCTTTGAGGATCTCCATATCGACGCGGCCGTCGGCGGTGGCCGGGATGCTCTCCACGGAGAAACCCAAGGAGGCGGCGCTGGCGGGATTGGTGCCATGGGCAGATTCCGGCGCCAGCACTTGGGTTCTGTGCTCCCCCCTTGCCAGCAGGGCGGCCTTGATCGTCGCCATACCGCAGAATTCCCCCTGCGCGCCCGCCGCTGGGGACATGGCGACGGCGGGCATGCCGGTCAGGGTCTTCAGCCAATGAGCCAGATGGTCGATCAGTTCCAGCGCGCCCTGCACGGTGGAGAGCGGTTGCAAGGGATGCAGTTCGGCAAACCCGGGCAGGCGAGCCAGTTTCTCGTTCAGGCGCGGGTTGTGTTTCATGGTGCAGGAACCGAGCGGATAAAACACGCTGTCGATGGCGTAATTCTTCTGGCTCAGACGGGTATAGTGCCGCACCACCTGGGGCTCGGACAATCCGGGCAAGCCGATTTTGTCTTGCCGGCGCAAGCCTCCCAGCCGGTCCCGGTATTCGGGAATGGCGGGGAGATCGACGCCGCAACGACCTTCCTGTCCCTGTTCGAAGATGAGCGGCTGTTCCAGAATCAGAGTCTGCGGGGTTTCACCCTTGGGGTTGGTGGGGTGGTTCATCGATAATCCCTCAACAATTGCACGAATGACTCCATTTCCCGGACCTGGCTCAGTTCGGTGACGGCGACCAGCAGCAGGTTTTCCAGTTCAGCTCGATCCGGGTAGAGCCGGCTCACCGGCACGCCCGCCAGCAAGGGAACCTTGACCATATCGTCCACGAATTTCGCCGCCGGGAACGGCAAGCTGACGGTGAATTCGTTGAAGAAACTGTCGTTGAGCACCCGGCAACCCGGAACTTGGGCTATCATCTCGGCGAATTGGACGGCCTGGGCATGGTTCAGTTCGGCCAGCCGGGTCAATCCTTCCTCGCCGAGCAGACTGAGGTGGATGCTGAAAGCCAGGGCGCAAAGCCCCGAATTCGTGCAGATGTTACTGGTGGCCTTCTCGCGGCGGATATGCTGTTCCCGGGTGGACAAGGTCAGCACATAACCGCGCCGCCCTTCGACGTCCACCGTCTGACCGCATAAGCGGCCCGGCATCTGGCGCAGATATTTTTCCTGGCAGGCAAAAAGGCCCAGATGGGGCCCGCCGAACCCTAAGGGATTGCCCAGGGACTGGCCCTCGGCCGCGACGATGTCGGCGCCCATGGCTCCCGGCGGCTGAATCAAGCCCAGCGCGACGATCTCGGTCACCGCCACGATCAGCAAGGCGCCCTTGGCCTGGCAGATCGAAGCCAGTTCGGTGAAGTCGTGCAGCCGGCCGAAAAAATCGGGGATCTGCACCACCACGCAGGAAGTCTCCCCATCGACCCATTCGGCGATCCGTTCCAGATGAAACGGATCGGGCGGCAAGGCTGCTACGCTAAAGTCGGTGCAGCGCGCTTGGGTTTGGATCACCTCACGGTAATGGGGATGCAATCCTCCGGAAATCAGCGCCTTGCCGCGGTGGGTGATGCGGCCTGCCATCAACACCGCCTCGGCGCAGGCGGTGGCGCCATCGTACAGGGAGGCGTTGGCGACTTCCATGCCGGTCAACAGGGCGACCTGGGTCTGGAATTCGAACAGCGTTTGCAGCGTCCCCTGGCTGACCTCTGGCTGATAGGGCGTATAGGAAGTCAGGAATTCGCCGCGCAGCAGGAGTTGATCGACGCTGGCCGGCAGATGATGCCGATAGGCGCCGGCGCCGAGGAAGGAAGGACAAGCGCTGGCCGGCAGATTCCTGGCGGCGAACGCCTCGATCGCCCGCTCCACCTCGAATTCGGCCTGGTGGTCGGGCAGGGTTCGCAAAGGCCCGGCCAGCCTCGCGGCGGCGGGAACATCGCCGAACAGGTCCTCCAGCGAGTTCACTCCGATCCTCTCCAGCATCAGCCTTCGGTCGGCGTCGGTCAGCGGTAGATAGCGCATCATCACTCCTTCATTGTGGGTAGGGGTATGGCCCATGAGCCAAGGGTATCCGCTACTTATCGAACATAACGATGAGGCACAAACGGCAGCGCCACTATCTGGGCAGGGACGGCTTTCCCGCGCACGATCAGATCGACCGATGTGCCCGCCCTCGCATGGGCGCTTTCCACATAGCCCATGGCGATGGGGCCTTGAATACTGGGCCCGAAACCGCCGCTGGTGACGATGCCGACTCTGTTGCCGCTAAGCTGGAGTTCCGTCTGCTCGCGGGCGATGGTCTTATCCTGGGGGCGGATGCCCATTAGCCGGCGGGCGGGGCCCTGTAGCCACTGGCGGCGGAGGATTTCGGCGCCGGGAAATCCGCCGTTCTCCAGCCTCTGCCGGCTCAGCATCCAGGAAAAGCCCGCCTCGACTGGTGTCGTGGTTTCGTCGAGATCGTGGCCGTAAAGGGGCAGGCCGGCTTCCAGCCGCAAAGTGTCGCGGGCGCCGAGGCCGACCATCATCACCTCGGGTCTGGCCAACAGGGAACGGGCAAAGGCTTGCGCATGAGCGCAATCCAGCGCGATCTCGAAACCATCCTCGCCCGTGTAACCGGAACGGCTGACGATGGCCTCGCCGAAACCGGCTAGGGTATATTGACCGGAGTGCATGAATTTGAGTCGGCTCGGCGCATCGCAGTAGTGCGACAGGATTTCGGCCGCGGCAGGCCCTTGCAGCCCCAGGATGGCGCTATCCTCCAGCAGTTCCGCCCGGTCCCGCTCTCCCAGCCCGGCGCGGATATGGGCCAGGTCCCGCTCCTTGCAGGCGGCATTGACGATGAGATAAAGGGTACGGCTATCCCTGTCGTTTCCGGGGCGAGTGATCATGAGATCATCGAGGGCCCCGCCCTGATCGTTGAGCAGCAACGCATAACGGCAGGTTCCGGGCGGCAGGCTTTGCAATTCCCGGCTGACCAGCCGCTCGAATCTCTCATAGAGTCCGCTCTCGCCCTCGATGCGGATCAGCCCCATGTGCGAGACATCGAACAATCCCGCCGCAGCTCGGGTATGCAGATGTTCGCCGAGGATGCCCGGCGTAAAACGCACCGGCATCTCGTAGCCGGCATAGGGGACCATCGTCGCGCCCAGCTCACGATGCAGATCATGAAGCGGGGTGTGTTTCAAGGCGATTGCGTTCATGTTCGTAGTCCGGATGATTCATAAACCGCAGGATATAAGCCATTGATACATCCGGATCGGAGTTCGAGACGGCGCGTTGCTTGCCTGCCCGAGCCTCGCTGAGTAGATATATAAATCATTGACTTGCTGAAAAAGGCTCTTGGTTTATGAATGATCCAGGGTAGTATGGGCTCGCATTACGACAGATGATGCATCGTTCCCGCCGGGTTGGCGGTTTCACCCCGGCGGCGCTAACAGGTTGATTTTGCCAGGATCCAGGGGGGATAATATTGTTCAGCCGATTGCAGATTTAGACCCTGCCCAAGGATTTTTGCCTTCCCATTGGCTCGGTCCCGGCTTGCCCATGATTCCCCGGCTGATTCTTCCCCTATTTCGTCACTATTGCGATCTGTAGAAAACCTTATGACTATGATTCTGGGAATCTCGGCGTACTATCATGATAGCGCAGCCGCCTTGATTCAAGATGGAAATATTCTGGCGGCGGCTCAGGAAGAGCGATTTTCCCGAAAAAAACACGATGCCCGCTTTCCCCGCCATGCCATAGCCTATTGTTTGCGGGAGGCCGGGATCGGTCTTGCCGAGGTCGACGAGGTGGTGTTTTACGACAAGCCGCTGGTCAAATTCGAGCGCTTGCTGGAGACCTATCTGAGCCATGCGCCGCGAGGCCTGCGCTCTTTCATCGCCGCCATGCCGGTTTGGCTCAAGGAAAAACTCTACCTGAAGAGCACCCTGAAAAAAGAACTGTCGGCTCTTGGAAATTGCAAGCCCCGCCTGCTGTTCGCCGAACACCATCAATCCCATGCCGCCTCGGCCTTTTTTCCTTCCCCTTTTGAATCCGCCGCCGTGCTTTGCCTCGACGGGGTCGGCGAATGGGCGACCACCACGGCATGGATAGGCGAAGGAAACCGCTTGCAGGCGCTTTGGGAGATCGATTTTCCTCATTCCCTGGGGCTTTTATATTCCGCCTTTACCTATTATACCGGTTTCAAGGTCAATTCCGGCGAGTATAAGCTGATGGGCTTGGCGCCTTATGGCCAGCCACGATATGTCGCTACCATACTGGAAAATATCATTGATTTGAAGGATGACGGAACCTTCCGCCTGAATATGGATTATTTCAACTATTGCACCGGTTTGACCATGACCCACAGCCGTTTCGACAAGCTGTTCGGCGGCAAGCCGAGAAAACCGGAAAGCCCATTGACGCAAAAGGAAATGGACATCGCCGCTTCGATCCAATCCGTGACCGAAGAGGTGGTATTGCGGCTGGCCAAAACCCTGCATAGGGAAACCGGTAAGGATTATCTCTGTCTGGCCGGCGGCGTGGCGTTGAATTGCGTGGCCAACGGCCGCATCCTGCGGGAAGGGCCGTTCAAGGACATCTGGATCCAGCCGGCCGCCGGCGATGCCGGAGGCGCTTTGGGGGCGGCCCTTTCGGTCTGGCATCAGCATCACGATGGCAGCCGCTCGGTCAAAGGCTCCGACAGCATGCACGGTTCCTATTTGGGGCCTTCCTTCGGACGCGATCAGATTCGCGCCGAACTGGACGCGCTAGGCGCCCAGTACGAGGAGCTGGACGATGAGCGCTTGATCGGCCGGGTTGCCGAATGGCTAGAAGGGGAAAGCGTGGTGGGTTGGTTTCAGGGCCGGATGGAATTCGGCCCGCGGGCGCTGGGTGGTCGATCCATCATCGGCGATCCCCGCAGTCCGAAGATGCAATCCGTGATGAACCTGAAGATCAAATATCGCGAGTCGTTCCGGCCTTTTGCGCCCTCGGTGCTGGCCGAGCGCGTCGGCGATTATTTCGAACTCGACCGCCCCAGCCCTTACATGCTGATCGTGGCTCCGGTCAAGGAAGATTTGCGCCTACCCACGAGCGAGGAACATAAATTCGGCATCGATCAATTGCATGTACTGCGCTCGAAACTCCAGGCCATCACCCATGTGGATTTCAGCGCCCGCGTTCAAACCGTGCACGAGCAGACCAATCCCCGCTATTACGCATTGCTCAAAGCGTTTGAACGACGGACCGGGTGCGCGGTCCTGGTCAATACCTCGTTCAACGTGCGTGGCGAACCCATCGTCTGTCAGCCGGCCGATGCGTTTCGCTGTTTCATGCGCACCGAAATGGATTATCTGGTGGTGGAAAATTTCCTCATGACCAAATCCGCTCAAGCCAAATGGGAGAAGGATGAGGCCTGGATGAAGGAGTTCGAACTTGACTAATCTCACCCCTCTGGCCGAACGAGCCGCCCTGAACCGCCGCCGGGAACTGCGCCAATTCGGCTTCGTTTTCGGTTCGGCCATCGCTTTGATCGTCGGCTTGCTGTTGCCGCTGCTGTGGAAATTCCCGCTGTCGAAATGGCCCTGGATAGTGGGGGCGGTTTTCATCCTGGCCGGCTGGATAGTGCCGCGCTGGCTCGGGCCATTCCATCGATTCTGGATGAAACTCGCCGAATTCATCGGTGGCATCAATTCCAGGATCATACTGACCCTGTGCTTTTATTTGATCATTTTACCTTTTGGTCTGATCATGCGCGTTTTCCGCGCCGACCCCATGGCCAGACGTTTCGCCAAGGCGGCGGACAGCTATCGGATCAAAAGTAAACAACCTTCGCCCATGGAGCGACCTTTCTGATGCTTGATCTATTATCCGACCTTTGGGCGTTCATGAGTGAGCGCAAGAAGTATTGGCTCATTCCCATCGTCGTGGTGCTTTTATTATTAGGGGGACTTTTGGTGCTCGCCCAGGGTTCGGCGCTGGCGCCCTTCATCTATACCCTGTTTTGATGCCCCCCCGCGCCTCCAGGCTGAAGCCATGGCTGCTGTGGACGCTCATGCTGCTATTGATGGCGCTGATGGTCCACGGGGTCATCGAAACCGCGGTTCAGCTATTTTTCGCCAAGCGCACGGGGGTCTGGCATACCCTGTCGGATTTCCGCGAAAAGGCCCAAAAGGATGGGCTCTCGCTCGAGGATTATGGAAAGAAACTGGGGCT
>JAQTSI010000092.1 GCA_028711365.1 Methylococcaceae bacterium
TGGGGCGGTGTTATGGGGTATTCAACCGGATTCACCTGTTTCAGCGCCTTAGCCTTGATCTCGGGGGATATGTACAGTTTGCTTAGGATTCAATGACTTATCAACCATGCAAGTTCCCAGAGAACCAATATCGTTCAGACCTAGAACATAGGACGCTTCGGGGCCATTACACTTTCTAGGAAGGGATCCACTTGTGCTTTCTTCACCAGGTCTTCCTGTGCGTCGGCAATCACACGGATTACCGCCTCCGCTTGTTCCAGTGGGAACCCTGCCGCCTTTAGCTTAGATACCAGTTCCAGGGTGTCGAAAGTTACGGTTGCCATGTTTCTCCGTGTCGTCGGCTTTGGCCAGTGCGACCAAGTCCCGCCGGTCTTGGCTATTTTTGCCCAGTTGTCCGTCAGCGTCACGGCAGCTCGGTCACGGTTATTTTTTGGGGGGCTAAGTCTGCACAAATATTTGCAATTGACTTTCCCGCCCGAGTGCCACCAGTCCAAAGCGCGGTGAGTTGCTCATCCGGTAGATCGTTAACCAATGGCCGAGAAGCCACACACAGTCCTTTAACAATCTCCCAAGAGTTTTCCGCTGAATATTGTGGAAAAGTCGACCGACGCCGCTGTCGGTCATCTATGCCGGCCTCACCATTCATATCATGGAGTTTATTATGTACCCCTTATCCTGCTGTTGTCTGTAAAGAGCACGAACCGTTCGCTTGATCTTGAAGAAAGCGGTCGTTCGTGAATGACAGGTATTGGTCTGGGCGAATGGTCGGAAAGGCCAAGCTGCGGGCATTCCTGCCACCATTCCGGTCAGACCTTATGCAGAGGTATCCCCTGAGCCAAGCCGTCAATAATCCACAAGAACGATGAACTTCCGCCGGCAATCAGCCATATGCACCCGCATTCCGCTCCGGGTAGCTTTCATAGACATGCTCGAACACCGCTGAGCACTTCTGCTGGTAAAGGTCGGGCGTGTAGGCACGCGGCAGGCCGGTGTCGAGGGTGTCTTCGATGGTCAGTTTCAACTGTGAGCGTGCCGTCGATTTCTGCCGCCAGTTCAGCACCAGCAAGCCCTTTAGGCGGGCCAGCAGGTCTCGGGCCACCTTCTTCACCTCGGCGCGCTCCTCGGGGCTGAGTTCCGGCGCCGGGCGAGTGAGGATGTCGAAGATGACCAGTTCCTCCTCGCTCATGTTCTCGCGCACATGGCGCTGTTCTTCTTCGTTGAGGCTGTTGGAGAGCTTGAGCAATTCCTCGAACAGTTCCTCGATGCTGCGGCTGCCGGCGTTGTAGCTTTCGATCAGGGCCTCGAACTTCTCGGCGAAGTTGGCGCGGGTGCGGTTGAGCTGGATCAACCTTTCCAGCTTGGCGCGGATCGCCGCCTTGAGTACTTCCAGATCGGTATTCTTATGTTTGGATTGCTTGAATCGCTGCGCCAAGGCCTCGAAGTTGATCTTGGAAAGGTCGAGCGCCGGCGGACCCTGTTCGTGGATTGCGTGACCCGTGATGGACTCGTCCAGCAGGCCGTTGATCTCATTCATCACCCGCGAGATGTCCGGCGGGTTCGGATTCAGCTTGGCGCGGATGGCTTCGGCCAGCGTTGTCAGGCAAGCCACCCGGCCGGCGAACTCCAGCGCCGCCGGATCGGGCTTCACCGCCCGGTAGAGGGTGCTCACCAGGCGCTCATGCCCGAAGAACTCGCGGCGCAGTGGGTCGGGGGAAATCAACGCGTTGATCGCATCTTCGATCTTTTGCAGGCGTTCCAAACTGCCAGTGGCCAGCGCCTCGATCTCGTCCAACACCACGCCGTGCGCTGCACAAAAGGCGGTGGCATCTGCCACCGCCTTGCGAAGTTCCTCTACCAGTTGCTGCTTGTCCTGCACCGGGCTGTTGCCGCCCTTGCCGGCGCCGTAGATCGCCAACGCCTGCTCCAGCGAGGCGAACACGTTGGCGTAATCGACGATGACGCCGCTGTGCTTGCCGGGGAAGACGCGATTAGCACGGGCGATGGTCTGCATCAGCGTGTGGTTGCGCATCGGCTTGTCGAGATACACCGTCGAGCAGCTCGGCGCGTCGAAACCGGTCAGCCACATGGCGCAGACAAACACCAGCCGCAGCGGGTCGTCGGTGTCCTTGAACTTTTCGTCCAGGCCAGGCTGCGACTCGTTCATCCGTTTGCGGTGCGGCTCGATGGCTAGGCCCAGCTTCTGCATCTGCTGGATTTCGTTCTGCCCCGGCGAAACGATCACCGCCATGTCGGTGGTGGTCAATACCGACAGGCGCTGCCTGAGCTCGGCCATCCGGACATCGCGCCGGGCCTGTTCCGAACTGCCCTCACCGCGCGGCAGGTGGGCCAGTTCGCCCAATTCCATTTGCACCCGCTCGGTTTCCTCCGCCCAGTATTTCTTCACCTTGTCATGCATCCGCAGGGCGGTGGCCTTGTCGATAGAAACCACCATGGCCTTGCCCACAAATCCGCGCCCAAGGAAGTGCCGGACGATGTCCTGCGCGACGGTCTCCAGCCGGTCGTTGCGGGTCAGGAGGTGATACTGGCGGGCGAGTTCGCGCTCTAGCCTCACTTCCTGCTCAGGGTCGAGCTCGGCCTCCTCGATCAGCCGATAGATGTCCTCGTTCAAATCCGGGTTGGTGAGTTGCAACTCCGGTGTGCGGTTCTCGTAGAACAGCGGCACCGTGGCGCCGTCTTCGATGGACTGCTGGAAGTCGTAGATCGAGACGTAGTCGCCGAATACCTCCTTAGTACGCTCCTCGCCGGCAATCAGCGGCGTGCCGGTAAAGGCCAGAAACATCGCCTTGGGCAGCGCGGCGCGCATGTTGAGCGCAAGGGTGTCGTACTGGCTGCGATGCGCCTCGTCGGTGAGCACGATCACATCGGAACGGTCGCAGAGCAGTTCCGGCGTCTAGAACTTGTGGATCAGCGTGAAGACGTAGCGATGGTTGCCGCGCAGCAGCTCCCGCAGGTGGACGCCGCTGGCGGCGTGGCATTCATCGCCCTCGGCCTCCGACACCGCGCCGGTAGTCTTGAAGGTCTTGGCGATCTGCTCATCCAGCTCCACGCGGTCGGTGACGACCACGAAGGTCCAGTTGCCGGCCAGCTTGCGCAGCACCTTCTGCGCGAAGAACACCATCGAAAAGCTCTTGCCGCTGCCCTGGGTCTGCCAGAACACGCCGCCCCGGCCGTGGCCCATCTTGCGGGCCTCCAGCATGGAACGAATCGCGTTGTTCACGCCGAGGAACTGGTGGTTCTGGCCGATGATTTTGACCAGTCCGGCCTTGTGCTCGGAGAACAGAGTGAAGTTTTCCACCAGATCGAGCAGACGCACCCGGTCGCAGACGCCGCGCAGCATCACCTCCAGCGACACGCGACGCGGTTCGTCCTCGCGCTCGATGCGCTTCCATTCGAAGAAGCGATCCCAGTCGGCCGTTAGGGAACCAACGCGGCTGTCGGTGCCATTGGAGGCGATGAGCAGCGCGTTGAACCAGAACAGCGCCGGAATCTGCTGCTTATAGTGGGTGAGGTTCTCGTCGAAAGCGACACGCGCCGGCACGCCGGGTTTCTTGAGTTCGATCACCACCCAGGGCAGACCGTTGACGAAGCCGACCAAGTCCGGCCGGCAGGTATAGAGTGTGCCGGTGACGCTGAACTGGCTGACCAGCAGAAAATCGTTGTTTTCGGGATGCTCCCAATCCACCACGCGCAGGCGCACCGCCTGTTCCCCTCTCCCTCTGGGAGAGGGGCCGGGGGTGAGGCCAGGGGTGAGGGCGCGGTCGGGAACGGAAACCGCGATGCCCTCCTTGAGCAGCTGATACACCTCCCGATTGGCCGCCTCCAGGCTCATCGCCGAGCGGTCGCGGGTTAATTCATCGACAGCTGCGGTGATGGCGTCAGGTGGCAGGGAGGGATTGAGCCTAGTCAGCGCCAGGCGCAGATGGGCCACCAGCACCACCTCGCCCTTGGTTTCGCGCTCCAGCGAAACTCTCCCCTCGCCCTCTGGGAGAGGGGCCGGGGGTGAGGGCAAGCCAAAGGTTTCCTCCATCGCCGAAACCGTCTGCCAACCAAGCGCGGCAAACAACCCAATGGCAGGCTGCTCGACGAGTTGCTCTTCGGTATAGGCGTGGGAGCTCATCCTTCGTCTGCTCCGGCCTCGTCCGCCAGCGCCCGCTCGATGGCTTCGATACTCGGCAAGCTGGTTTGCAGATCGGCAGGCAGGGAATCGAGCAGCTTGTATTCGGCAATGCCCATAGGCTGGCTCTTATCACCCAGGGCATATTCAGCCACGACCTTGTTTTTGCTCTTGCAGAGCAAGAGGCCAATGGTTGCGTTGTCGTGCTCGCTTTTGACCTGGCGATCCACGGCAGTCAGATAAAACCCTAGCTGGCCTAAATGCTCGGGCTTGAACTTGCCCCCCTTGAGTTCGATCACCACATAGCAGCGCAGCTTGAGGTGATAGAACAGTAGATCAATGAAGAATTCGTCGCCGCCCACATCCAACAGTACCTGTCGTCCGACAAAAGCGAAGCCCGCGCCCAGTTCCAGCAGGAACTCAGTCACATGCTTTATCAGCGCGTGTTCGATCTCGCGTTCCTGCGCCTCATCGGTCAGGCCGAGGAAGTCGAAACGGTAAGGGTCTTTCAGCGACTCACGGGCCAGGTCGGATTGCGGCTTAGGCAGGGAGACCGAAAAATTGGTGACCGCCTGACCGCTGCGCTCAAGCAGGCGGGTTTCGATCTGGATCACCAGAACGTTGCGCGACCAGCCGTGTTCGATGGCCTTGGCAGCATACCAGCGCCGGGCCTCCTCGGTCGCCAGCTTGTCGAGTAGCGCCAGTTGGTGATACCAGGGCAATTGTGCAAGCACCCCTTGCACAAATTCACCATCCGGCCAAGCCTCGGCGAAGGCCCGCATGTACTTGAGGTTGCGCGGCGAAAAGCCTTTCATGTCCGGAAAGGCATTGCGCAAGTCCTGCGCCAGCCGCTCGATCACCTTCGCGCCCCACCCCTCGCGGCCCTGCCGGTAGAGGATGTCGCAGCCGATCTGCCAGTAGAGCAGCACCAGTTCGCGATTGACCGCCAGTGCCGCCCGCTGCTGGGCGGCGTGGATGCGGGCTTTCAGCTCCGTCAACCAGGCAGCGTAATCGGCGGGGAGCGGCACGATCTCAGGCATGGGTGGTTTCCTCGGTTAAATCGTCTGCGGCTTCGGGTAGGGTGATTTGGCCGGAGAGTAGGCGGGGTAGCAGTAGGTCGCGTTGCTTCCTGAGATTCGCAAGCTGATCACGGAGTAAGTCGATGTTTCTCAAAATTGGTTTAATCGATTGCGCAAACCTATTCAGGAGACCCTGTGGCGGCAGAACGATTGGATACCTCTGAACACTACCCACGGAGACATTGGGTTGAGCTGCACCGTTGTTCAACTCAGACACCATTCGTTTTCCAATTTCACCGGAAAGAGTGAAGTAGAGATATTCTTCGTTCGTACGTTCAGTCGGTCGGATGATTACAAGTGACGACGCAATTGCTCCACGGCTAAGTCCAGCCGTCCTTGATGTTCGGCCCGGAGACCCTCTTAGGCAGAAGAGAATGTCTCCGTTCCGAATCTTTCCACTGCGCAACTGATCGAACTTCTCCTGTAAAACGAAATT
Organism: Methylococcaceae bacterium; assembly: GCA_028711365.1. GTDB lineage: Bacteria > Pseudomonadota > Gammaproteobacteria > Methylococcales > Methylococcaceae > Methylumidiphilus. Next base: position 5,651 of record JAQTSI010000092.1, read on the forward strand.
TACGTTTGCAATATCGACTGCACCATCCACAAGATGCCCGGCGTTGATAAACGGTATGCCCTGGTCTACGAAATCGCTCCCGCTTGGATAGTTCTTTCCACGGTCTCCATTCTCAAAAGTTGCTGCTTGTTCGAATGAAGCAGCCTCCCACCCCTGCGGAATCTCGCCAAGGGATGAATCAACACCCGGATAGTGCTGATTCGCGCCATCCATGGCACTCACCCCTTCGGGGCCTTCTTCGGCTTTCCAATTCAGCTCTCCTGCCGAATTGTCGTGGCCGGGGAAGCGGAAGTGGACGAACCACTCGCGGTAGAGGGCACGGGCCATCGTTTCCAGAATCTTGATGCGTCGCTGGCTGTTTTCGATGAGTTCGTCGTAGGCCGACAGGATGCCCGCGATGCGTTGCTGGACGGCGAGTGGGGGAAAGGGTATTTCGATTAGCCTCAGGTTGCCCTGCGATAACTTCGGCTGGGCCGCGCCAGTGACATAGGGTTTGATGTCGGCATTGTTCAGGCAGGCAAGGAGGAACGTGTCGTCAGCAACGTTTGGTTTACCACGTATGATATGGGCGTGATTGTTGACCCAGAACTTCCCTGTCGCAAACAGCGCGAGCGGCAGTTTCTTGCTGTTCAAGTTCTCACCGTCTTTTGCAACGAGTATGTATCGGCCATCGAAGATATAGCCGTCGATATGGTCAATGATGCCCTGCGCACCGTAGTACGGATACTGGCCCCGACGCTCCTGCCTTTGTCGGCTATTCAACGGCACGCGCTGAGAGTCAAATAGGTCGATGACATCTCCGAGTTTTGCCGTTCCCCAATCGGTTGCCATCCTCACGCCTCCAAAATCCCCGCCACATTTGTGGCGATGATCTGCTCCAGTTCCCGCCCTTGGGCGTTCAGCAATTCCAATTCCTCGTTCAGCGCTTCGAGCTGTTCCTTGAAATCCTCGTCGCTCACGTCCTCGCCGGGCGCGACGCCGACATAGCGGCCGGGGTTGAGGGACCAGACCTGGGCTTCGATTTCCTGGAGCGTCGCCGCCTTGCACAGGCCGGGAATGTCGCGATAGACGAGCCCCTCTCCCCTTGGGAGAGGGGTTGAGGTGAGGGCTTGCGCGCCTGGCGAAGTCGTTGAAACATTGAGCGCTTCAGCCCTCACCCTGCCCTCTCCCAGAGGGAGAGGGGAAAAGACTTCGGTTATCTTGGCTTTGGCCTCGTCACCGCCGAGGGTGAAGTCGAGCGCCTCACCGCGATAGAGGCGGACGAGGTTGGCGATGAAGCCGATCTGTGCGGGCGTCCAGTCACGGTGGGCGCGATCCACTTGGCGGTAGATGTGGCGGGCGTCGATGAAGAGGATGGTGTCGGCGCGGCTCAGACCCTCACCCCCGGCCCCTCTCCCAGAGGGCGAGGGGAGTGACGCTTTGCCCCGGTCGAGAAACCAAAGGGTACAGGGTAGCGTGACGTTGTAGAACAGGTTGGGGCCGACGGCGACCATGACGTCTACGGCACGGGACTCGATGAGTTTCTGGCGGATTTCCTGCTCCGAGGCGCGAGCGTCGGAAGCGGAGTTGGCCATGACGAATCCGGCGCGGCCTTGCTTGTTGAGGGAGGAATAAAAGAGCTGTATCCACAGGTAGTTGGCGTTGTCGGTACGCGGCAGACCAAAGGGAAAGCGGCGGCCAGGGCCAACTTGGTCCTTGAGCCTTTCCTTGTCCACCGCGTTGACGTTGAACGGCGGATTGGCGAGGACGAAGTCGAACCAGCCGATGGCGTCGTGGGGGTCGTCGTAGTAGCTGTTGACCTGACCGCCGTGGCGGATGTCACCCTCCAGCCCGTGGATGGCGAGGTTGAGGCGGCACAGACGGCCGGTCTCGTCGGTCTTCTCCACGCCGCAGATGGCCAGTTCGGCGGCGGGGTTCTTCTGGTGCTCGGCGACGAAGCGCGCCGATTGCACGAACATGCCGCCGGAGCCGCAGGCGGGGTCGAGGATGCGGCCGTGGAAGGGCTCGATGATTTTCGTCAGCAGCTTGACGATGGACGACGGCGTGTAGAACTCGCCGCCCTTCTGGCCTTCGGTGCGGGCGAACTCGCCGAGGAAGTATTCGTAGATGCGGCCGAAGGCATCGTAGTCCACGCTGGCGGGAATTTCCGACACCTTCTTCAGCAACTCCTTGAGCAGGGTGCTGGTGAACAGGTTGTAGGTCTTGGGCAATACGCCGGCAAGCTGCGGGTTTTGCTTTTCGATGTCACGCATCGCGGCATTGATCTGCCCGCCAATATCCGTGGCCTCGGGCAGTGCGAGCAGGTAGTCGAAGCGCGCCTCGGGGCTCAAGTAAATTACGCCCTCGGCATGATAGGCGGCGGGTTCATCGACCCGGCTGCCGCGGCGCGAGCTGGCGCCAGCCTCTTCCAGCTTGGCGCGCTGAACAGAAAATCGCAGTTCGGCAAAACGCAGGAATATGAGGCCGAGGATAGGCCCGGAGTATTCCTGTGCCTTCAGACCCGAATTAGCGCGGAACTGGTCGGCTGCGTCCCAGAGGCGTTTTTCCAGGGTGGCGGCGGCAGTGTCTTTTTCGGCAGGGGCGATCCAGTGCATGGTCAGTCGGTTTCAACAAGTTCAAGCCCGCTATCGTGGGCGATGGAGGTGGGAATGTCTTCGCCTTCCTCGGTTAGCTGCGCGACCAACCGATGAGGCCGATATCCAGCCGTTAACGGCGATTTGGTGGCACTCTGGGGTCTGGCCTGGCAGTAAATTCGGCTGCTGGCATTGGAGTCAGAAAGCTCTCTGCCTCCTTGTCCTTGGCGTTTAGCCATCCCTCGCGGTGCCCCGGCGGAATGATGACGAGGGACCGCTTCTCGTCGCCAGGTGCGTGGAAACGCCCCATCACGGGGTGGTCGTCGGAATTGATGGTGAGCAAGGAAAAGCTGGTCAGGCCGCTGCCATCCGGACTCCGCCAATAGTCCCAGATGGCGGCAACCGTGAAAATGTCTTGGTCCTGGCGCTCGATCCGCCAACGAGTCGGCTTGCCCGTTTCGTAATCGGGTTCATAGAAACCCGCCATGGGAACCAAGGCATAGCGCCGTTTCTTCCAGGCAACGCGATAACTAGGCTTACTACCGACGGTTTCGGTCCGAGCGTTGTAGGTGTGACGCGAGATTTTCGTGTCTTTGGACCAGAACGGCACCAAGCCGAACATCGCCTCGCGTAATTCGGCTACATCTGAATCCGGCGCGATCAGGCGGATCGGCGCCCGGTAACTGACATAGGTTTCCTTGGGGTACTCGAAAGTCGGCTCCGGCCAGTTCAAGTCCGTGGTGAAAACCGAACGAGGCGCTGGGATGAAGTTGATACACATGAGTGTGTTGCGGCCTGTCGATAATTCTGGCTGTCTCGATTCGGAAACAGTATCAAGACCGGCGTCCCGCGTCCAGCGGTTCTCCACGTCTGCACGAACAGGTCCGGGAACGCCTCCGGGTCAAGCACTATAGTCTGCGGAGGGATGTGCAAGTGGCCGAAATATTAGAACTCAACACCCTTTCGCTGCGAGACATTGAGCGGACGAGATACGTCTCTCAGCGAAGGGGGGCCCTCATGCAAAATGTGCCAGACCGGCACTCGCCCCCCCCAGGCCAACACCCTCGGCGTTGGCCTGGGCTAGAATTATGCCCTCCTACTGAGAAATAACCTGGAACTTTGGTTCTTCGCCAAACCTAGGGAACCGGTTATTCTCAGCGCTGCGCTGTCGCCCGATCTGATATAAACCACAATATAGCTTAGCTTGTCCAGATAATGAATTCGGTTGCGCATGTCTGATCATCTTCATATGGGTGGCGACAGGATGCAAAACAGGTAGATAACGGAGCAGCTGTGTCACAAGCGCGTGACGCAGACAGTTAGGACGTGGCGCTCTATCCACACGGTTTATCTGTGTCATTAGTTCAGCCGCTTCATAATTGATTGGAGGTAGGGAGGAAGGCGATTCGACAGGATAGCCTTGAAATGCTTGCTCTGCGTGCTGCCGCCGAACTTCATATTCTCTTCTCGCAAGGAACCTATTGTAGAGTGCCCATATCATATCCTCAAGATATTCGATCTGATCCCATAGTTTGCCTGTCCTAGTGCGCCAGCAACCGACTATCGACTCTGAGATTGATGTCGCGCACTTGATATTCTGATAGTAGGCATTAGACTGGGGATCGTCTGTTAAGCATGCCTCCAAATACTCGACAAGATCGAGCAAATCGACTCTGGATGGGCCAATGTTCGGATGGCGGAGTAGCGCTTCGTATTGCACAAGCAATGCTTCAGTTAAGTCTGTGGATTTCATAACTTTCGTCCTGTGATCTGGTTAACAATTCCGTTTTTGTACCCTGATCGGTGGTGCTGGCCGCTGCAGACTATTTTCTTTCATCTGAGTTCTGCCTACCCCGGTTAAGTGGGATGTCGGAGAAATGCCTAGTATTCGACTATCCCTTAGGCATGTCTCCGCCTCGGTCGCCGCCTGCAGAAGGTCCAGCTTATCCAAAACTTTCATGACCGAGTTTTCAAACTGCTCTTCGAATTGGTTCAAGAAATCTCCCATCCAGTCGGCTTGGGTCCGTGCCCGAGGAAGATAAGATTCTTGGTTACTTGCGGTGGAGGTTATCGCCATTGCTGAGCCCCTCCTTTGAAGGGGGTGATGTAATTCGCCAGCGTGGGTTTCTGCCAAGCGCTTGGAGTCATCTTGAAGCAGTGTGGATGGTGGATATTCCCTGTAACACATACTATTTTCACCCTTGGAGGTTGTTGGAGAAACTTGGACTAGGCAGAGACGCTATGTCGCCCGGGAAAACGCTAGCCTTGACGGTGTCCTTTACCTCTATACCGCTATTGAATGTCTCAATCGTGTTGCGGATTTGATCCTCACAATGCTGGAAAACGTCCTGCCAGCCAGACGGAAGAAACGATGCTTCGATTCGTTTGGCCTGTGCTGCGCATAGCGCAGCTTCCTGGAGGCGGGTAACATTTCCAGTCGACTTGAAATCAATCAGGGTATTGAGACAATAACAGGCTATATCCGGAATGCGGGTGGGAGGCATACGGGATAGGAATTCGTGGAGCCTACCGATCAGCACCGGCATGGAAATGGCAGAGCTTGGGAGTGCGAGATCAGGCGGTATGTTCGAACTGAACTGAGGACCTTGTATCGCATGAGCAGTGGGCTCAAACATCTCATCGGAACTCGGGGTAGCGCGAGAGGTCGAGTCGGTGGACTTTTCGTTGGGGGCAATCTCAAAGACAGTGTCGCTGTTTTTGAGAGCGCGATTCAGCAATGCAGCCCCTGCCACTTTTAATAGTGTGCTGGCTGCTTTCCTGCGATTTTCCCCAATCGGTGAAACGAGCTCAGCCTCCAGAACATCCAAGGACCTGCGCAGTAGATCAGGCAGCCGGGTCATCAGCTCTTGCTCGGCTGATGCCCTAAGGTCTCGAATCGCCACCCGAACATCTTCCCTGCCGAGGATCCGATGGACCGTGGTCCGATGGACGCCCACCTCACGCGCGGTAGAGCGAACGCTCTCACCTGCCGCCAACAGCGTAACGATGCGATGCGTTCGCGGGCTAAAAGTATTTTCGTCAGTGTTTTGAATCATATAGAAACTCCATTTGCTAAATTCCAAATTATTTAATGCGCTTGAGTGGCAGGACTTGCTTATATTTAAGATATAAGCCAGACCTGCCACCTATGAGGCCAGGCGCGCAGAACGATCGCAGACTCGTCAAGTTACCCCTCAGCAATATCGGTGGCGAGCAGTCCCCCGACATCCCCTCTCGCCCGCCGACTTTTCAACTCGTTTTGCAGGAACTCCAAGGCCAGCGGATCTGGTAAATATTCTCTACCGCCATTGCCGGCCGCCCCCCTCTTTTTGCTGGTTACCTTGATGCCGCAGGATTTGAGTATACGTCCGATCAACGGCAGTGGATTAGTCTGGAAATCCCGTGGCACTGAAGCCCCGGCATGGGCCTTGAACTCAACCCTCCGCTGCCAGATTTCCCGGTCCAAGCCTGATACTTGAATTGTCCTGGCTGTCCAGGGTTGCCCTGTATGTTGCAAATGGTGGTCACAGTCGAACCCCAAGTCGCCAAGGACGAGCCTCAGCAACTCACGTTCCTTGATTTTGGCACGGTAATGCTCGGGTTCAACGCCGTTCTGCAATTGATTGAACTCGGCCAAGATCGGATTGGTCAGGTCCCCTGTGACCAATTCGGCCCTGAGAATCTCGCGCCGCCATTTGCCTCGTCGATCCTGGCTGACCAGTTCGAGGTTGACCTCTCGGCCATAGAATGCCTTGATACGGTATTTCTCCAAGGCAATCTTGTTTGGACTGGATAACTGAAAGGCAGATTCGAGCTCGGATGCCTTTTCGGCACTAATATCCGGCGCCGATACGAGACCCTGGTTGAGACGGGCCTCATCCAGCGTCAGGCCCTCACGCCTGAGGGCATTGCCACGCGTGGCGGCGTCATCGTCCTTTTCTGGGAACTCGGCGGAATACCCCAGTCTCCGGCATTCATTCAGGAATTCGATCCGCAGTTCAGCCTTGCTGTGGGTTTCAAACCGAAAAACGCTATCCCATAACGACGACAACCAGGGATCGGCCGGTTGCAAGTACCCTCCCCCTAGATTGGCGGTCAATTCATCCAGTTCCTTCATCGCATCGAAGCGCGCTTGCCTGATCTCCTCCGGGCTGATCTTGACGATCCTATCGCCACTCTTTGCCAGCCAAACATCGATTTCAGTGGCGTGGCGAACGCGGTGAATCGCCTGCAGCACGTCGGTGTGACAATTCACATTGCTGCCGAACAGGCCAAAAACCTTCAGCGGCAGTTTTTCAATAGAGACACCAGTGCTGATGCTGGGAGATGCGACAACGAAGTCGTAGGTCATGCCCTCCTTATCAAAGTGGCGCAGCAGGTTCACCACTGCCTCATCGGCTGAGGTTTTTGAGGTGATCAGGATTCCCCTTTTCTCCGGATATCGGAAGTTCAAGCTTTCATAGACGGCGCCAGCCTCCCGGGCCGAATTGGTCATCACCAGTACCTGCTCCCCTTTATCCTGCGCCTTGAAAATCTCGCTAATTACCTCCCCGCGGGTTTCATGAACCCGGAGGTGCTTGGGGTGGGCATTCGCGGTATGCATCAGCACCCGGAACTGTCCTGAAGGTCTCAGTTGCTCGAGAGCTCCCACGGTAATGGCCGAAAGTTGGGCGTCGGCACAGACAACCTGCGTGGCTTTATTGACTGCCAGCTGAAAACGAGCTCGACAAACTCGACCCTTTTGCTTCAAGTCACTTAACGATCGCAATAACTGATCGGATTCTTCGATGACAACAAGATCAAACCGCTGCTCACCCAGCTTATGCAGGCTGTTGATGCAAATGACGATGCTTTCGGCCTGTGCGACTTTCCAGGAGGGCATGTCCAAGTAACAAGGAATACCCATCCGTCGGCTGACCTCATGCGCTAGGCTCTGGCGGTGAACGATGACCAACACCGATTTGCCATGCTTTTTATATTCTCCAGCCAGACGGGAAATCTGAAACGTCTTACCGCTACCCATTCCCGCCCGCAGTAGATCGACCCCAGATTCCATCGGGATAGGATCGATATACTGGTTCGTGGTACGGCTAATATGATGAGCTTTGAACGCCTCATCAGCATCGCTGTCGCTGGGATTGTGCCCATTACCTACGTAACGAAAAACACCCTCGAGATAGCCGTTGTCCAGGTATTGCCCAGAGTATAAAGGATCCTGTGCTACGACAGCATCCTTCACTTCATTGATAATGGAATATTCGTATTGATCGGCGTATGAGCCGTATGACCTGTATTGCAGTCGATACAGACTTCTGATCAGTGCAAAGACGGTCGAATAGCGATTGCCAGGGCCTAGTTCTGCCTTCAGCTCGTCGATCGTTTTCCCTGAGTGGGAAACCCTTATCGATGGCTTATTCGACTTTGATTTGTTGCCGCTGCTTTTGATCTTAATTCTGGGCTCTGCAGCTATTAAGGGAGGTAGCGAGGCTACCTCCTGCTTGCCCCGAATGAAGGTAATTCGGTCAGTGCAAGGATCCTGGGCGCCTTCGATGAAGACCGGTTTGGCGATGTAATGCGGCTGAGTGGGGACGACTACCTGGGGGTCAAAAAGCTTGGGGTGCCCGCTTTGCTTTTCATATTCCTCGTTCAGTTGCCTGAGTACATGTCGTACATGCTCATGAGGGTGGTGTTGCGAAAGCATTACGTAGACATGGCATTTCGCGATGTGCTCCTTTCCGGGCAATCCGGCACTGGCGGATAACTGGACGACACAGGAAACTTTCGAAATGCCGGGCCAGACCCGTTCGAGGTCCTTCAGAATATTCGTTCCGACCAGCAGCGCATTGGTAGGATTTATCCCTGCAGTAAGCGGCAGCGAGTCCACATCAATGTCGAGGATTTGGACGCCCCCATCACATAAATCAGGCGGTGCTTCTCCATTTTTTGGCTTAAATCGCCGGTTAATAATGGTAGCGGCACCTTCCCTGACCTGTCCGGTAACGAATGCAGTATCGGTTCGGACGTGATTTTCCAGCAGTACCTGATGGAATGCGTCGATGTCCGCAATTTCTACTGTATGGTGATGAAACCGAGACGCCTTGTCGTAGCTGGCTGTCTTGGTGGGCGAGATAACCTTAGTCAGGTTTCGATCTAAGGCTTGAATTAATACGATCCGTGTGCTCATAATCTCCGTTCCTTGAGATAGTAATTCGGCATCCAAGCCGGTCGGGACTTTACAGATCTACCTTGTGTTGACGGCCATCAAGCGAGATAAGGTAGTCCGATTATCGATTCGACCTTTGAACCGGATTTTGATTCCATTTATGCAGTGACGGCCTCCAATAGGTGATTTTGTGTCACCCGAACTTTCCGGCTCTCCATGAACGCAACCAAATCGTCAGTGGAGTAAATCACGCGCCTGCCAACCCTGCAAAAGGCGGGGCCTTCGCCGCGTCGGCGTAAGAGTTTTAAGGTGGGAACAGATAGCCGCAGAAAACTTGCAGCGCTGTGAGTATCGAGAAAGGTAGGATGAGACGAACTGTTCATGAGACGTGTTCCTTACGAGTTAAAAATCATTCCATTTCAGCTAGATTACCTGGTTTGTATTGATCTGTCAATACCTCTTGAAATCCCGGCTTAGCTCGCTATTACTGTCGACTCTATACTCAGCTAAAGAGCCGATTTCGCTGAGCTTGTTGATAAAATGAGGCTCTTTGGGAACTTGCATGGCAAATAAAAAGACTAAGTAAAACAGATGTTTGCTAAGGCTGATAGGGCGGTTTGGAAGCGAGGTGTGCCATGACCGAGTATGTCATGATTCCCCTTGATATTGA
>JAQTSI010000093.1 GCA_028711365.1 Methylococcaceae bacterium
GTTGAATGTGCTGGTGTGGATACTCGACAAGATTTTCGACGAGATCGATCAGCACAGCAATGTACCCTCCAAGACCGATTACAGCTTCGACATCATTCGCTGAGGAGCCGGGGCGAGGCGGTCATTTCCGCTTTTGGTGAACCTGGCGTGGTTTTCCGCCCATTTTGGGGCAGGAAAGCGATTTGTCAATAAAAACAGACAGTTGCTTAGGTATTCAGTTTCTTTTCCGGCTCGAGGTTCACCAAACCCATCGAATCAATGATTTGGGCTTGTTTTCGGATGCAAAATCTGCTTAGAATGATCCCGCCTCTGCGACCAGACTCGAGGTTCACCAAACAGGCAGTTCCAGCCCTTGCGCCCCGCGGTCCCCAGAGGCCAGAGTCGCAGAGGCATTAGCCGCTAAGGCTGTTGAAACTTTAATCGCCGTCTTTCTTTTTCGTCTTCTTTTTTGTCGCAGAGGCATTAGCCGCTAAGGCTGTTGAAACACCCTCGGGAGAATCTCATACACATTCGTCCTACCTGTCGCAGAGGCATTAGCCGCTAAGGCTGTTTGATCCCTTCCCCCTAGAAGGGGGAAGGTTAGGATGGGGGTAGAAGCTTGCCGAAACCCAGAAGCCGCGCCGTATGATCGGTGGATTCCAATATCATCATCGACATCGCCAGCGATGATCCTCAGTGGCTTGAGTGATCCGCCGCGCGCCTGCGCAGGCTCAAGCGCTCACGCTTGTTGATAAATCCTCTGATCCTGGCCGAAATCAGCGTACTCGCCGAAAGCGCAGACGAAGTGGAGCGACTGGAGAACCAGCTGCATCGAATGCAGATCCCCTGGAATGCGGCTTATTTGGCGGGTCGAGCCTTCCTGTCCTATCGCCGCTGATCGCCCCCGACGCGGCGAAACTAGGGCCGTAGCCCAATGGGCAAAACGCGGCGTTCCCCACAACTCCTGCGGATACCGGGTAAAACCGCATGGATGTGAGCCGTCCGGGTGCGGATGAAGGACGCAGGGAGGCCCCGATGGGTTGAAACCACGTCCCTGCAAGCCGTATCCGTGCGGATATGAGCAAAACCAAAGTGGTTACGGGATGAAACCGCGCGGATACGAGCCGCCGGGACTTCCCGGCGGCTCATATCTGCATGCCTGCCGATCGCATCCGCGCCCTTCCGAGGCAGCGTAGATACTATGCAGCATCTTGAGAGCGGGTTTTTCAACACGCTCTCATGGCGCGTCTCGCAAGCCCCTCGCCTTTCCTGCGGGATTCGACCGGCATCGGTTTGAATTACACCCGTCATTGCGGCTGTCGGCGCGCCAACTCTCAACAGATGATAAAATCATCCGCTCAAAACGGAATCATGCCTTCAATCCATCCGTTTCCAGCGAACCTGGGCGGTTGAGGCAAGATCTTCGTTGCTCCCCCGATCCGGGAATCCGATTAGCCCTGTCGCCATGTGCTGCGCACCCTCAGTGAATAGACTCAACGATTCCCCGCACAACATCCTCATCATCCGCCTCAGCGCCATCGGCGATGTGATCCTCGCTTCGCCGCTGATTCCCGTCCTGCGCGCCGCTTATCCTCGGGCCCGCCTGGTCTGGTTGACCGAGGAGGGTAACGAAGAACTCTTGCAGAGCAATCCGCGCCTGGACCGGGTCATGGTGTGGCCGCGCCGGCGCTGGGGCGCATTGTGGCGGGAAGGCCGATACCGGCAATGGGTGAACGAATTTCGCGCCCTGGCCGGTGAACTGCGTGGCGAGCGCTTCGATTGGGTGCTCGATACCCAGGGCCTGTTGAAAAGCGGGGCCTGGGCCTGGCTGAGCGGCGGCAAGCATCGCGTCGGCCTGGGTTCGCGGGAAGGCAGCCGATGGCTCATGCACCGCGTAGTCGACCGTCACAGCGAGAATGATCGCATCGGCATCGAATACTTCAATCTGGCGTTAAGCTTGGGGCTGGAGCCGGCCCGTTTCGACATGGATATCGTCCCCTCCGGGCAGGATCTGCAGGCGGCGGAAAAACTGCTTGCCGGGGTGGCCAGGCCCTTCGCCGTGATCTGCCCGTTCACCACCCGCCCGCAAAAGCACTGGTTCGATGAGCGATGGGCCGAGTTGGCCAGACGGCTCATGACCGAACGTGGCCTGGCCGTGGTCATGCTCGGCGGGCCGACCGACCTGGTTCGCGCCGAAGCCATCGCCGCCCTGGCGCCGGGAATCTTGGTATTGGTCGGACGAACCCGCCTCGGCCAATGCGCAGCCATCATCGAACAGGCCGAACTGCTGATCGGCGTGGACACCGGCCTCACCCATCTGGGCATCGCCATGAAGACGCCGACTCTGGCCCTGTTCGGCTCCACCAAGCCCTACCTGAATACCGGCACTCCCAATGCCAAGGTGTTATATGAGGCCATGGCCTGCTCCCCTTGCCAGCGCAATCCTACCTGCGCGGGTGAATTCACCTGCATGCGGCGTCATACGCCGGAATCGGTGCTGGCGGCAGTGGACACCCTGCCGGGCAAGAACCGATGAAGGTCTTGCATGTGGAAATGGGCCGCCATCTGTACGGTGGAGCGAGGCAGGTCGTCTACCTGCTGGATGGGCTGGCGCGCTTTCACGGCGAGCATGTCCTGGTCTGTGCCGAAGGAGCGGAAATCGCCACTGCCATCGCCAATCCGGCGGTGAAGATTTTCCCCCTGGCCTTGACCGGCGATGTCGACCTGGGCTTCATTGCCCGCCTGCGGCGAGTGATTCGATCGCAGCAGCCGGATTTGCTGCATATACATAGCCGGCGCGGCGACATGCTGGCGGCTTTGGCCGGAAGACTGGAAAAACGGCCCATGATCCACAGCCGCCGGGTCGACAACCCGCCCGGCGGATTCGACCGCTACTGCAAATTTCCCTTGTTTCATCGCATCGTCACCATCTCCGAAGGCATCCGCAGGGTGCTGCTGCAGGCTGGCGTAGCACAGCGGCAAGTCATCTGCGTTCCCAGTGCGGTGGACACCGACCGATTCAAGCCGAATCCCTTCCGGCAAGACTTCCTGGCTGAATTCGGCTTGAATGGCGTAGGGCCGGTATTGGCCATGGTCGCCCAGTTGATCCCCCGCAAGGGCCATGGGGTGTTCTTCGACGCCCTGCCGGCGATTCTGGCCCGGCATCCCGCGGTCCAGGTTCTCATCTTCGGCCGGGGGCCACTGGAGGATGAACTGAAACGTGCGGTGCATGAACTCGGGCTGGAACGAACGGTACGCTTCAAGGGTTTCCGCACCGACCTGGAACGCATCGTTCCCTGCCTGGATCTCATCGTCCATCCCGCTTTCATGGAAGGATTGGGCGTCTGCCTGCTGGAAGCCGCCGCCTGCGGGGTTCCCATCGTCGCCTGCCGGGCCGGCGGCATCCCGGAAATCGTCCAGGATGGGATCAACGGACGCTTGGTGGAGCCCGGCGACAACGAAGGGTTGGCCCTCGCGATCAACGATTTGCTCGACCAAGCGCAAGGCTTGAAGGCATTGGGCCAGGCCGGGAGGCGACGGGTGCTGGAACGGTTCTCCATCGCCCGCATGGTGGAAGGAAACCTCGCCGTTTACAATGAGCTCCTCGCCAACAGCCCATCGAGTTGAATCCATGTCGTCAGCCCTCCCCCCCCAAAAACCCAAGGTGTCGGTTCTGATGTATCACAATGTCGGGGCTTTCGAGTATCCGGGCGGCTGCATGCACAACGACTGCGCCATCGGCCGTTTCAAGGCCCAGATGGCTTTTCTCAAGCGCTTCGGCTACCGGGTCATCGGCTTGAAGCAGGCGGTGGAAGGCTTGTTCGGCGCAAGCGAGTTGCCCGACAAGGCGGTGGTCCTGACTTTCGACGATGGTTACCGCGATTTCCACCGGCAGGTATTCCCCGTACTCCAGGAATACGGTTTCCCCGCTTGCATCTACATGGTTTCCGGCATGGTCGGCCAGTCGGCGCTATGGCTGAAGGAGCGGGGCTTGAACGCCCCGCTCATGGAGGCGGCCGATTTGCGCGAAATCCATTCAAGCGGCATAGCGATCGGCTCCCACACCGTCAACCATGTCCATCTCGACCAGGTATCCGGCGAACGGATGCGCGAGGAGATCTTCGACAGCAAATCCGCGCTGGAACAGATGATCGGCGCGCCGGTGGAACACTTCTGCTATCCGTACGGCGACTACAATCCCCAGGTTCGCGACACCGTGATCGAGGCGGGATATCGTTCCGCCACCTGCAGCACTAGGGGCGCGGCCAATTTTTCCAGCCACCCTTTCGAAATCCTGCGCAAGAATATCGTCTATGGCGATCATCTGGGCCGGTTTTTCTGGAAGCTGAACCTGAAGCACAAACGCAAGGAAAGGCGCTGACCGTTCGGGTGAGTCCGATCGGGTGCGATTCAAAGTGATGCAACGGTGGGAGGGCGAGGGGATTGTGAGACCGTCGATGGAAGGGACGCCATCGCCGAGCCTACAAGGATGTATTCACGGCGCGTCTCGCAAGCCCCTCGCCCTCCCACCGGATTCGATAGGCATCAATTTGAATCGCATCCCGTCCGATCCGCTTTCCTCGGCGCGCGAAGCCGCCGACTATCTGAACCATCCCTATGCTATTTAATTCCCACCCGTTCATCTTTCTCTACCTGCCTTTGACTTTGCTCTTGTTCTACTGGCTGGGCAAGCGCAGCCGTGAACAGGCCGCCGCCTGGCTGGCTTTCGCCTCCCTGTTTTTCTACGCCTGGTGGAACTGGCGCTATGTGCTGTTATTGTTGGCTTCCATCGGCTTCAACTATCTGGCAGGCGGGAGTATCGCCCGGCTGGCCGGAAACCGCCGCAAGATCCTGACGACATCGGCCATCGTCTCCAATCTGGGCTTGCTGGCCTATTACAAATACGCCAACTTCTTCCTGACCAGCCTGAGCCCCGATTGGAGCCTGGGAGAGATCGTGCTTCCCTTAGGGATATCCTTCTTCACGTTTACCCAGATCGCCTATCTGGCGGACGTCCATCAGGGCAAGGTGAAGGAATACCATTTCATCCACTATGTGTTGTTCGTCACCTATTTCCCCCACCTCATCGCCGGCCCCATCCTCCATCATCAAGAGATGATGCCGCAATTCGCCAAAGCCGAGACTTACCGGTTTTCTTTCGACAAGCTGGCCTTGGGGCTGACGATTTTCTTCATCGGCCTGTTCAAGAAAACCGTATTGGCCGATGGCGTGGCGCCTGGGGCCAGGGCGCTATTCGACGCGGCGGCGCAGGGGCAGGCGGTAGCGTTGATGGAAAGCTGGAGCGGGGTATTGGCCTATACGTTGCAACTGTATTTCGATTTCTCCGGCTATTCGGACATGGCCATCGGCCTGTCCTGCCTGTTCGGCATTCGTCTGCCGCTGAATTTCGACTCGCCCTATCGGGCAACCAACATCATCGAATTCTGGCGCCGCTGGCATATGTCGCTGTCCCGGTTTCTCAGGGATTACCTGTATATCCCCCTGGGCGGCAACCGCCACGGCAAACTGCGCCGCCACTTCAATCTGCTGGTGACCATGCTGTTGGGCGGCCTGTGGCACGGCGCCAACTGGACTTTCGTGATCTGGGGCGGGCTGCACGGGCTTTACCTGATGATCAACCATGCCTGGCGGAATCTGCGCGAGCGCTTGGGCCATGATCTGTCCCACTCGAGCTGGGTAGGGCGTTTGTTGGGCGGAGCCCTCACCTTCCTGGCGGTGATGGTGGCCTGGGTTTTCTTCCGATCCGCCACCGTGGCGGTGGCCCAGACCATTCTGAAAGGCATGGCCGGGCTGAATGGCATCGTGTTGCCCCATGAATGGCTGGAGCAGCATCGGGATTCGTCCTTGATCCATTGGCTGCTGTCGCAGGGGGTGAGTTTCATCGATACGCCCCTGTTCGACCCCAGCGATCTGTTCTGGGATGGCCTGCTGCTGGCGTTTTGCTGGTTGGCGCCGAATACCCGGCAATGGTTCGCGTTGCACAATCCCAGCATCGCTCCCGCCAGGACGGGCGCCTCTCTACCGGTGCGCTGGCAGTGGCGGATGAATCGGCTTTGGGCGGCCTACACCGTCGTCATCGCCTATGTCGCGGTGATCTCCCTCTCCGAACTCAGCGAATTCATCTATTTCCAGTTCTGAGCATGAGCGCCAAGATCTACTCGGTAAGCTGCCTTGCCGCCCTGTTGTGCCTGCTCGCGCTCACCGCCCTCATGAACCGCATCGTCGACCCGTTCTGGTATTACCGGGATTTCAACATCGCCGGGATCAATGAGGCGCGCACGGAATTCGCCAGGTACGAACGCCATATCAAGCCCGTCCTGCTGATGGAGCAACGCCCGCGCGCCCTGATTTTCGGCAGCTCCTACAGCGAAATCGGCTTCGAACCCCTGCATCCGGCGCTGACCCAGGGCGGTCAGGAAAGCAGTTACAATTTCGCCATGGCCGGTGCGGACTGGGCCAGGGTTTATTGCAACGTGATCTTCGCCCTGCGGCACACCGACCTGAAACGGGCGGTCATCGGCATTCATACCCGGCCCATGCCCGCCGTGGACTGCAAGAGCCAGTTGGCGGACATGGGGGAAATCTCCCAGTTCTCGCTGCTGCTGTCGAAGATCGCCCTGAAATCCTCCTGGAGGACCCTGCACAAGCAAAAGCAGGGCCCCAGCCACACCCCGCAAGGCCGGTATTTTTATAATCTCCACAAGCGCGACCGGATCGAGGCGCTGTTCGAGGGAGGGAATTTCGCCCGCCGGATTTTCAGCGGCGAGGATGGAGGTTGCCGGCGCGATGCGGCCGGCAAGATCGCGGCGAGCCGGGATTTTTCGCCGACATGGAACAAACCCGGCGACAGTGGCGATCTGGAAGGGCTGCGAGAACTCCTGCGCCGATTTGCCGAAAGCGGTGTGGAGGTCAAGCTGGTGGTCTATCCCGTCCATGCCTTGGCCGAGGAGTTGGAAATCGTCTGCGGGGATGGGCTGGGGCGATGGCATGCCCTGTGGCGCATCGCCCATCTGCTGGAACAATCGAAAGCTTCCGCCGAACTGTGGGATTTCCAGGGCCTGTCCGATTTTCTGGTCGAACCCGTCAAGAACAATCAGACCCTTTATTGGCAGGATTCGGGACATTTCAACGTGGAAATGGGCAACAAGATGCTGGATGTCATATACGGCGGCGAACCTGCCGGGCCGAGCCTGGGCGGCGATCGGTTCGGCGTCCGCCTCACCGCTGCCGGCGTCGCCGAACGCTTTGCCGACTTTTTCAGCCACCGGCGCGCCTATATCGCCGCTCATCCCGGCTTCCACGAAGCGCTGGCGGGCTTGATGGCGCCCTATCGTCAGCCATGAGCGGATCCTGACGATGAACTCAAAATCCTACGCCATTGCCTGCATCGCCGCCTTGACCTTGCTGCTGGTTTTCACGGTGGCGGCCAACCGCATCATCGATCCGTTCTGGTATTACCGCGACATCGACATCCCCGGCTTGAATGCGGCGCGAACCCAGTTTTCCCGCTATGAGCGGCATATCAAGCCGATCATCCTGCAAAGGCAACAGCCGCAGGCGGTCATCTTCGGCAGTTCCTTCCTCGAAATCGGTTTCGATCCCTTGCACCCTGCCCTGACCCGGTCTGGGAAGGAGGCAGGTTATAACTTCTCCATGGGTGGGGCGTCTTGGGATCTGGTCTATTGCAATGTGATTTACGCCCTGGAGCACACCGACCTGCACCTGGCCATCATCGGCCTGCATCCGACGGCAAAACCCAAGGTGGAGTGCAAGGACCGGGGAGAGATTTCCCAGACCAAGCTGCTGCTGTCCTGGGCCGCGCTGAAATCTTCCTGGCAAACCGTCCGCAACCAGGGCAAGGGCCCCAGCCATACGCCGCAAGGCCGCTTGATGCACAAGCTGCACAAGCCCGAGACGATCGAATCCACCTTCGGCGGGGGTGGTTTTGCCAGCATGGTTTTCCATTATGACCGCCGAACTTGCCTGCAGGATCCTCCCCGGGCCATGGCGGAAAGCCGTGAGTTGGCGCCGCGATGGTCTCATCCCGATGAAGGCGGCGACCTGGAAGGTCTGCGCGATCTGATGAACCGTCTTGCCGACAAAAATGTGGCGGTCAAATTCGTGATCTACCCGCTTCATGCCTTGGGTCAGGAGATGGCTATCGTCTGCGGCGATGTGTCGAACCGATGGGATTATCTCTGGCGCATGGCCGGCATGATGGAAAACCTGCAAGCCCAGCGGGGAATTCCCATCGAACTGTGGGATTTCCAGGGCATGTCGGCGTTTTTGACCGAACCGATCCGCAACCGGCAGACGCGCTATTGGCAGGATGTGGGACACTTCAATGTGGAGATGGGTGACAAGATGCTGGATATCCTGTTTTCCGGCCAGGATACCGGCCCTATGCAGGAGGGTGATATCTTCGGCATCCGCCTGAGCCCGGAAGCCGTCGTTCGCCGCTATGACGAATTCTATCTCAACCGGCGCCGCTTCATCGCCGCCAACCCCGGGTTTCACGAGGCGCTGGCGAAATTGATGGCGCCTTACCGTCAAAATTAACGGCGCCCCGCGCCACTACCCCTGTCAATATACTGCCCCAGGACGATTCGATGTTTGGAATTTCGCCATTCAAGCTGCTTAGCCGTGGGGAAGGGAAACCCATGGCTGCCTCCGAGAAAGCCGGCCTCGCCGGTCTTTATCTGTTGGTTCTATTTTTTCAGCTCAACGCCACGGTTGCCCTGATCGCGGCGGGGCTCATGCTGCTCGCCTTCGCTTTTCAGGCCCGCCTTTGGCTTCCCCTCATGAAAGCCGATCCCATGGCTTATCTGGCGCCGACCCTGGTCATTTTCGTGGCGTCATACGCCGGCTGGGCTGCCCATGAGTTTCCCGATTCCGCCCATGATCAGTGGGAAAGTGTCCGGCTCTGGGCCCAATGTCTGCTGTTCATTCCTGCCGCCTGGTTCATCAAGGGCGAAGCGCGGGGCCTGGCCGTTCTGCTGACGGCTTTCGCCGCCGGGCTCGCCATCCGCATCTTCACCCACCTGGACTGGACGGATTTGTCCGGGCTGTTTTCCGGCAAACGCATCGATGTCGGGCTCAATCCCATCGCCATCGGCCTATATGCCGGCATCGTCGCGCTCGGTTTGCTGGTGCTCGCGCCCAGGCTGTTGGGCCTCAATCCGCCATTGCCACGGCGGGGGTGGCGACTGGTGCTTTGGCTCGCCGCCTTGATGGTATTTGCCGAAGCGTTCGTCCTGGCCCAATCCCGGGGTTCCTGGGTGGCCGCCCTGCTGACCTTCCCCTTGATTGTCGCCTGGCGTTACCGGCTTTGGTTGAGGACCCAGGGAGCATCCCGCCGCGGCATGGCCTTATTGCTTGGCCTATTGCTCTTAGGCGGCGGTTTCGTCTATCTCAACCTCGGTGTGATCGGCACGAGGGTGGGCCAGGAGAGCCAAACGGTGGAGAAGGTCATACAGGGAGAGGTGGCCAACGCGCCGACCACCAGCATCAGCATCCGCCTGAAACTCTGGGGCTTTGGCCTGGAGCAGTGGCTGCAAAGGCCGCTGCAAGGCTTCGGGCCGGGCTCTTCCCGGTATCTCATCGAACGGACCGGAAACCAGGCCTTCATCGAAAAAAGCGGGGCCCAGCACCATCTCCACCAGTTTTATATCGAGCTCTTGCTGCGCTTCGGCCTGGTGGGCCTGACCCTGTTCGGCGCGCTGTTTGGGCTGATTTCATACCCCTTCTGGAAAGCCTGCCGGGGAGGGCGACTGGCGCCGGAACTGGCCCTGCTCATCCTCGGTGTTTGGGCCTATACGGCCGCCTGGAACCTGTTCGAGTTCAGATTGCTGCATTACGACTGGAGAAACTTTTGCATCATCCTGGCCGGGATCACTTATTCCTTCCGCTTCGTGCCGGGAAGCCATTGCGGCGTGTTGGGTCCTGGCGAAGACAAGACCTCTTCCGCGAAGGAAAAACCCGGCCCCGATCCACGCAGCGGTTTCAGCATCTATCGCCGCTTGCTCGGATTCGGGATGCCGTACTGGAAAATGTTCCTGGTGGCCGCCATTTCCATGGCGGTATACGCCATGCTGGGGCCCGCTTTCGCCAAGCTGATCCAGCCCTTGATCGATGGCAGCTTCATCCAAAACGACCCGGAATTCTTGCGCCGGGCACCTTTGATCCTGCTCGGGCTGTCTTTGGTGCGCGGTATTTCCGGGTTTCTGGGAGATTACTGTTCCGGTTGGGTTGGCCGGCGCATCATCGCCGATCTGCGGCGCAAGCTCTTCGACCAGTTTTTGAATCTTCCCTGCGGCTATTACGATAAGGCTTCTTCCGGGGAGCTGCTGTCCAAGCTGCTCTACAACACCGAACAGGTGGCGGAGGCCATGACCCAGGGAGCGGTGACCCTGATCAAGGATGGATTGAGTATGGTGGGTTTGACCGCCTTGATGATTTATGAAAGCATAACCCTGTCCCTCATCTTCCTGGTCGTCGGCCCCATCCTCGGCGTCAGCGTGCGCTACATCACCAAGCGTTTCCGCCGCATCAGCGCGCGCATCCAGGAATCCATGGGTTATGTCGGTCATGTCGCCCAGGAAGTCATCGAGGCCCAGCGCATCGTCAAGGTGTTCAACGGCAAGGCTTATGAAACCGCCAAGTTCGCGGCGGAAAACGAGAGCAATCAAAGACGGCAGATGAAGATGATCGCCACCGACGCCATGAGCGGCTCGGTGATTCAGTTCATCTATGTGAGCGGCTTCGCGGCGATCCTCTATGTGGTTTCCCTGGATTCCGTGCGCCATACCATCACCCCCGGCAGCCTCATCGCTTTCATCGCCGCCATGGCCATGATGCAAAGCCCGATCAAGCGCTTCACCCAGGCGCTGGGTACGGTGCAGAAAGGCATCGCCGCCGGCGAGAGCATCTTCGAGATGGTGGATCTGGAGCGGGAAACGGATACCGGCGAGCTGGAGTTGGAGCGGGTGCAAGGCCGCATCGAATACCGCGCCGTCAGCCTGGCTTACCCGGAACGCCAGGAAAAAGCCCTGGATACCGTCAGCCTGACGGTCCCCGCCGGCCAGACCATCGCACTGGTGGGACAGTCGGGAAGCGGCAAGACCTCGCTGATCCGGCTGCTGCCCCGGCTCTACGAGGCGACGGAAGGACAAATCCTGATCGACGGCCATGACATCCGTGCTTTCAGCCTCGTCAACCTGCGCAAACACATCGCCTATGTGGGCCAGGAGGTCACCCTGTTCAACGACACCGTCGCCAACAACATCGCTTACGGTTGCCGCGAATCGGTGAGCCTGGAGGGGATCCGGGAAGCCGCCCTGGCGGCCCATGCCCTGAGCTTCATCGAGGATTTGCCGGAAGGTTTCGACACCCTGGTCGGTCAACAGGGCATCGTGCTGTCCGGCGGTCAAAGGCAACGCATCGCCATCGCCCGCGCCCTGCTCAAGAATGCCCCCATCCTCATCCTGGACGAGGCCACCTCGGCTTTGGACGCGGAGTCCGAGCGTTATGTCCAGGAGGCTTTGGAGGTATTGATGCAGGGCCGCACCACCTTGATCATCGCCCACCGGCTTTCCACCATCCAGAATGCCGACTGCATCTATGTCATGCGCGCGGGCCGCATCCTCGAAGCGGGAACCCATGCCGAACTGATGGCGGAGGATTCGTTTTATGCCGAACTCAACCGGATGCAGTTCAGCCAGTCTTCAGGAGGCTAGCACCGGGCCATGTCCGAGCGAAATCATCCGATCGAAGACGAACTCCTCACCCGCATCAAGGCGCTCATCTCCGCGCAGACGGGATTGCGCGTGCGCGAGCAAGACGATGAGGCGCTGCGCAGGATCATCGGCCAACGGATGCAATCGCTCAAACTCTCCAGCCCCAAGGAGTATTGCCAATTCCTCGCGGCGGATACGAACGGCAAGCAGGAACAGGAAGCGCTCACCATTCTCCTGACCCCGGGGGAAACCTATTTTTTCCGCGACGCTGGGCAATTCGCGCTGCTCAAGGATGAAATCCTTCCGGAATTGATCGAACGCCGCCAATCCAAACGCTCGTTGCGGATCTGGAGCGCGGCCTGCTCCAGCGGCGAGGAAGCTTATTCCCTGGCCATGCTGCTGGATGAGCTGATGGCCGATGTTTCGCAATGGGACATCCTCCTGCTGGGCAGCGACATCAATCCCCAAGCCATCGCGCGGGCAAAGCGCGGCATCTACACCGAGTGGTCTTTCCGCAGGCTGGACGAGGAAAGCCGGCACCAATACTTCCATCGGCGTGACGAAACCTGGGAACTGGATCGGCGTATTCGCGACCGGGTGAAATTCCGCACCGGCAATCTGCTGGCGGACCAGTTCCCCGACTTTGGCACCGGGCTGTATGAAATGGACCTGATACTCTGCCGCAATGTCTTCATCTACCTGACGCCCGCCGTGGTTTCCGCGATCACCGACAAACTGACCGAGACCCTGGCGGAGGGGGGATATCTGATCACTTCCCATGGCGAGTTGCACGCCCATCCATTGGAAAAACTGCGCAGCCGGGTATTCCCGCAGTCCATCGTTTACCAGAAAGTTTCCACCCCGCCGCCGCCGTCTATACTTGTTCCTGCGCACGCCGCACGGGATACGGTCAAACCTCCTCCCGAGCCGAGGCCGGCAAGGCCCGCTCCCATGCCGCGGCTTCCGTCAACGGAGATGAAAGATCGTTCCGCCGAGTTGCAAAACGCCTGGCGTTATGCCAACCAGGGCCAAAGAGAACTCGCCCTGAAGTGTTGCAGCGAGATGATCGCGAAAAATCCCCTGGATGCCGAACCGTATTACCTGTCGGCGCTATTGGCCCAGGAAAATGGGAATATCGCCGAAGCCAAGAGTCTGCTAAAGAAAGTCATTTATCTCGATCCTTTTTTGATCGCCGCTTACCTGGAACTGGGCGATTACTATGAACGGGAGAATAATTCCACGATGGCCAGAAAGATGCGCACCACCGCGTTCGATTTGTTGAAAGCCCTGCCCCAGGATGAGCCGGTCAAGCTTTTCGGCACCGCCACGGCAAGGGAGATTCGGCAATCTGTCGAGCCACTGACCCATGGCCAAAAAGATGAATAACCTGGGAGATCCGTTGGAAGACAATCTGGACATGAGCGATATAGCGCGTCCGGTCATGGTGTTGCTGGTCGACGATCAGCCGTTTGTCGCCGAATGCCTGCATCGCCAACTGACCGGCGAGAAGGACATCAACTTCCACTATTGCCAGGACCCTTCGCAGGCGATCGGCATCGCCGAAAAAATCGGGCCCACCGTCATTCTCCTCGACTTCATCATGCCGGTCATGGACGGGCTTACCCTGTGCCATTTCTTCCGCACCCATCCCTCCACCCGGGACATCCCGATCGTCATGCTTTCCAGCGATGACGATCCCGTCACCAAAGCCAAGGCTTTCGCGGCCGGAGCCAACGATTACCTGGTCAAGCTCCCCGACCAGATCGAATTGATCGCGCGTTTGCGTTATCACTCGGGCGCCTACATCAACAAGCTGCAGCGGGATGATGCCTATCGCGCCTTGCGCGCCAGCCAGATCAAGCTGGAAGAACTCAACATGCAGTTGATGAAACTGGCCAACATCGATGGATTGACGGGGCTCGTCAACCGCAGACACTTCGACGAAAGACTTGCGGAGGAGTGGCTGCGCGCCTTGCGTACCCGGCATCCGCTCAGCCTGATCCTGTTCGATGTCGATTGGTTCAAGCTATTCAACGATAAGTTCGGCCATCTGGAGGGAGATGAATGCCTGAAGAGCATCGCCCGCTCCGTACAGGCGATCGCCAGCCGCCCAGCGGATATCGTGGCTCGCTATGGCGGAGAAGAGTTCATCGTCCTGCTGCCAGACACCGACTCCGGCGGGGCCTGCCAAGTCGCCGGAAAAATGCGCGCCGAGGTTGAAAACCTGCATATCCCCAATCCCGACTCCACCGTCTGTCCTTATATCACCATCAGCCTGGGAGTGGCCACGGAGGTGCCCAATCCGGCATCGGACCCGAACCAGCTCATCAAACTGGCGGACGAAACCCTTTACCGGGCCAAAAATGCAGGGCGCAACCGGTTTTCCATCGCTACCCTCCCGGCTGGATGAGGCGAATCCCATGCCATCGTATCTGCGATTCGGCTTGAATGGCGCGCACTATGCCGCGGACGCCGGGGCGGTGGTGGGGATCTTCTGGTTGCCTGAATTAACCCCCGACGAGGAGGCTCCCCCTCATATCGCCGGCATCATCAACCTGCGCGGCAAGATAGTGCCCGTCATGAATCTCGATTTACGTTTCGGTCATCCTTCCCGGCGCTATCGATTGACCGATATTCTCATCGTCCTGCAAAGGGAGGGGACGATGAGGGGCATCGTAGTCAACGAGGTCAGCGATGTCATCGAGATACCCGAGACGGCGATCGAGCCACGCCCCGGCTACGAGGAAACAATGGCCGGACGAGCGCTCTTCAGTGCCGAAGCGGCCAAAATCGGCGACGAGATCGTCATGCTGCTGGATGTATCCTGCCTGCTGCATGCCCCGATCGAATCCTGCGCGCCATCCAAGACGGACGAACTCGCCTATTTCTGCCCGGAGGCCACGGCAGAACAGCGCGAGGTTTTCCACACCCGCGCCCATCATCTGATGCAGGGAATTGAAACCTTCGAAATTGCCGAGCTGACGCCGCTATCCGTGATCCAGTTGGGCGATGAATGGTTCGGCGTCGAGTTGGACGCGGTGCGCGAGTTCTCTCATCTGAGCCGCATCACCCCCATACCCTGCTGTCCCCCCCACATTGCCGGCGATATGAACCTGCGCGGCGACATCCTGACTCTGGTGGACATCCGGCCATTGTTGAAGATCCCTCAGGAAGGCATCGCTGCGGAAGTCATGGACATCGAATCGCAGGATCTGCTCGTCGGCATCCTGGTCAGCGGGG
>JAQTSI010000094.1 GCA_028711365.1 Methylococcaceae bacterium
CGTCTATTGGACATGGGGCTGGAAGATTATCTGATCACGTCCACCGTCAACGGCATCCTCGGTCAGCGTCTGGTGCGAAGGCTCTGCCCCCATTGCCGGGAATCCTACCCGGCCTTGCCCGAAGTGGTGGCGGAGCTGAAGCTGCGCCGTTTCAAACCCGAGGGCGAGGTGATGCTGTGCCGGCCCATCGGCTGCGAGCACTGCGATGGCCTGGGTTATAAGGGACGGTTGGCGATCCTGGAATTCCTGGTGATGAGCGATGATCTGCGCCGCTTGGTGATGACCCATGCCCAGGCCCGGATGATCGAGGAACAGGCTTTGAAGGAAGGCATGCACACCATGTATGAGGATGGATTGCGCAAAGCGGTGCTGGGCATGACCACCATCGAGGAAGTGATGCGGGTGACTTCGGATATTTGATGGGGCTGTGTTTAGATGACGGGTATTTTCAACCATTTGACTGTTGAGGTTTAAGCCATGCAATCGCTCCATGCCAGCACGGCAGTATCTCTAGCCGAACTAGGAAATAATCCTGCAGATGTCATCGAGAAATCGGAAGCTGAGCCTGTAGTGATACTTGCAGATGGTCATGGTGGCGGCTTATCTTTTATCCGCTGAATACTATGAAAAATTGCTTGATGCTTTAGATGATCTGGCTCTCGCCGAAATAATCCAGCAGCACAAAGATCAGGGACGAACCAAGATCCGATCGGCGCCAGCATCCTCTCGGTTGATGTCAGATCATCCCGGCTTACAGCCGGCCCACCTCGATCCATCAAGCCATCAGCCGATCCCTATCGAGATCATCCTCGGCTTTAACATTCCCAACATGATGGCTTGATGACTCTACATCTTCCTTAGCCTGATCGGCATCATGGCTTGATGAATCCATGTCTTCCTTAGCAGGGTCTACATCACTATCTGCATTCCCGATATTTTCCTTAACATTCAAGATGAGTCAGCGTCGACAAATCTAACAATAGACGCGCGAACCATGGTGTTGGCAACATCGGATGTGAGATAGACTTGATGCTTTTCTGCTGGCGCGCCATGGCTGTTATTCCTCTTTCTTGCCCGTTGGAAAAGCTGCCCCTGCGCCTAGGCCTGCTGCTTTGCCTGGCAGTGTCCTGGGCATATGCCGGGGATGAGACCTTCACCCTGGAGCAGGCCGTGGAAAAAGCCCTGGCTGACAACCCCGGCCTGGCCGAAATCAAGGCCAGGGCCGAAGCGATGGCCGCCGTGCCTCCCCAAAAAGCCGCCTTGCCCGACCCCATGCTGAATTTCGACCTGCTCAACCTGCCGGTTCGCAGTTTCGATCTGCGCAAGGAAGACATGACCATGATGGAAGTGGGCATCAGTCAAACCTTTCCTTTCCCCGGCAAACTGGGATTACAGGAGAAGCTGGCCGAGCAGGAAGCGCTGGCGGCGGCGGATTCGGTGGAGGAAGGGCGCCTGCGCTTGGTTCGGGAGGTGCGGAAGGCTTGGTGGGGCCTGTTCTTCTATGATCGGGCATTGAATGTGATCGACGAGAGCGAAAAATTTTTCCAGCAACTGGTCGACATCGCCCAGGCCAAATACCGGGCGGGGCAGGGGATGCAGCAGGAGGTGCTGCTGGCGCAGTTGGAGCTTTCCAAACTGAAGGATGAAAGACTCGAACTGATCGGCATGCGCCATAGTCAGACTGCCCAACTCAATGCCTTGTTGAGTCAGGAGGCGCAGGCTCTGGTGCAGATTCCAGCCGAAGCCCGCTTCGAGTCTCCAGCACTGAGCGAGGCGGGTTTACAGGAAAAGGCAAGACATACCAGCCCGGCCTTCGCCCGTCACCTGAAGATGCTGGAAGCGGCGCAGACCAAGGTCGATCTGGCAAAGCGGGATTTCTATCCGGATCTGACGGTCGGCGCCGCATACGCCGCCCGGCAAAACACTCCGAACGGAGAAACCCGCAGCGATTTCGCCAGTATCCGCCTGAGCATGAACCTGCCGATTTATGCCGCGCAAAAACAGGCCAAGGCGGTCGATCAACGTCGCAGCGAACTGCTGCAGGAACGCTATTCCTTGCAGGATGAACATCAACGCATCCAGGCGGAAATCGCTTCCCGTACCGCCGAATATCAACATGCCCGGGAAAGATTGAACCTGTTCGAACACGAGATCATCCCCCAGGCCAGACAAACGGTCGACTCCCTCCTGGCCGGTTATCAAGTCGGCAGGTCCACCTTCTCCGATCTGCTGCGCGTCCAATTGAGCCTGTTCCGGTACCAGACCCAATACTGGCAGGCTCTGGTTCGCACCCAGCAGATATTGGCGGAGTTGTCGGCCAATATCGGCGGGGAATTGGGCCATGAATAAACTGGCAGCTTTGATCCTTGCGCTCATTTTGACTCTAGGCTTAGGGCTATTCGCGGGATACCGCTTGGCCGGGTGGCAAACCCACCTCTCGAGCGCGCCGGAAAGAAAACCTTTGTATTACCGTCATCCCATGAATCCGAAGGTGACTTCGGCTACCCCGGCCAAGGACGAGATGGGGATGGACTACCTACCGGTCTATGCGGAGGATGCCACCCCTACCGCAGCCCCTGAAAAGGGCAGGATTCTGTATTACCGCCATCCCATGGGCGCGGCGGATACCTCGATGACGCCGAAAAAGGATGAAATGGGCATGGACTATATCCCGGTGTACGAAAGCGAGATCGGCCATACCCGGCAGTTGAGCATCAGCGCGGAGAAGATCCAGAAGCTGGGGGTGAGATCGGAACCGGTGGGCAAACGCAGCCTGATCCGCACCCTGCGAACCCTCGGCACGATTCAGGTGGACGAGCGGCGGCTCCATGCCGTGACCACGAAATTCGAGGGCTGGGTTCAGCGTTTGCATGTCAACGCCACCGGCCAGGCGGTCAAACGGGGCGAGCCCCTGCTGGATATCGATAGCCCCGATCTGCTGACCGCCCAGCAGGAATATCTGATCGCCCGCCGCGGCATGGCGGCGTTGAGCGAAAGCAGCGCCCAGGCCCGCTCCACGGCGCAGCAACTGGCGGAAAACGCTTTGCAGAGGCTGCGTTACTGGGACATCGGCCCTGCCCAACTACAAGCCTTGCAATCCCGGGAAGCGCCGCTGGAAGCCTTGACGCTGAATGCGCCGGTGAGCGGGGTGGTGCTGGAAAAGCCGGCGCAGGAAGGCATGCGCTTCACGCCCGGCGAGGTGCTGTTCCGCATCGCCGATCTGAGCCGGGTCTGGCTGCTGGCGGAGGTATTCGAGCAGGATGTGGGATGGATCAGGATCGGCCAGGGCGCATCGATATCCATCGACGCCTATCCGGACCGGTATTTCGAGGGCAGGGTCGATTTCATTCAACCGGTGCTGGCGAGCGAGACGCGCACCGTCAGGATTCGGCTGGAGTTGGCCAATGCCGGAGGATTACTGAAGCCGGGCATGTACGGCACCGCCGAATTGAAAGCGGATGCCGGCGGAGAGGCAGCCGTCGCCGTGCCGGAATCTGCCGTCATCGACAGCGGCACCCGGCAGATCGTGCTGGTGCAGAAAGGCGAGGGGGTATTCGAGCCGCGCCGGGTGAAACTGGGCCGGCTAGCCGATAGCTATTTCGAAATCCTGGAAGGGGTGGAAGCAGGCGAAACCGTGGTCACCGGCGCCAATTTCCTCATCGACGCCGAGAGCAATCTCAAATCCGCCCTGGACAGCCCGTCCGCCGGAAAAACCGACTCGACCCAGGAAGGGCATTAGATGTTGGGCAGGGTCATTGCCTGGTCTTTGTGCAATGTCTTCCTGGTGCTGCTGGGCAGTCTCGTCATCGTGGCCGCGGGCCTCTACGCGCTGATCCAAATGCCCCTGGACGCATTGCCCGATCTTTCCGATGCCCAGGTGATCGTCTATACCGAGTATCCCGGCCAGGCGCCGCAGGTGGTGGAAGACCAGGTGACCTATCCGCTCACCACCGCCATGCTCGGTGTGCCGCGTTCGCGTACGGTGCGGGGTTTTTCCTTTTTCGGCGCGTCCTTCATCTATGTCATCTTCGAAGACGGCGCCGACATCTATTGGGCGCGCTCGCGGGTTCTGGAATACCTGAACTCGGCCGCCGGCAGGCTGCCCAAAGGCATCACGCCGCAACTGGGGCCGGATGCCAGCGGCGTGGGCTGGATCTACCAGTATGTGCTGTTGGGCAAGAATTATTCCCTGGCGGAATTACGCACCCTGCAGGACTGGTTCGTGCGCTACCAGTTGACCAAGGCCCAGGGTGTGGCCGAGGTCGCCAGCATCGGCGGTTTCGTCCAGCAATACCAGGTGACGGTCGATCCCCACAAGCTCCAGGCTTACGGCATCGGCTTGAAAAATCTGACCGAGGCCATCCGCAACGGCAACCGCGATGTCGGCGGACGGGTGATCGAGTTGGCGGAAACCGAATACATGGTGCGTGGCCGCGGTTACCTGCGCGGCAAAACCGACCTCGAAGGATTGGTGCTGAAAATGGAAAGAGGCATCCCGGTGCTGGTGAGGGATGTGGCCAGGGTGGAACTGGTCCCCGACGAGCGCCGCGGCATCGCCGAACTCGATGGGGAAGGGGAGGCGGTTTCCGGCATCGCCATGGCCCGCTATGGCCAGAATGCGCTGACCGTCATCCGGAATGTCAAATCCCGGCTGCAGGAAATCGCTTCCGGATTGCCCCCCGGCGTCCATGTCCAGGCGGTATACGACCGCTCGGAGCTGATCCGCCGCGCCATCGCCAACCTGCGGCAGACCCTGCTGGAAGAAAGCGTGGTGGTGGCCGTGGTCTGCGCCCTGTTCCTGATGCATCTGCGCAGCGCCTTGGTGGCGATCGTGATGCTGCCGGTCGGGGTATTGATCGCTTTCATCGTCATGCGCGCCTTGGGCATGAATTCGAACATCATGAGCCTGGGGGGAATCGCCATCGCCATCGGCGCCATGGTCGACGCCGCCATCGTGATGATCGAGAACGCCCACAAGCACCTGGAGCGCGACTCCATATCCCCTCTCCCGGCGGGAGAGGGGTCGGGGGAGAGGGCGCGCTTCGACATCATCCTCAAAGCCTGCCGCGAGGTCGGGCCGCCGCTGTTCTTCAGCCTGCTGATCATCACCGTTTCCTTCGTTCCGGTATTCGCCCTGGAAGCCCAGGAAGGCCGGCTGTTCCAGCCTTTGGCCTACACCAAGACCTTCGCCATGGCCGGTGCCGCCCTGCTGTCGCTGACCCTGGTGCCGGTGCTGATGCTATTGTTCGTGCGGGGCAAGATCCTGCCGGAGCAGCGCAATCCGATCAACCGCCTGTTGCTGCGCGCCTATCAGCCTTGCATAGCCTGGGCGTTGCGCTGGAAAAAGCTCACCCTGCTGTCGGCCCTGCTGATACTCGCGGCATCCGTTTATCCCGCCCTGCGTCTGGGGGGAGAATTCATGCCCACCCTGAACGAAGGCACCTTGCTGTTCATGCCGCAAACCTTGCCCGGCCTCTCGGTGACCCAGGCCGCCCAGTTGCTGCAAACCCAGGATCGCATCATCAAGAGTTTCCCCGAGGTCGAATCGGTGTTCGGCAAGGCCGGGCGCGCCCTGACCGCCACCGACCCCGCGCCGCTGGAAATGTTCGAGACCCTGGTCAACCTGAAGCCGGAATCGGCGTGGCGGTCCGGCATGACGATGGACCGGTTGATCGCGGAAATGGACCAGGCCCTGCAAATCCCCGGCGTCAGCAATGCCTGGACCATGCCGATCAAGAATCGCATCGACATGCTCGCCACCGGCATCCGCACCCCCATCGGCGTCAAACTGTTCGGCAAGGATCTGGCGGAGATGGAACGCCTGGCCCAACAGATCGAGCAGGCGGTCAAGACCGTGCCGGGCACCACCAGCGCGTATGCCGAGCGCATCACCGGCGGCTATTATCTGAATATCGACCCGGACTATCAGGCGCTTTCCCGCTACGGGCTCATGGTCGGTGAACTGCTGGACAGCATCGCCATCGCCGTCGGAGGCGAAACCCTCACCACCCTGGTCGAGGGCAGGGAACGCTTCGGCGTCATCGTGCGTTATCCGCGGGAATTGCGCGACGACCCGCAGGCCATCGCCAGGCATGTGCTGGTCTCGACGCCGAATGGGGCGATGATTCCCTTGGGACAGGTGGCTCGTCTGAGCCTCAGCCAGGGGCCGCCGGCCATCCGCACGGAAAACGCGATGCTGTCCGCCTATGTCTATGTGGACATGCGCAACCGTGACATCGAAAGCTATGTGCTGGACGCCAAGCAGGCGGTGGAAAAAGCGGTCCGTTTTCCGCCGGGTTACTACATCAGTTGGAGCGGCCAGTTCGAGTATATGGAGCGGGCGAAGCAGCGGCTGAAGTTGGTGGTTCCGTTGACTCTGGCCATCATTTTCGTCCTGCTGTATGTGAATTTCGGCCGCCTGACCGAAGCGCTCATCGTCATGCTGTCCGTGCCCTTCGCCCTGGTCGGCGGGATATGGTTGCTGTGGCTTTTGGATTACAACGTCAGCGTGGCGGTCGGTGTCGGTTTCATCGCGCTGGCCGGGGTCGCGGCCGAAACCGGCGTGGTGATGCTGATCTACCTCGACCAGGCGGTCGAGGAAAAACGCAGACAATGCACCAGGGAAGGGCGATCGGTTACCGAAACCGATCTTCATGGTGCAATGATGACGGGGGCGGCGGAGCGCCTGCGTCCCAAGATGATGACCGTCGTCACGATCATGGCGGGCCTGCTTCCCATCCTCTGGAGCCAGGGAACCGGTTCGGAAGTGATGCGCCGAATCGCCGCGCCCATGGTGGGCGGGATGATTTCCTCGACCTTGCTGACGCTCATCGTCATCCCGACGGTCTACGCCTTGCTCAAAAGCCGCTCGATCCGGCATGCATCAGGAGCTGATACGGAACAGTAATTGCTTTTGTATTTGGCTGTTGTTGAGAGGTTCAGCGAGCTTGAGTTCACTCACCTTGCCAACGATCACTTCTATTCCATCCTTCGGTTTATGGAGAGGATGAACAGGATGGATAGGATTTACAAAAAAGTAATCAAAGGCATAACCAGGATTTCATCCTGCAATTCCTGTTCATCCTATAAAAGTGATAGGTGATAAGGTTCACTCACTATCCCTGCCACAAAACCCAGTGGACAGCGGCAGGTTCTGCTGGCTCTGTGCCTTGGTGATATTCTCCAACAAGGCGATATCTGTCAGCTTTAGATCAGCGTTCTTGAAGCCGTCGCCGGAGTGCAAATCCCGCTGGCCTCTGCCGGGGTCCATCCGGTAGCTCATTGCCTCTACTGAGGCCGGAGGTTGCCCCCTGAAGCAATCCACCACGGCCTGTACCGCCGCCGTCTGATAAGCCTGAGTTTTGAACTTGAGCTTCATGGTTTTCTCTACAATCTCTCTGCAATTTTGTGGAGTCGTCAGACTCCGCTAGCTGGCTTGTGGAGCACGAAATGCAAAATAGACTCCACAAACCTCTCTTCAATCTCTCTTTTTTCTCTGCAAACTCTCTGCAAGTTGCCAGCAGGGCGCATAATCGCTGCCTTTTAAGGCATGACCATTCAGGTTTTCATCGCAATCTTGCCGATTCTTAACGCAATCGTCTCGATCATGATAACAATCATCCAGGTTCTTAGAGAAACCATGCAGATCATCATCGCAATTACGTCGATCATTATAGAAATGACGTGGATTCATGGATCAATGATGTCGATTCATCAAACAATCTTGTCGGTCATTCAATGAATCATGTCGATTCATATCGAAATCATCCACATCCAAAGCGGGATCATGCTCGGCATCAACGTTCCCAGCATGATTGCGATGATGATCTACATCTTCATCAAAAGAGTCTGCATGATTGCCTGATGGATCTGTATCTTCATTAAGATGATCGGCATCATTGCTTGATGAACCTACATCTTCCTTAAGATGATCGACATCATTGCTTGATGAATCGACATCTTCATCAAGATTCCCTGCAGCATGACGATGATGATCGTCATCTTCCTTAATGTTCCCGATGTCGCCTTTATCGTTCTCGGCATCGCTTTCATGATGGCGGAGGTTTCCTTTTATGGTCTAGGGGCTGACGGCGTAGAGGAAGCCGCTCCATTGCTGCGGGTCGTGGCCATCGCTTAACAAGGGATGACGGGTCTTGTTCAATGGGATGAGGGTGGCGGCCTGGCGGGTGGTGGTCGAGGCGTGATGACCTCCTCATCACTGAAACCCAGATCGGCATAAGGCGCGTGGCGCTGTGCTTGCGCCCAGTCCACCTCTTGCCAATGTTTACAAACCGCAAGGTAGAGTGTTATCAACTGTGCATGCCAGTCCATCATCGTATTCGATCAGGTTGTTAGGGAACAACCTCCTATGATAGGACTTCGGACTAGCATCTTAAATTGCCCTGAATTCGCATTATAGTGCCAGGCCCTGGTTGCCCAGGACTTGGTGTAATTCGGCCCAGTGGGCCACGCATCTTCTTGCGCATATTGATCCATCGCAGTTCGTTTAAGGAGACAGCCGAATGAATCTTGAAGGGCCAGAATCGCCAAAGCGAAATATACCGATGTCCATCGATTGGCGCCAGATCGAGCGTCGCCTGGAGGAAGCTCAAGTCGCCATCGAACATGCCTGGGAACCGACTGCCGAGGAGACAAAACGGATACTGAGGGAGAGGGCAAAAGGGCTCGCCCGTGAACATGGGCAAACAGAGCTTGCCGATGAGCGCATCGAGGTGGTGGAATTTATCCTCTCCTCCGAGCGATACGCTATTGAGTCGCGCACTGTGCGCGAGGTTTATCCCCTTGAAAACCTCGCGCAATTGCCATGCACGCCGGCTTTCGTGCTAGGCATCATCAACCTGCGCGGTGAAATACTTTCGGTCATTGACATCAAGAAATTTTTCGATTTGCCGGAGAATGAATTGACCAATCTCAACAAGGTAATCGTGCTTCAATCCGAGAAGATGGTGTTGGGTATTCTGACCGATGCGATCGGCGGGGTACGCAGTATTCCACTTGCCGATATCCAGCCTTCACTGCCCACCTTGACCGGTATCCGCGAGGAATTCCTGAAGGGAATAACCTCCGATCGAACCATAATCCTTGATGCGGATAAACTGATGGTGGACAAGAAAATTATCGTGGAAGAACAGGTTCCCGAATAGCCAATATTAGTCAAGGGGAAGAATCATGAATTGGTTTCTTAATCTGTCTACACGCGGCAAACTTTTCGTCGGATACGGAGCTAAACTCGTATTCATGACTGCGATCATGATTACTGCCTACCTGGGTATCTCGGCCATCCAGGAATCTCAGCAAAATCTTTATCGGCGAGAGTTTGCCGATGCGCTGGATTTGATGAAGCTGCGCGTCCACGATAACGGCACGCGAACCGCAGTACTCGCCATGATAGTAACGACGAAGCGGGCAGAGCAAGAAACCTGGCACCAGGACATCCAGCAGCGTGGCAAGGAAATCGGCGAAATCATGCGAAGATTGTTAGAGCGTAACCACGGCAATCAACATCTGGCGGGTAGGCTTGAGGAACTCAGCGCAATCCGGGATACCTTCTCCCAAACGAGGGATAACCAGGTCATCCCGCTGATCTATGCCGGAAAATTGGAGCAAGCCAAGTCGCTGGTGATGGGCACACAGTACGAGCGTTACAAGCAAGTGCGCGCCATTGCCCGTGAATTGGGCGACGAGGTCGAGGAACAGGCGCGTCTCTCAGTAGCGGATTCCGAACGGAAATCGCTTCAAGTCGTGTATGCCATTGCCATCGTCGGTCTTGTCTTCACCCTATTCGGGCTGGCTATGGTGGTTTTTCTAAGCCGTGTCATCGCCACACCGCTTAGAGCCCTCTCGAATACCACAGAGCGGCTTGCCTTGGGCGATCTCACCGTCAACATCCCCCCCGATAACCGCACCGACGAAGTGGGATCACTCA
This sequence comes from Methylococcaceae bacterium, assembly GCA_028711365.1. GTDB lineage: Bacteria > Pseudomonadota > Gammaproteobacteria > Methylococcales > Methylococcaceae > Methylumidiphilus. The sequence goes on from JAQTSI010000094.1 coordinate 9,947, forward strand.
TACGCACCTTCCGCACCATGATTGAAAAGCTGCGGAAAACCACACTGGAAATCAACGAGGGGGCCGGCGTGCTGGCTTCAGCCTCCGCCGAGATTCTGGCCACCACCACCCAGGTGGCATCCGGAGCGGCCGAAACCTCCAGCGCGGTGAGCCAAACCACCGTCACGGTGGAAGAAGTCAAGCAGACGGCGCAGTTGGCAAGTCAGAAGATCAAATCGGTAGCGGACAGCGCGCAGAAAGTCGCGCAGGTTTCCAAAGCGGGGTGCAAATCGGTGGAGGAGGCCATCGAGGGAATGCAACGTATCCAGGATCAGATGGAAACTATCGCCGAGAGCATCATGCGACTATCCGAACAAGGCCAGGCCATCTCGGAGATCTTCGCCACGGTCAACGACCTGGCTGAGCAATCCAACTTGCTGGCGGTCAATGCCGCCATCGAAGCGACCAAGGCGGGGGAGCAAGGCAAGGGATTTTCCGTGGTGGCGCACGAGATCAAGAGCCTGGCCGAACAATCCAAACAAGCGACGGCGCAGGTGCGAGCGATCCTAGGCGACATCCAGAAAGCGACAAGTGCGGCGATGATGGCCACGGAGCAAGGTACCAAGGCGGTAGAAGCGGGGGTGAAACAGTCCGACCAGGCCGGCGATTCGATCCGCCTGCTCGCCGATAGCGTGAATGAGGCGGCGCAAGCGGCGACGCAGATTGCCGTATCTAGCCATCAGCAGATGGTGGGGATGGACCAGGTGGCGCTGGCGATGCAGAACATCAAACAGGCGAGCCTGCAGAACGTGGCGGGAACCCAGCAAGCAGAGTCGGCCGCTCAGAACCTGCATGAACTGGGGAAAAAGCTGAAACAATTGGCGTCGCAATACAAGGTTTGACGGTATTTCAATTCTGACAATAAGGAAGGTGGCGATGACCAACCCATCCAATACCGGAATTGCCGAGCAGTTCCAATCGTGGTCGAGAAAAGCCGCTATCGCCGTCATCGCCCTAGGCGCGGCGGTGCTGATTGGCTGGATGTTGGACATTCCTATGTTCAAGAGCATACACCCTAAACTGGTGTCGATGAAGGCCAACACGGCGCTGGCCTTCCTATTGTCGGGTACTTCATTGCTATTGCTGCAAGCTGGGCAAACCGATAGTCGCAAGCTGCGAATCGGACACGGGTTCGCTCTGGCGGTGGCGCTGGTGGGACTACTCAGCCTGGGCGAATATCTCCTCGAACGCGACTTCGGCATCGACCAGTTGCTATTCCGCGAGCCTGTGGGGGCGGTGGGAACCGTGATACCTGGTCGAATGGCGCCCAACACCGCGTTTAACTTTTTTTTGCTAGGCCTCGCCCTGCGTTTCATCGATTATCAGACTGTGGGGGAAAATCGACCTGCGCAATACTTGGCACTTACGACGCTTATCGTCGCCTTGCTGGCGATACTAGGATATGCCTATGACGTAAAAGTGCTGTATGGCTTCGCCACATATACGAAGATGGCTCTGCACACGGTGGTGGCATTTGTGGTGCTCAACTTGGGCATACTCGGAGCCAGGCCTGAACAGGGATTCATGAGGATACTCATGAGCTCGGGGGTGGGAGGCGATCTGGCGCGTCGCCTATTGCCAGCCGTCATCATCATTAACATCGCGCTGGGCTGGTTGCACCTGGAGGGCGAGCGGGCCGGGTTATACGATACAGATTTCGGCGTACCCTTGGTCGCGGTGCTGAACATCATCATTTTCGGTACCCTGATCGGGTGGAATTGTCGTGTCATCGACAGAACCGACGCGAAACGTATACATGCGGAAAATGCGGAAGAAAGGCTACGCAATCTGATGCGGGAGATAGAGGAAGCGGTGAGCGTACTTGCTGCCTCATCCGCCGAGATCCTCGGCACCACCACTCAGGTTGCATCGGGTGCTGCACAGACCTCCGGCGCGGTTAGCAAAACCACCGCCACGGTGGAAGAAGTCAAACTGATGGCGCAATTGGCGAGCCAGAAAGCGAAAGATCTTTCGGACAGCGCGCAGAACGCCGCCCAGACTTCCCGATCCGGGCTCGAGTCGATAGAGGACGTCGTCGAGGGGATGCAGCAGATTCAGACGCAGATGCAGGCCATCGCCGAGAGCATCGTGAACCTATCCGAACAATGCAAGGCGATTGGAGAGATCATCGCCACGGTCAACGATCTGGCCGAGCAGTCCAACCTGCTAGCGGTGAATGCAGCCATCGAGGCGGCAAAGGCCGGCGAGCAAGGCAAGGGCTTTGCCGTCGTGGCGCAGGAGGTGAGAAGTCTGGCCGAGCAATCCAGGCAGGCGACGGCACATATACGGGCGATCCTCGGCGACATTCAAATGGCCTCCAAAGCGGTGGTGCAGACCGCGAAGCAGGGCGCCAAAGTGGTGGAAGCGGGGAGTAAGCAATCGGCCATGGCAGGCAAAACCATTCGCCTACTGGCCACCAGCATCGGCGAAGCCGCGCAGGTGGCGACGCAGATTGCCGATTCGAGTGAGCAGCAGATGCTGGGAATGGACCAGATGGCTCAGGCGATGGAGAATATAAAACTGGCGAGCTTGCAGAACGTGGAGGGAACCCGGCAGGCGGAGATCACTGCACAGAATCTGCATGAATTGGGGCAGAAGTTGAAGTCGATGATCGGGGATAAGGTAGTCTGATGACTGCCTCCCAAGTTATCAATCGGAAACCGCCATGCCCACCAACCACGATGACTTTCTGAAAAAACTTCTCGCGACATTCAAGATCGAGGCAGACGAGCATCTCAAGGCAATGTCCGACGGTTTGCTGGAACTGCAGCAAATGCCCGCTTGTACGCAACAGGCGGACATCATAGAGCGAATATTCCGCGAAGCTCACAGCCTGAAGGGCGCCGCCCGTGCCGTGAACCTGACTCAAGTCGAGTCGGTTTGCCAGGCGCTGGAAAGCATATTCGCCGCGCTGAAGGGAAAAAAGATCGTCCTTTCGTCGCCATTGTTTGACCTGATGCAAGAGGCACTGGCTGAGCTGGCCATATCCCTTTTCGCAAAGGACGAGGCTATGGCCATTGCGAAGGGGGCGGCAACATTAACCAAGCGACTAGAAGACGCGCTGAAAAACAACCAGCCATATCACCCGGAACCGACTGCGCCGGAGAATTCGCCACGGTCCGCCTGCCCTGCTCCACCCGCCGATCCACCCCCACCCATGGTGGCATCTGGCATACGCCTGCCGTCTCTACCCCGCAACCTGTCCGAGACGGTCAGGGTATCTACCACGAAACTGGCTGCGGTGATGCGCCAGGCCGAGGAACTGCTTCCGGCAAAATTGTCGACGGGGCAACGAGCCGTGGACTTGGACAGGATCGAAGCCACGCTGGCAAGTTGGAAGAAACAACGGGCTGACATCCAGCCATTGCTTCGCGCATTTGAGCGTTCGCCGAGGAGAAACGGCAAGAATAATGCCGGTAAAAAACAGCAGGAACTTACCAGGCTGCTCGAATATCTCGATGCCGAGAACCATCTCATCAAGACCCTGGAAAACCAGATCACGGGAGTAAGGAAATCCTCCGGGCACGATCATCGGGCACTGGATGGGATGGTAGACGGCCTGCTACAAAGCTTGCGCGAAATGCTCATGCTGCCATTCTCCTCGCTGCTGGAAACTTTTCCGCACTTCGTCCGTGAACTTGCCCACGATCAGGGTAAGGAAATCGAACTGGAAATTCAGGGAAGCAACATCGAAATTGATCGGCGCATCCTCGAAGAAATGAAGGATCCGTTCATCCATCTGCTGCGCAATAGTGTAGATCACGGTATTGAAAAACCGGCTGATCGCCTTGAAAAACAGAAACCTCCGGGCGGTACGATTTGCTTGGCAATCATCCAGCAAGACGGCGGTAAGGTCGAGATTATCGTCTCCGATGATGGGGCGGGCATAGACCTCGAAAAAGTGAAAGCGGCAGCCGTCAGACAGGGCTTAGTCTCTTCCGAAGAGTTCGACAAGCTCGGCGAGCAGGAAGCTTTGGCGCTGATATTCAAATCCGGCGTTTCCACCAGCCCCACAATCACGGAGCTCTCCGGTCGCGGGCTGGGGCTGGCCATCGCGAAGGAAACGGTCGAGCGGCTGGGCGGCACGATTGCGATCGCGGCGCGGCCAGGCGTCAACACGACATTCCGTATTGTCTTGCCGCTGACTCTTGCCACTTTTCGCGGCGTGCTGGTTCGCGCCGCCGGGCAGAATTTTATTCTTCCCCTGCACAACCTCGAGTGCGTGGTGCGGCTGGCCTGGAAAGAGATCCAGACGGTGGAGAATAGGGAAACCATTCCGCTAAATGGGCGGGTAGTATCGCTGGTGCGGTTGGCCGAGGTGCTGGAACTGGCCCCCAACGCCGCGGGGGACAACAGACCGAAGGACGAGACGGACGGCAACATCCAGGCCGCGATCCTCGGCCTGGGCGCAACCCACATCGCATTTCAGGTGGACGAGGTAATCGGCGAGCAGGAAGTGCTGGTCAAGATGCTAGGCAGGCAATTGGCGCGCGTACGCAATGTAGCCGGGGCATGTGTGCTCGGCGCGGGACAAGTTGTGCCGGTTCTGAACGTGGCCGACCTGATGAAATCCGCCTTGAGGCAAACAACGGCGAAACGAGCGTCCATGGACGTAAAAACCGCAAAGATCCCACAGCGTTCCATCCTAGTGGTGGAAGATTCGATCACCTCCCGCTCCCTGCTGAAAAACATTCTGGAATCGGCAGGCTATCACGTCACTACAGCCGTTGATGGGTTGGATGCCTACACCATACTCAAGACAGGTACATTCGATTTGGTCGTGTCGGACGTGGAAATGCCCCGCATGAACGGCTTCGACCTCACTGCCAAGATACGCTCGGATAAACTGCTTGCCGAACTGCCGGTGGTGCTGGTGACGGCGCTGGAATCGCGCGAACACCGAGAATGCGGCATCGATGTCG
>JAQTSI010000399.1 GCA_028711365.1 Methylococcaceae bacterium
CTTCAGTGAGCAGTGAGGCGCAATGGCCCCGGTTTCAATCGCCGATGAAAACTGAGGTAGGCACAGCAGACAGGCGCTTAGGAGGCTAAGGTGTAGTTGTTTCATCGTGGTCATTTTCCTTTCCGGTGGTCAGACGACGCCATAAATTTTGGCCGACCATGCCTTTTTTTCTACGCCGGCAATCAATATGTCCACGAATTCCTCCGCACGGCGTTTCTCATCGCGGCTTAGTTGGCGGTAAATCCGCTGGTAGAGCAGATTAAATCGGACAATATCGCTTTCTGAGTAGGGGGTCGCCAAGGTGCCGATGAAGGTGATGAGTTCCTGAAATTCCAAGGAATCTGTCGGGTTTACTGTGTGCATGACAAGGCTCTGCCTGGATAGGAAATGCAGAATACAAAGCACGATTGATGCCTTGATTGCTCCTATTGTTTATCAATGGGATAGAGAGTTTTTCAGGGATTCGCACGGGTTGATTGGTGAAAAGAACCATTATGTCCCCCATGAGTCCCTGCCCCGGCCAGGGCCCCGGGATCTGGCCGTCTCGACGGCTTCGACCAAAAGTCTGCGCCATCGAGGTTGGCGATCGCTCTTCCATGAGCCTGCGGCCCCCCCGGAAAATGCGAAACAGCCGTGATGTCAAACTGAACTCCCAAACGATCCATCACCTATCACTTTTACAGGATGAACAGGAATTGCAGGATGAAATCCTGGTTATGCCTTTGATTAATACTGTAAATCCTGTCCATAAAGGGATCGAATAGAAGTGATAGGTGGCAAGGTCCTTTTTCCAACAGTTCACCCCGTTCGGTAATGAGGTCTTATCCGCTCATTCCGGCCTTTCCGGCAGCGCTTCCTGGGGCTCCGTTCTACCCTTGCCATGTGGCCAAAAATTGAACTGCTGATCGAAAACCTGTCGTTGCTGAGGCGAGAGTAGGCCATAGAAAGCCTTGGTTGCGCTGATCCCCTCCTCCAGCTTGTTTTGGCGCTCCTTGAAAAAGGCCAGCTTCTTTTCCATGCGATCTATGACAGGCAGCTTGGACCAGGATTCAAACTCTTGACATCTCTCATTCCTACCCGAGTGACTTCGTGTGATCTTGTCGGACCATTCATTCCATGCCGCATCCTGGGTAGCCCGGAGCTTCAGATCCGAATGTAGCGTCTGTAGATTTTTTTCCAGCCTTTCGGCACGACTGCTTTCAGAACGGCACCTCTTGCCGGACTGTTCGACGCTGTCCCCGGTCGTTATGGGAGCTTGCTCGGCCAGGAGCACTCCGCTAGCCACCGCACTCAAAGCAATAAGAACCATCGCGGGAAATCTCGAACGTTGTTTCATATGGATACCTCGGTCGTTGAGGAATAATCTCAAGCGGTGAACATTGCCAGCCTCGAGCGTTATTCCAACCCATGCTTGTATCTCGCTTGTGTCGCGGAAGGGGGATTTTGTATCGCTATGTATGGGGAGCAATCGGGGATACAAAGCGTTACATTTCGGCCCGGCGCAACGGCTCCAGACCCCATGTCTACATGCACATGCCGCCGCCCATGCTGTTACTCCACTTGGTTCCCTTCGGGCAGACATATACGGTGACTGCTTGGAACCCGTAGCCACCCTGGGTATTGGTGGCAGTGACCCTGAAAGTCAATTTATTGGAGACCCAGGTCTCGGTTTTCCAAGTGATCAGACCTCCGTTGGCGTCAATATTCATGCCAGACGGCTTACTGGTCAGACTGTAGGTCAACGGGAGGCCCTTGTCATCCGTGGCGGTGACCTGATAGCTATAGGTGTTGCCCGATACCACCGTGGCGGCGGGAGGTGTCGAGGTGATGATGGCACCCCGTGATGTCGCCACGCACGAACCGGCATGACCGTCCCAAATCCAGACTTGCCCCACCGGGCAGGTCAGCGCCACAGTTACCGTTTGCTCCGCATGGCCGCCCTTGCCATCGCTCACGCTCACGGTATAGGGGACTTTAAACGAACCACTTTCGTAGCTAGAGAAAAGGCTTGTCGGCCAACTCGTCGTGACCAAACCGGTTTTATCGATACTCACGGAACCGGGTTCGTTGCTCAAACGGTAGCTGAGGGGATCGCCATCCGGGTCATTGGCGGCAACCTGATAGCGATAAGCCTGGCCGATGACGCCGGTAGTGACCGGGGTCGAACTAATCACTGGATTGTGGTTGCCTGCAGTCGAACCCGGTCTGCCTCTGAAGCTCGCTTCCAGGCTGTGGCAACGATCGCAGCCGATGAATTCCCCCGCTTTCCACCTGGCTTTCTTGCCATTCTTGACGACGAACTCGCGGTCCACCGGCGTTCTCGACAGGCGCGTGCCCTTATGGTCGGCGCCATGGCAGGCTGCGCATTGATCTTCGCCCTTCAGTCCCGGCTTGTGGTAGATATTATCGTGCCAACCACCCCAAGTGGTACCGTCGGAAATGGGCATGGTATCGGCTGCGGCGCGTCCCCACCAATTGGGATCATTCACCGGATGCATGTTGTGGGGTCCGGCAAGAATCGTAGGCTGGCCTAGCTTATCAGGATAATGCAGGGCACTGCCGAGGCTGCTTTCGGTGGCGAATGCGTCACGGGTATGGCAGACGCTGCATTCCCGAATCGGCCCTGGATAGCCCTGCAATTGGATCGCCGTCACATTGTCATTGGCCTTGGGATCGCGATTTGGGCCGATGGCGTGGGCCGCACCGTGGCAGGCAGGGCAGCCGAGATTGGCGTGTTGATCCTTGCCGTACCGGTAAAGCGGGGCATCGACAAGAAAATCGATCATTGAAGCATTGAAAGCGGGATTGACGGTATAGTCGGGGTTGAGGGCCATGAGCATGGTTTTGAACGATGCCTGGTAGTTGCCGGTAGCCGCCGCCGAGAAACGCATATCAGCGGGTTTGGCCGGATCCACCGCGCGTGGGGTCGCGGAAGGGTCGGACTCGTCGAAGGCCGTGGCCATCACGCCTGGTGAGTAAAACCCCGGTTGATCAATGCCAAGGTTGGCGTCGCCGCGATGACAGGAACCGCAGTCCGGCTCGTCGAACCAGGGCATGCGGTAATCGCTTTGTGCGATCGATCCCAGCTTGGACGGGTTAGCCGGATAGTTCTTGGGGAAAACCTGCCCGACCGCCAGCATATCGCCGTGGCAATCGTAGCAAGTCCGGCCCGCCGTGAACATCCGATCCCGGAATAGTGGCTCGCGATGCCCGGCATGACATTTCAGACAATTCTCCTCCATCGGTAATTGCTTGCCTTGAGCGTCGTGGATCGGGAACAGGGTGTTGGGATTGGATTTGCCCGTGCTTTTCCAATCCCAGCGGACGAATTTACCGGTGGGATAGTTCTGGCCGGTGGTGGGATCGAGACCGATGCGGATTTCCCGGACGATATCGGACTTGTCGGCGTTCCATTGCAATTCGCCGTGGAAGCGGTGCATGGCGACGGAGAGGTTGGGATCGTACCCCAAACTGATATCGTGATCCTGTCCCATGAACATCCAGAACGCGCCCATATCGGGACTTCCGGCCAGATACTGGTTTTGGGCGCCGAACGGGTTTGCCGCCAGTGGGGTGAAATGGCAACCATTGCAGT
>JAQTSI010000400.1 GCA_028711365.1 Methylococcaceae bacterium
CTATGGCCTTCGCCGTTATCGCGTTACTTTAGAACACCAGGGACTCTTCGAACGATTTGAAGTCGGCTTCAAGTTTCCACTGCTTGGCGGCGCGCTCGCTGTTCGTGAGCAGTTGCGCGCAGTCGGCGGAAGGAGAAGGATTCCCGGGTTCATCGTCTGCACAGGCGTCCGTCACCTCGGCATAACGACTCGGGACTTTCCACAGGCTCGCCCCCGGGAGGAAGCTATGCTCCAGGCTGGTGCGCACCATGTTCTTGAGCGTCCGATAGTGGAGATTCTGTACGGTCAGCGCCCGCAGATACTCATCCGTGATGTTGCGGCGGAATACCCCTTCGTCGTCGGTGGAGAGCGCCACCGGCACATGCTTCTTGACATAGGTGTTGACGGGGTGACTCTTGCCTTCCTTGCCGAGGAGAATGGCATTGGACGTCAGGCAAATCTCGACCATCACGTCCCCAGCGCGCATGTCTCGAAGCAGATCCCAGACGCCGTCTCCTTCGGTTTCCCCGAGAACATCGGCCCCATGTCCGATCCGTTCTGCGTGGGCAAGTTCAACGGCATGGCGGATGTGGAACGTGAGGTGTCTTTGGCCTTCGGGTGTCGAGGGCAGCACCGCGGGAATCAACTCACCCGCATGGAGCGAGATACGCACGGGGCGCCGCGCGGGATCTTTCTGATTGAAGCGGCGCAGCACGTCCAGTGCGAGCATCTCGTCATCGTAGTATAAGAGCGAGTTGGGATGTTCCTCGGGGGAGACGAGGTTGACGCCCACCACCTCGGGCGCGGTCTGGGCGAGTTCATAGGCGTAAACCCATTGCGCGAAAACGTAGCCCCGATCTTTCGTGCGGTTGGCCGAGAGGATAAAGCGGGTGTCGACCTGGCAGCCCGGGTCGGGGATCGACGTTTCACAGCCAAGCAGTTGACGGGCGCTGCTAAGCGAGCTTTTCAGTGCGGTTTTCGTGGCGTTGAGGGTGGCAGCGAACAGGGGGTCGGCGATGATCTGCGCGCGCTTTTCCAGCAGATACGCTTCGTTCCAGGGATCTCCGGGCAGGATGTATTTTTTCGCCACACTCCCGACCTGGCTGGAATTGAAGCCTTGCATGAGTTCCACATAGGTCTGATGGTTCTTCCCGGCCGTGGAGAGGACATCGGCTATCGAATCATCGGTCCGGGCATCGCTCAGCACCGCGCCGAATTTCCCGAAGGTATCAAAAAAATGCTGATGGGCTTCGAGCAAGCTACCCCGAAATCCCTCCATGGACCAGGCCGCGAGCACATTTTTATAAAGCGTCGGATCCGATTGTGTCGTGGCCATAGGCACCTGTCCTGGCTGACAAGGCGCCGAAGCCGCAACGAAGGTGATGGTATCGACGCACAAGCCGTCTTCGGCCCCCCAGTGAATCAGGTTCTCGGTCGTGACGGCCCCCGATAGGTGGACATGGAGATCCGCCCCTTTCGGCATCTTTTGGAGTACTTCCCGAAGCGTCGTTTGATTATCCTGCAACAAGTCAAACTCCCATTGTACGACCGCCTCGCGGAACCGCGCCCAATCCAACGCGTCGCTTGCATCGGCCGTTGCGGAAGGAGTGTATCCTACGATGAACAATGCGGCAAAAACTGCCGTGAACAGTGAAATCTTTTTCATATTGACCTCTTGATGATTACCAGTTTTTCCACTTTCTGAAACAACAAGATTTTCGCTACACCTCCTCTAACTTAGGGATTCGAAGTTCGTTCGAGGGTTCTTGATCCAAAGCTTGTCAACGAATAGCAGGCCACGCACGAATCCGTTGCCGGATCGAATCGCTGACGATGTGCAAGCCGGGTTCAAGTGATTTTATTGTCATGACAAACCCTATATCGAAGTCAAGCGGTACTGTAATCCCTCTTGTCTCCACGACCTCATGATGATTTCATTGGCTGGCTTATGGTCGGTTGGGTTGACCGTTTCGATGGATTAGATATTGGTGTCAGGACGACTCATTACTGCATTAAAACTGGCGCAAGAGCTTTCGCAGCGAATACGGTCATGACCTTCACAGATATCGATGCTTCTCCCATCCAACAGTATGACACGAGCGAAAAAATAAGGAATGTCTTCGTCATCGCGAGATTCAAAAACCACAGACAGCCCGATCGCTTTAAATGGAACTTCCCGATGTATGTTTTTGAAGGGGAAGCGCCAAACAGTCGACATGGTTTGGTTGTATATAATTATCACAAGAAGGCATGGCTTACCTGAAACAGGTGCGAGTATATCCTAGCCCGGCTAACCAGAAAATGGTAATGATACCAATCGTAAGTTCGGGCGTGTAATTTGCGGGAGGGCCGTCATGGAGAAGGACGTAGTAAGACGGCAAAGCCCCATAGGGATGCTGCAACCCTATTCCAGAAGATCATGTGGGTATAGGCGCCCAATGTGACGGTAAGGAGAGTGCCGCTCACTGGGCTTGAACGAAGCCATTTGGATCTACCCCCAATAGTCCTGAAGTGAATTCAGGGACTCAGAATCTGAACTGGAAGTAGGCGTTCGCTCTGGTTTGGGCCGTTCGAGGCGGGTGCAGCGTTCGATCACGGATTCGATGTATCCCGGACCCGCTATACCCCAGGGGAGCTTGCAGCGTGCCCCTGCATCCATGGGCATTCTTGCATGAGCGGGATCTGGTATGCCCAATGATTCCTGCGTGCCGGCCCCGTGAACCGACGAGCGCCATCATTTCGGGCGAGTGGTTTTGAGGTAAACTGCCGACATCAGCCGGCGGCAAGCCAAGCCGCCGATTCCAATTCACCAACATCGAGAGAATTGCCGCTTGCATATCCTGATCCTGGGCGGGGCCCGTTCGGGCAAGAGTCGTTATGCCGAAAATCTGGGGCTGGAGTCCGGGCTGGAGACGGTCTATATCGCCACCGCCTGGGCGGGAGACGAGGAGATGGCCGAGCGCATCGCGCTTCACCGCGAACGCCGGCCGACGAATTGGGCGACAGTGGAGGAGCCTTTCGCCCTGGCCGGGGCGCTGCAAGCCCATGCCGGCCCGCACCGTTGCCTGATCGTGGATTGCCTGACCCTCTGGCTGTCCAATCTGCTGGAAAACGGCGAGGAAAGTTTCCGCCGGGAACGCGCCGCCTTGCTGGAAATCCTGCCCCGCCTGCCTGGGCTCCTGTGCCTGGTGAGCAACGAGGTGGGACTAGGGGTAGTGCCCATCAACCCGCTGGCGCGGCGTTTCGTGGATGAAGCCGGTTGGCTGCACCAGGATCTGGCCGGGATCTGCCAGCGCGTGGTCTGGATCGCCGCCGGCTTGCCGCAAATCCTGAAGGACGTTCAATGAATTGGAATATCCCTGAAATACATCCTCCCAGCGAGGAATTCCGGCTGCGGGCTTTGGCGCGCCAGGCGCAATTGACGAAACCGCCGGGATCGTTGGGAAAGCTGGAGGAATTGGCCGTACGCCTGTGCGCCATGCAATCCAGCGATAAGCCGATGCTGGATAAGGCCTGGATCAGCGTGTTCGCCGCCGACCATGGGGTGGCGCAGGAGGGTGTTTCCGCCTTTCCGCAAGCGGTGACCCGGCAGATGTTGCGCAATTTCGTCGG
>JAQTSI010000095.1 GCA_028711365.1 Methylococcaceae bacterium
ATGAAAAGGCGGCGGCCGATCCTGGCGCCGGGGTGAATCTCGATGCCGGTGAACCAGCGCGCCAGATAAGCGATGAAGCGCGCCGGCCAGCGCAGTCCGAGCGACCACAGCCGATGGCTGATGCGGTGGATCAGCACGGCCTGTACGCCGGGATAAATCGTCAGGATCTCGAAATAGGACTGCGCCGCGGGATCGCGCTCGAAGATGCCGCCGAATTCTTGTTTGATCGTTTTCAGCATCGGGACAGATCTCGCCGGGTTCGTTCCTGGATGGCCGTCAATATGCCGCGCAGGATGTTGATGTCGGTGGTTTCCAGTTCTGCGCGGTTGAACAGCCGGCGCAAGCGGCGGATGAGGCTGGGAGAGGATTTCCGCTCGTGCAGGAAACCGACGTCGAACAGGGTCTGGATCAAATGCCCATGGAAGGACTCCATTTCCTCGCCGGTGGCCATTTGTCCCCCCGTCTCATCGTCCAGGGGAACGGCCGTTTGCACCGCCTGGAACAACTCGTAGCTGACCACCTGGATGGCCGCGGCCACGTTCAGGGAACTGAATTCGGGATTGCAGGGGATATGCAACAGGTAGTGGCAGCGTTCCAGTTCTCCGTTGGTGAGTCCGGCATGTTCGCGCCCGAACACGATGGCTATCTTTTGCCGGCCGCCGAGAGCGGCGATTTTTTCGGCGCATTCCCGAGGGGTGAGCTGCGGCCAGGCGATGGTGCGCAAGCGGGCGCTGGCGCCGACGATTTGCTGCCGGTCGGCCAAAGCTTCGTCCAGGCTATCAAAAACTTTGGCCCGAGCCAGGATGTCGTCGGCTCCCGCGGCGCGGGCATCGGCCTCATCGCTGGGGAAAGTCCTCGGTGCCACCAAGCCCAAGTCGGTCAATCCCATGTTTTTCATGGCGCGGGCCGCCGCGCCGATGTTGCCGGGATGGGTGGTGGCGACCATGACGATGCGAATATTCGACAGCAAGCCCGTTTCCTCTGCCTGTACCTGGACAAAAGGGGTAAGATACTAGCAGAATTTTACTTTTATTCCGCTTTTTAACATTCCAGGTTGACCATGGACCCCATGCTAACGATTGCGGTGCGCGCCGCGCGCGCCGCCGGTGATCTGATCGTCCGTTACACGGACCGGATCGACTCTCTTACGATTTCTTCCAAAGGCCGCAACGACTTCGTCAGCGAGGTCGACCGCCAAGCCGAGCTGGAAATCGTCAATGTCCTGCGCAAGGCTTATCCCAGCCATGCTTTCCTGGCCGAGGAAGGCGGACGCCATGGACTGCCCAAGGGCGAGTTCACCTGGGTCATCGATCCTTTGGACGGCACCACCAACTTTCTCCATGGCTTCCCCCATTTCGCCGTATCCATCGCCCTGCTGCACAAAGGCCGCATCGAATGCGGCGTGATCTACGATCCCATGCGGCAGGAATTGTTCACCGCCAAACGCGGCGCGGGAGCGACCCTGCAAAGCCGGCGTTTGCGTGTCACCCCGCAGAAAACCTTCAAGGGCGCGCTACTGGGCACGGGTTTCCCATTCAAGGACCAGCGCCACAACGACGCCTATTTCGGCATGTTCCGCGAATTGATGAAAGACACCGCTGGCATCCGCCGCGCCGGCTCGGCGGCCCTGGACTTGGCCTGGGTGGCCTGCGGCAGACTGGACGGTTTCTGGGAAATCGGCCTGATGCCTTGGGACATGGCGGCGGGCGTCTTGCTGATCCTGGAAGCTGGCGGCATCGTCACCGATTTCGAGGGCGGCGATAAATTCCTGGAAACCGGCAATATCCTCACCGCCAACCCCAGGCTGCATGTGCTCATGGAAGAAACCATCCGCCCGCATGTGACCGACGCGCTGCGTCATAGACCCCTGCTGAGCGAAAAGCATGACGAAAAAGATCGTCCTGGCCAGCAATAACGCGGGGAAAATCCGCGAAATCCAGTCCCTGCTCGCCGAGCAGGGGATGGAGATCGTGCCGCAATCGGCCTTCGTCGGCGAGGAAGTCGAAGAAACCGGCCTCAGCTTCGTGGAAAATGCCATCCTCAAGGCCCGCCATGCATCGCGTCTGAGCGCTCTACCCGCCATCGCCGACGACTCCGGGCTGGAAGTCGACGCTTTGCGAGGAGCGCCCGGCGTGTTTTCCGCCCGCTACGCGGGACCCAACGCATCCGATGCAGCCAATAACCGGAAACTGCTGCAGGAACTGGCGGGATTTGATGAAGCAGCGCGGGGCGCCCGTTTTCATTGCGTCATGGTCTATCTACGCCACGCCGAGGACCCCAGCCCGCTGATCGGCGAGGGGGTGTGGGAAGGCAGGATTCTAACCGAACCGCGGGGAAACCAGGGCTTCGGCTATGACCCCTTGTTTTTCGTGCCGGAAGAAGGCTGCGCCTGCGCCGAACTGGACGCCGAACGGAAGAACCGTCTCAGCCATCGGGCCAAGGCCCTCCATGCCCTCCTCGCCCGCCTGGCGGCTGGATCGTGAACCCCTGGTGAATGATCCATTGAAACTCGCGTAGATTCCGCATGGATGACTTTTATCTATAACCTGCCATAATTGCCCATAGCCGGTTTCCCCTAAAAATCCTCGCACCTCCATGATTGAAGACATCAAAGGCGATGAATCTTGGCGCTTGTTCAGAATCATCAGTGAATTTACCGAGGGTTTCGACAAACTGGCGGATCTGCATTTCGCGGTTTCCATATTCGGTTCGGCGCGGGTAGGACCCGATTCGAGTTACTATCGATCGGCGCAGATCATCGCCGAGAACCTGGCCAGCCATGGTTATTCCATCATCAGCGGCGGAGGGCCCGGCGTCATGGAAGCGGCCAACAAGGGCGCCTGGCTGAAAGATGCGCCATCCGTCGGGTTGAATATCCAGTTGCCCACCGAGCAGAAGTCCAATCCCTACCAGAACATTTCCCTGGAATTTCGCTATTTCTTCGCCCGCAAGGTCATGTTCGTCAAATACTCTTCCGGTTATGTCTGCCTACCGGGAGGATTCGGCACCCTCGATGAATTCTTCGAGGCCCTCACCCTCATGCAGACCCACAAGACTCCGCCCATGCCCTTGATCCTGTTTGGCTCGGAATACTGGGCAGGACTTGTGGACTGGATCAGGAACACCATGGTGGCCAAGCATCTGATCGAAGAGAAAGAACTGGAATATATCTCCATCACCGACGATCCGCTGGAGGTGGTCGCCATCATGAACCGGCATCGGGAATGGAAGCTGCGGAAGATCATCGGGGCCGAGCTCTCCCCCGAAAGCCCAAGCCCCCGGCATTCGAAAATTCCAGAAATTCACGACCGCCGATAGGAAGAAAAACTCATGCCTTCCCAAGATCCTTTATCTTACCTGCAAGCGTTGCTCGCCAGGGATTTCGAGTGCCACAGGCAACATCCCCACTTGCAGGAAATCCGGGCGCCACTGGTCATCACGATTTCCCGCGATTACGGGGCACAGGGGGAAACCATCGCACGACGCCTCTCCGAATGTTTAGGGATTCCGGTTTACGATCGAGAGATCCTGGACCGGGTTGCCCAGCGGGCCAAGGCCGACAAGTTCCATTTTCAGGCCCATGACGAACAGGTCAGCGCCGGTTTCTCCACCTTCCTGTACAGCCTGGTCAGCGGAACTTCCGCCACCCTGGCAGACTACCGCCGCCATCTTTACGAGGTCGTGACCGACATCGCCCGCCAGGATTGCATCCTCATCGGTCGCGGCGCCCACCTCATCCTCACCGGCAAAAAGATATTCCGCGTCCGCGTGGTCGCTTCCAAACTGGTCTGCGCCAGCCGTATCGCCGAGGAATTCAACATCCCGCTGCTCGAAGCCGAACAAAAAGTTTATGAAGTCAACAACAAACGTCACAAGTCGATCCTTGAACTGTATGGCGCGAGCTTCGAGCATTGCTCGCTGGAACATGCCAAGAATTTCGACCTGGTGATCAACACCGACAACATCCCCGCCGAGAGCGCCATGGCGGTGATCCTCTTCGCCATGCGGGAGGCCTGTTTCGAATTGGGCGCACCGCGGTGCACGCTATGAGCGGGAACCTGCGCCGTTCCATGCAGGTGGAGATCGCCGACGCCGACCGCCAACTCTTCGCCGGCACCTGCTACAGCCTCATCGCCCCGGCGGCGCTGGGCGAGGTGTGCATCCTGCCGCGCCATGCTCCCTTGCTCACCAAGCTTGTGCCCGGCGAGATTCGCCTGCAAACCGAGCAGGAGGGGTCCCTGCATTATTATGTCTCCGGCGGCTACATGGAGGTGCAGCATTGCGCGGTGACCATCCTCGCCGACCGCATGCTACGCTCCGGAGAACTCGACCGCGAATCCGCCGAGGAAGCCAAGCGCAAAGCGCAGGAAGTGCTCAAAAAAAGCTCCATATTCAGCGAACGCAGCCGCGCCGAGGCCGAGTTGATCAAAGCGCTCGCCCAATTGCGGGTTCTCGAGCATCTCGAACGGGCAAGACTGCACAAACTTCGCCGCTAAGCGGCGAGACCAGATCTTCACCCGGCACACTTTTCCAATCGATGAGGAGAGTTCCATGACCAAGAAATATGCGTATTCCTTCCTGGAAGGCGACGGCAAGAACAAACAGTTGTTGGGCGGCAAGGGCGCGAACCTTTGCGAAATGACCCAGTTCGGGCTGAATGTTCCGCCGGGTTTCGTCATTTCCACCGACGCCTGTCTGGAATACCTGGAGCAGCAAGCCCTCCCTTCCACACTCATGGATGAAGTCAGCGGCCATATCCAGTTCCTGGAAGATGAGACCGGCAAGAGTTTCGGCGGGGTGGAAAATCCGCTGCTGGTGTCGGTGCGCTCGGGTTCGGCCATGTCCATGCCCGGCATGATGGACACCATTCTCAATTTGGGGCTGAATTCCAGCACCCTGCCCGCCTTGATCGCCCAAACCGACAATGAGCGCTTCGGCTATGACGCCTATCGCCGCTTCATCCAGTTGTTCGGCAAGGTCGCCTTGGGCGTGCCAGACGAATCGTTCGACGAGCAGTTCGAGGATGTCAAACGCCAGGCCGGGGTCAAGGCCGACGTAGGCCTCAACGCCGAGCACCTGAAAGATGTCAGCACACGCTTCCTGGACGTCGTTCGACACCACACCGGCAAACCGTTTCCAGAAAACGTTTACGAACAACTGGAAATCGCCATCAAGGCGGTGTTCAACTCCTGGATGGGCAAGCGTGCGGTGGACTATCGCCACGAATTCAATATCACCCCGGACAAGGCCAACGGAACGGCCGTCAACGTCGTGACCATGGTATTCGGCAACTTGGGCTATGACTGCGCCACCGGGGTGGGATTCACACGCAATCCCGCCACCGGCGAGAACGAGATGTATGGCGAGTATCTGGTCAACGCCCAGGGCGAAGACGTGGTGGCCGGCATCCGCAATCCCAAGCCGGTGCAGGAGCTGGAAAAGGAAATGCCCGATCTCTACCGCCAGTTGGTGGAGCTACGCAATAAGCTGGAGGAACATTACAAGGAAGTGCAGGACTATGAATACACCATCGAACGGGGCGTGCTCTACTGCCTGCAAACCCGCAATGGCAAGATGAACGCCACCGCCTTGGCGCGCACCTCGGTGGAAATGTTCAACGAGGGTCTGATCACCAAGGAACAGGCGCTGCTGCGGGTCAATCCCTACCATCTCGAGCAATTGCTCCATCCCACCCTCGATCCCAAGCATGGTAAAAAACCCTTGGCGCAAGGCTTGCCGGCCTCACCCGGAGCCGCCAGCGGCAAAGTGGTGTTCGAGGCCGATCAGGCCGAGATCCTCGGTCGCGCCGGAGAAAAGCTCATCCTGGTGCGCGAGGAAACCAAGCCCGAGGACATCCACGGTTTCTTCGCCGCCCAAGGCATACTCACCAGCCGCGGCGGCAAGACTTCCCATGCCGCCGTGGTGGCGCGGGGCATGGGTAAAGCCTGCGTCGCCGGCGCCGAAGGCATCCACGTGGACACCCGCGCCCGACTGGCGACGGTGGGCGACATCACCTTGCACGAAGGCGACATCATCACTATCGACGGAGGCAGTGGCAATGTCTATCTGGGCGAGATTCCCACCATCGATCCGGTATTCTCCGAGGAATTGAAGACCCTGCTGGCCTGGGCCGACGAAATCGCCCACCTCAAGGTCATGGCCAACGCCGATACCCCGGACGCCGCCCGGCTGGCGGTGGAATACGGCGCACAAGGCATCGGACTGTGCCGCACCGAGCGCATGTTCAACGCCTCCGACCGGCTGCCCCTGGTGGTGGAGATGATCCTGGCCCGCGACCTGGAGGAGCGCCAGTCGGCCCTGGAAAAGCTGCTGCCCATCCAGCGCCAAGACTTCAGGCAGATCTTCATCGCCATGGCTCCGCGGCCGGTGACCGTACGCCTGCTCGATCCCCCCATGCACGAGTTCCTACCCAATGAATCCCAGTTGGTCGAGGAAATCGACGCCATCGAACATTACCGCACCATCGTCCAGGGTCATGTCGCCGCTAGCGGTGTGTTGAACCTGCCGTTGTCGGGAGGCGGGTTGGGCCTGGACGAACTCGATGCGGCCCTGGCCAAGAAGGAGCGCATGCTGCGCAAGGTGCGGGAGTTATATGAGGTCAATCCCATGCTCGGCCATCGTGGGGTCCGTTTGGGACTCACCTATCCGGAGATTTACGAGATGCAGATTCGCGCCGTGCTGGAAGCGACCGCGCAATGCCTACAGGAAGGGGTGAACGTACACCCCGAGATCATGGTTCCGCAGGTCATCAGCGCCGCCGAATTGCAGCGCGTCAAGTTCTGGGTGGATACCATCGCCGCCGCGGTCGAGGCGCAGTCGGGGCTCAAGCTCAACGTCAAGTTCGGCAGCATGGTCGAAACCGTGCGCGCCTGCATGCGCGCCAAGGAGTTGGCGAAAGTGGCCGAATTCTTCTCCTTCGGCACCAATGACCTCACCCAGGCGGCATTCTCCTTCTCCCGCGAGGATGCGGAAAACAAATTCCTGCCGCTCTATATCGAATCCGGCGTTCTCAAGGACAATCCCTTCGAGGTGCTGGATGTCAACGGCGTAGGCATACTCATGGAAATGACGGTGGAACGGGGCCGGAAGAGTCGGCGGGATCTCGAAATCGGCATCTGTGGCGAAGCGGGTGGACACCCCGAATCGATCCACTTCTGCCACAAGATCGGCCTGAGCTATGTCTCCTGCTCCGCCCCCCGCGTTCCCATCGCCCGGCTGGCCGCCGCTCACGCCCGGTTGCTGGAAAACCATTAAGCCTTTCAGACTCTCAGGGTGACGACACCGTCGCCACCCTCAGGGTTTGATCCCGGCGAAGTTTTTTCTGACTTCTTCTTTGCCTTGCTCGTACTGCTGGGCGTAATACGCTCTGACCTGCGCCGGATCGAAGGTAAGAAAGGTGCTCCCCGACTCGAAATGCTGCACGAAGACCTTGCCCAGCGCGTAGGTTGAGGCCGCGCCGAGCAGGGCGGTGCTGACCGCGCCGGTGGCCCAACCGGGCCCCGGCAATACCTTGGTCAGGCTGACCGCCAAGCCCACAGACAAGTCGCTACCCACGAGGGCGCCGATGGCCGACTTGCCGATCTGGCGGGAGAACTCGACCTCATAAATTCCCGCAAGGCTGCGCAGCAAGTTGAGTTGCAGCCCTGCCAGGGTGGCCAGGTCCACCCAGGGCAAAGGCACGAGACCGATGCCGGCGGCAGCCAGCATATGCTTTTTGATGGTTTGTTCCGCTTGGGCGGTTTTTGGATCGGCCATAAGTCACCTATTGGGGTTGGCGGTCAGTCGAAGAATTTCCAGTCTTCGACGTAATTGCCGAAGATGAATTTCGGATAGCCGGGGTCGGCGCGGCAGGTCACCATGTCGTAGCGGATATGCTGGTTGCCGCGGAAGAAAAACACCTTGGCATTGCCCCAGTAGACCGACGCGTCGATGCGATCGAAGACCAGGCCCGCCCAGCGCTTGGCGGTGGCTTCGGGATAGCCGTCCTCGGCTTTGTTTTTCAGCATGTTGAAGCGAATGTACTGGCCGCCGAGGAAGAAATACACCGCTTCCGGCGAAACGTTCAAGGCGGTGTCGATGCGCTCGAAGCCCACGCCCGGCCAGCCTTCGGCGATGGTCCTGGGGTAGCCGGGGTCGATGAGCCGGGTGTCGACGTCGACGCGGATGTACTGGCCGCGGTTGAAGAAATACAGCTTGCGGCTGAGATCTTCGCCGGTGGACGAGACCAGGTACTTGCCCAGAAAAGCGGCATCCACCTGCTCGAAGCCGACTTCGGCCAGCATCGGCCACTTTTCCCGGATCGGGCTCGACGGGGTAGTTTCGCCGGTGTCGGGATCGTAGGAGAAGCAGTTCTTGCCGCGGAACACATGCACCCGCTGGTCGAGGTTGAATACCACCCGCAGCGGCGTGAATACCGTGGCTTCGATATAGGCCTGGCGCAGTGCCTTGGACTTCTCGTCGTCATCGACCAGGGTCCAGATGCCGCAGGCGTCGAATTCGATGACTTGCGGATTGTCCTTGATGGTCGCCAGCCACTCGTTGTAGCACGCCTCGTCCAGGGAACTTAACGTCGCCAGCTTCAACTCGTCGCCGCCCTTGCCGAACACGGTGCATTCGGAATTGCTTTGCAGCCTTTCCTTGGCGCTTTGCGAACTGGCGTTGGTCGAGGCCGAGCCCAGGCCCGTCATGCTGGCCTTGATGCCGGCCTTGATGTCTTCCTTGCTCATCTCTGACGACTTGGCGATGGTAAAAGCCAGCATGGCCTTGCCGCCGACCCAGACGCGCTTGATGTAGTGGGTGCCGAAGCGATCGAAGAAGCGCTCGTAGGCGCGCCGCTGCGCCGGGTCGTAAGGCGTGGGGATATCGAGGTCGAAGTCTCCGTCGACGAAACGGCGCTTGTCGGGGATGTACACGGCCCACAGTGGGATGAACGAGTTTCTGAGGGCGTAGTAGGCTTCCTCCTCGGAACGCAATTGCCCGGCCTGGCTGGCATTGACGTCGACGCTGAAGGGCGCGTTGCTGGCGGCGGCGGCGATGTCCAGGCTGGTCTGCTTCTCGAAGCGCTCCCAGGACTCTTCGATCACCATCTGGTTGAGCGCCTGCGCGGCGGGCATGGGCGGGCTGTCGTTGATTTCGTATCCCTCCGGCACCCGGTAGCTTTGCCCGGTCTCCTTGGAGGGATAGATCTGATGGTTGTCTTGATGAAACAGGATCCCCTTCAATTCGAAGGGTTGCTGCGGCCTGAGATAGATGCCGCGCCCGACCATGTCCAGGCCGGGTATCACGGGAAGTTCGCTAGCTATATCGGCCATGGC
Source organism: Methylococcaceae bacterium (assembly GCA_028711365.1). Lineage (GTDB taxonomy): Bacteria > Pseudomonadota > Gammaproteobacteria > Methylococcales > Methylococcaceae > Methylumidiphilus. The sequence goes on from JAQTSI010000095.1 coordinate 9,336, forward strand.
CGGATCTCCTTGGGTTGGGGTTTAGGTTATGAGTCCAGGCCGGAGTTTTCCCATACCCTCCAGCCTTCGAAATGCCTTGTGGCATGAGAACGGTTTGGCCGCGGGCGCCATCCGTCATTAACAGCTGCGCAGAAAATGCACGCTGAAATATTGCTTGTCGTCCAGCCACACCCTGTCGCTTTTCCATCCCGCCTCCCGGGCCAGTGCCTGGAATTCCTCCACCGTGTATTTGTAGGAGTTTTCGGTATGGATGGACTCGCCCGCCTCGATTTGGAAGGCACTGCCGTTGACGCGAATTTTTTGCTTGCAACGGCTGTATAGGTGCATTTCGATGCGGCCTAGCCGTTCATTGTAGAAGGCATGGTGGTAAAAGCTTTCCACGTCGACGTCGGCATCCAGTTCGCTTTTGATGCGCTGCAACAGGTTCAGGTTAAAAGCGGCGGTCGCGCCCGCCGCGTCGTTATAGGCGCGGTTCAATATCTCCGGCGGCTTTTTGGTGTCGATCCCGATCATCAAGCCGCCATCTTCGCCCGCCTTGCCCCGGATATCTCGCAGGAAATGAATGGCGTCCACCGGGTCAAAATTCCCCAGGCTGGAGCCCGGATAGAAAAATACCCGGTTGTGACCAGGTATTTCGGCGGGCAAGCGGTAAGGCTTGGTGTGATCGACGCAGATCGCATGGATGGGCAAAACCGGATAGTCCCGCGCCAGCTTTTGCGCGGACGTCAGCAAATGCTCCGCCGAAATGTCCATGGGCGCATAGAGGCTGGGCCGGATGCGGTCGAGCAGGAAACGGATCTTCTTGCTGCTGCCCGCGCCCGGTTCGATGATATGGCAATTTTCGCCCAGGCAAGCGATCATCTCGCGGGCATGGGTTTCAAAAATGCCGCGCTCCACCTCGGGAAGGTAATATTCCGGCTGTTCGCAAATGCGCTCGAAAATCTGCGATCCGATTTCGTCATAGAAAAGCTTGGGATGCAATTGCTTGGGGGTTCGCATCAGGCCCTGCACCACCGAGGCATGGAGGTCTTCGGATTCCGGTTGAAAGTTGTGGAAATGCAAATTCATGGGATGAATCCTCGACGGTTCGATGAACGCAGGGGTTTGCCGCTCACTCCGCATCAGCCAGGCGAATGCCACTGAACTGCCAGCGGTCGTGCGGGTAGAAAAAATTGCGGTAGCTGGCGCGCAGATGGTCTTCGGGAGTGATGCAGGAGCCTCCGCGCAATACCATCTGGTTGCACATGAATTTACCGTTATATTCCCCCGCCGCCCCCGACAGCGGACGAAAACCGGGGTAGGGGTGGTAAGCCGTGGAAGTCCATGTCCACAAGTCGCCGTACCATTGTTCCTCGACACCGGCAGGCGCAGGATGCAGGCAATCCTGCTCCATGAAATTGCCTACGATCGGCTTGGCCGCCAGCACCACTTCAATCTCCGCTTCGGTCGGCAAGCGTTTCTCCGCCCAACGCGCATAGGCGTCGGCTTCGTAATAACTGAGATGGCACACGGGTTCATGCGGGTTGAGCGGCGCGGGGCCGCCCAGGGTCATTTGCAGCCAATCGCGCCCCACAGGTTCCCAGTACAAAGGCTGTTTCCAGCCCTGCTGATTGATGTGCCGCCAGCCGTCCGACAACCACAATTCCGGGCGTTGATAACCGGCATCTTCCATGAAGGCCAGGTATTCGCCGTTGGTCACCAGGCGGTTTGCCAGCCGAAAATCCGGCAAGTAATGCGGATGCCGGGGGGATTCGTTGTCATAAGCGAAGCTGTCGCCACCATGCCCGATCTCATACAGGCCGGCGGCTTGTTCATGCCACCCCATGACCGGCGTCATCTTGCCGTCATTCCGGGTTAGATCAAGGCGATAGGCGGGTTTCAGCGGGTTGACCGAGAAATTATATTTGATGTCCATATACAGCAATTCATGGTGTTGCTGCTCGTGGTTCAAACCCAGTTCGATGAAAAACAGAACCGCATCATCGGTTTCCGAGCATTCGAAAAACTCGCACATGGCCTCGTCGACCACCCGGCGATAGGCATAAATCTCCTCGACAGACGGACGCGACAGCACACCACGTTTGGCACGGGGATGAAACTTGCCGACGGTTTCATAATAGGAATTGAACAAGACTTCATATTGCGGATGAAAGGGCCGGTAACCCTCATGGTGGGGTTTCAACAAAAAGGTCTCGAAAAACCAGGTGACATGGGCCAGATGCCACTTCGGCGGGCTGGTGTCCGCTATCGCCTGAGTCTGATAATCCTCGATCATCAGTGGGGCGCAGATGAGCTCCGAAGTCTTGCGTATCTGCCGATAACGTTGCACCAAGCTCTGCGGTGAGCGCATGAAAACTCCTATATTCCAGGATATCCGGGAGCTAGTTGGGCTAATCCAGCCGTTCGATTGCGGTGTCTACTCCCTTTTGAACGAGAAGGGAATAAGACCTTCTTAACCGCTTTGGAATATCATTATAACGAGCCGCAGAGTTTAACAGAAGTTCTTTTGCCGAAGCTTAACCGGGGCTGACCAGGGATTAGCCGCGATGAATTATCAATATGATCAGACAAATATTACCAACATCATGATGCCTCCTTTTCCACGCAGGATACTTGAGCCAAAAGAATTGGCGGTATCCAAGAAATCGTCAATGTCTGAAAATAATATCCGCCTTCCCATCATTGGCCAGGAACCCGACTCCATCGCCTTTCTACTTTTCTACGCTTCGCCCTGAAACTGCCGATGAATTGACCGGAAACCATCGATGCGGACGAACCCTGCCCGACCCGAGTGCTGTTGAGCCTGACCGACAATGCCTGAACGTACACGGAACGTGGCGGGATTTCCCCCTCTATAAGGCAGTTACGCGTAGGGAGGAAGAATTTGGAAACAGACGCTTGATGTCCGGCTTTGAATTCGTTTCGAAGATGACGGCATTGGCGGGTTACGCAGGATACTTGCCCGTCATGGATCGAGGGGGGTCTGGAGCAACGCCTGATGCTGATCATCCGACTTGCGAAAGCGGCTTCGGGCAGCCGCACGGCATCGCTCGGAAGCTATGCCGCCGATGGGGTTGTTGGCTCGTCAAGCGGCACCGGTGCGGCCAGCGAGGATTTCTCCCGCCGCACTGGCCGCTTGAGGGGTGACCCGGCACGAGACCTGGTTCTAGTCGACGAAGACAGTGGATAGGCGAAAGTGACGTCGACTGCCCGGCGCGTCCCTATCGCCGATCAGACCAACGCTCACGCCAAAATGGAAATGAATCCCCGCCTGCCACAGGGAAGCAGGGCTTTGCCGGATTCACCGGGAATGTGCTCCCATGACCTTCCCGAGCGCGTAATTTCGGGCATCCATCAACTCCCAGCCTCGCGCCAGCACTTCGCGGATCGTGTTGCAGAAATAGCATTCTTCCTTGCTACCTACGTTTTGAATTCTCTGCGCCAGCCAATCGAGATCAGCCTTTTCTTCATCAACAACTCTTTGCGTTTTCATGACGGCTCCTGAATATTATTGGCAAGGAAGATCCTACACAGGCGAATTTTTGAGTTATTGACTTTGCTCAATTTCATGTGGCAAAGCCTTACCTCAGTTCGTTTTTGGTCACCCCGCAGCGTTCGCAGCGGTATACCGTCACCAGCCTGCCCTGCTTCACATCGAACCGGCTCTCGCTCTCCAGCCGAAAGCGATGAAAGCCGCTTTTGCACAGGGTCTTGCTGGCCGCCTTGGGTTTCTTGAAAGGAATGATTTCGCCCATTTGCCGCTCAGCCGTGGATGGTTCTGAAGGTGAGATTGATGCGAGCCGATTTTTCCGTCTTCGTCTTCGGTACGCAATGCCGCCAGTGATGCTGCAAGGCCCCGCCCATGAGCAGCAGGCTGCCGTTGGCCAAAGCAATGTCCAGGGTCTCGCCGCTACGATTATGGCGCAACCGGAATAAGCGCTCCTCGCCCAAGTTCAGCGAAGCGATGAACGGATTGACCCCTAAGACTTTTTCCCGATCGGCATGCCAACCCATGGAATCCTGCCCGTCGCGGTAGAGATTGCCGAGGACGCTGTTGAAATCGTGACCGCTATGATTTTCGATTCTCGCCTTGAGATCGAGCAACGCCTCCGTCCATGGCAAGGGGTGGTGGGTCGTTCCCGAATAGCGGTAAACCGCCCCCGCATCGCCATACCAGCATACCAGGCGGGGAACCTTGACCCGCCTGCCGGCGATGATGATCTCCTCCTCCTGCCAGGCCAACGTTCCCAGCAAGCGTTTGAAAAAATCATCGGCCTGCTCTGCCGGAAGGAAATCCGCCAGGTAATAGAGTTCGCCGTCACCGGCGACCTGATTCAAACGTGGGGTGGTTGGCATGATTTTAGATAACGTCGAATCCTTGCCTATCCTCCGCCAGGCCCGCTTTCTCGTCCCAGTCGAACCCGAGCTCGGCCATGACGGTGGAGGATTTTCTCATCCGTCTAAATATGCCCCGTCTCCATGACCGGCGACACCCAGTAATGCAGACCGGCGCCAGCGAAGTCCTGTTTGAGTCGGCTCATGAAATCGGGGATGTCATCCACGGGCAGGTGCATCTGGAAGCGCATCTGTTTCTTGCGCCCGGCAACCTGTTCGGACAGGGTGAGCCCCTCCTCCCGGCTGGAATGGCCATTGACGGGGAAACTGGTGAAACCGGCATGAGTTTCGAATTGCAGAAGCCAATCGACCATGGCTTCCTCGATGGCCGGGGATACGGTAAGAGTGATGAGATATTGTCGATTCATGATGGTCTCCTCGCTTTCCGTGGGCGCAGGAATAAAAAAAGCCCCACGATTTCTCGTAAGGGCTTGTCCTGTTTGGAGCCGGTGATAAGAATCGAACTTACGACCCGCACATTACGAATCTGTGAGTTCATGGTTTTTCCTACTTTTTCGCACATTGACAAAGCTTGTTTATCCTTTACTAAACATCGATTTACGTCTATTCTTTACTTAACGGGGGCACACGAAAATTAACCCAATTTAACCCAGCCTGTGACCCCGGTGTGACCCCAGAAATTTCTGTGAACCCGCATATTTCCTTGATGACAGCGAGTTTTTGGAGATTTCGGTGACCCCGGAGAGCCAAAATGACCGAACATACCAAAACGCCAAAATCCCCGCCTGTGGTGATCAATTTCACCAAGGGCAACCTTAACGAATTGCCCATTCCACCACAAGGCCAACGAGCGACCTATCACGACGCCAAGATCCCCGGCCTTCAGATTCGGATAAGCAGTACCGGAGTCAAAACCTTCTCTGTGCGACGCCGAACCGCAGGAGGCATTATTGAGCGTGTGACGCTAGGAACCTATCCTGTGATGACACCGGAGCAAGCTCGCATCAAAGCAACCGAAGTCAATGCCCTCATCGCCAAGGGCGAAAGCCCAGCCGAAAAGAAACGCACCGACCGGGCGGAAATGACTTTCGCCAAGTTTTGGGAGGAATACCAGGCGAAGTATTCGCTCATCCGCAAGAAACCCCGCACCATCGAAGAAG
>JAQTSI010000401.1 GCA_028711365.1 Methylococcaceae bacterium
CGACTGCTCTCTGCCGATCCTTTGCTGCGGCCATCCAGCAAGACGATACAAATGAATACCTTGGACGTCACCGGGTTGTGGCGGTATGGTATCTCGGGAGATCGGCCGATCATGTTGCTGCGTGTAGCGGAGCCTGAAGACCGGACCATTGTTGAGCAATTGCTGCGCGCCCATGAGTACTGGCGCATGAAAGGTCTTGCTGTTGACCTGGTGATCCTGAACGAAAAAGAGGTATCTTATATAGAGGATCTACAGACTTTACTGGAGAGCATGGTACGCGAAAACCAGGCGCTTTCGGCCCATCAGGGGCATGAGAACCAGGGTTCCATTTATGTCATGCGGGCCGATCAGCTTTCGGTGGAAGAACGGCGTCTGTTTCAAGCGGTTGCTCGCGCGGTGCTGGTCAGCAATCGTGGCACTTTGGCCGAGCAATTGATGAGACGCCGCCGGCCGCCGGCAGCTTTCGTTGTACCAAAAGCCTTGCCCGTACCCGGAACTCAGGCACTGCGATTGGAAGTACCCCCACTCGAATTTTTCAACGGACTCGGTGGCTTTAGCGATGACGGACGCGAATACGTCATTGTGCTCGACAGTGGTCAGTGGACGCCGGCTCCCTGGATTAATGTCATCGCCAATGCCGGGTTCGGCTTTATGGTCTCGGAATCGGGCAGCGGCTGCACTTGGAGTGGTAATAGCCGTGAAAACCAGTTAACGCCCTGGTCGAACGACCCGGTTAGCGACCCCCCGGGAGAAATGTTCTATTTGCGTGACAATGAGACGAACGAATTATGGAGCCCGACCGCTTTACCGATCAGGGTCGACAATGCGAGCTATGTGATTCGCCACGGTCAGGGTTACAGCCGTTTCGAGCATATCTCCCATGGGATTCACAGCGAGCTTCTGCAATTTGTCAGCCCGGACGACCCGGTCAAAATCTCGTCTTTGATGTTGCAGAATGTTTCCGGGCGAGCCCGCCGGCTTACGGTCGCGGCTTACGTGGAATGGGTGCTGGGTACTTCACGTACCGTGACTGCGCCGCACGTCATTACCGAACTGGATCCGGAAACGGGCGCGCTGTTTGCTTATAACCCCTGGGGCGCGGAATTCGGTCATCGCATCGCCTTCGCCGATCTTGCAGGCACGCAGACCGGATGGACAGGAAACCGGGCTGAATTCATCGGCCGCAACGGGAGCCTGGATGCGCCGGCGGGCTTGCTAAGTCTCAAGGGGCTGAAAAACCGCATCGGCGCTGGACTGGATCCTTGCGCCGCTCTGGAAACGATGGTCGAACTTGAGCCCAACGGGCGCATCGAAATCGTCTTCTTATTGGGGCAAGGCAATGACCGCGCTCATGCCAGCGAGTTGATCCAGCGCTATAGGGCCACCGAGTCAGCAACAACTTTTTCCAGGGTAAAGCAATCATGGGAGCAAGTGCTCGGCAAGGTTCAGGTGAAAACGCCGGATCGGGAGCTCGACCTTATGTTGAACCGCTGGCTGCTGTATCAAACCCTGAGTTGCCGGCTATGGGCTCGGGCCGCTTTCTATCAGGCGGGCGGGGCATTTGGCTTTCGCGATCAACTCCAGGACAGCATGGCTCTGGCGGTGGCTAGGCCCGATCTGACCCGGGCACACCTCCTTCGTGCCGCGGGGCGGCAGTTTGTCGAAGGTGATGTGCAACATTGGTGGCATCCACCGGCTGGGCGCGGCGTACGTACCCATTTTTCCGACGACCGTGTCTGGTTGCCTTACGTCGTATCCCACTATATCAAGGTGAGCGGCGATGCCGGCGTGCTTGATGAGCCGTTAGCGTTTCTGGAGGGAACTGCGCTGGGGCCGGATCAGGATGACGCCTATTACGAGCCGACCCAGTCGATACAACAGGCGACACTTTTCGAGCACTGCGCACGCGCACTCGACCTGAGTTTGGAAACGGGCTCACATGGTCTGTCGCTGATGGGAAGCGGCGATTGGAATGACGGTATGAATCGGGTTGGCAATCAGGGCAAAGGAGAAAGTGTGTGGTTGACCTGGTTCCTGATCACTACGCTCTCCGAATTTGCAGACGTGGCGGAGGCGCGGGGAGAAAAAGAGCGGGCTATTAGCTGGCGCAAGCATGCCACCCAAATGAAGGCGGCTGTTGAAGCGGAAGGATGGGACGGGGCATGGTACCGGCGCGCCTATTTTGATGACGGCGCCCCTTTAGGTTCCGCCATCAACGCCGAATGCCGAATTGATTCGATTGCTCAGAGCTGGGCTGTCATATCAGGTGCCGCCGATTCCGAACGAGCGCAACGGGCGATGGATTCGGTACGGGAATACCTCGTTCGCTACGGCGATCTGGTCTTACTGTTCACCCCGCCCTTTAACAAGACTGAGCAGGATCCGGGTTATATCAAGAGCTATCCCCCAGGGGTACGCGAGAATGGTGGCCAGTACACCCATGCGGCGATCTGGTCCGTTATCGCCTATGCCATGCTAGGTGACGGTGATCAGGCGGCGGAACTGTTGCGAATGTTGAATCCGATCAATCGCACGGCCACTCGAACCGGAATATTCGCCTATAAAGTTGAACCGTATGTGCTGGCCGCTGATATCTATGCCGAACCCCCCCACGTAAGACGCGGTGGATGGACCTGGTACACGGGAGCTTCGGGGTGGTTTTACCGGGCCGGACTGGAATGGATCCTGGGGTTACAGGTTCGCGCCGATAAACTGGTTTTTAATCCCTGTATTCCCAAGGCTTGGCGCAGTTACAACATTTTTTATCAACACGAAAATACCCGCTATGAGATCACATTTGAAAATCCGGACGGAGTAGAGCAAGGCGTCGCCATGATAGAGCTGGACGGAGAACCTCTATCAAAGGGTAACAGCATTACCTTACAAGATGACGGACAAGTGCATAAGGTAAGGGTGGTATTGGGTTAATAATGACTCATTGCTCAGAGCTGAATTGACCTTAATGATGGAAGGGCCAAGGGCAAGGCACAAATAAATAGTAGGTTTGTACTGTGAGGTCTCCCCCGTTTTTCGAAGGGAGGCATTTTACAAATCAGTTTATATTTCGCGAGTCATCTAAGTTAGGTGGTGCTTTAAATATGATTTTTTACCGATCAAGATCTAGTTGCTTGCCAGATGCCAGCGATAAAAGCCTCTTTTAGCAAACTCGACCATCGCGAGATAGACTGCTGTCATGCCAGCCAGTATGGCATAAAACCGGGCGGGCGGCGGAACGAAGCCAAAATAGGCTCCCAAAGGGGTGAATGGCAGTGTGGCTCCGATTACTACCACTGCTATCGAGGTCGCCACCAGGATTGGATGAGCCCGGCTTTTGAAAGGATTGCCTCGGGTTCGGATGATGAAAATCACCAACACTTGAGTGGATAGGGATTCGACAAACCAGCCGGTTTGAAACAGCATTTCGTTGGCTTTGAGCACCTGTAGCATGACATAGAACGTCAGAAAGTCGAATGCCGAACTGATGGGGCCGATCACCAACATGAAATTGCGGATAAAGTTCATGTCCAGAACCCTGGGCGCACTGAGTTCCTCCGGATCCACCTTATCCAGGGGGATTGGCACTTCG
>JAQTSI010000096.1 GCA_028711365.1 Methylococcaceae bacterium
CCGCGCCAAATGCACTACCAACCGATCCACGATCACCCGCAAAGGCTCGATCAGGTCCAGGGCGAACGAAGGCTGGCTACCGTCCGCGCAGTGTAGAACGCCGGCAAAACGGTCGAGCCCCACGCCGTGAACGCCCAAAACCGCTTCCCCCAATAGCAGCGTATACCCCAAGGACAATAGCGCGTTGATCGGATCAGGGGCGGGATGGTGTTCACGCCGCTCGAATCGGAATGGCGTGTCGAGCAATTGCCGCCGAAAACCCTCGAAATACAGGCGCGCAACGGCACCCTCGAAACCACGCAAGGTGTTCAAATCCGGCGCTGACTCGATCCTGGCACGAAAGAAAACCAAATCCTCCGCCGAAATTTCCCACTGATGAAACATCCTCGCCTGGCTCTGCAGCTTGGTTTGCACCACCTGCCGCGCTACATCCAGAGCCAGAGCCAAATCGGTCATCACCTGATACTGACGGGCGCGCCGCTTGACCTGGCCGCCGGTTTCCCCTGCAATATGACCATACAACCATCCACCCGTGCTACAAAACAACGTCGGAATTCCTTGCTTCAGTAGGGCTCGCAAAGCGGCATGACTGAAATGCACGCTACCGCATACCAGAACGCGATCGACCTGATGGATGGGAAAGCCGACCGGCTCACGTTCCGGTCCCTTCAGTACCAATTGGTTATCCTGAAAACCCAGGGAAGTGCCATGCTGATCAAGAATGAGGGCTGACATAGGTTTACTCCATAATCCAAATGGAAGACGGCAAGGGTAAGGTCTCAGGACTTGTGACGGTTACCCAGGTGATGCGATCGCAGGGATCGGTTTGAAAAACAGCCAAATCCTGTCGCATCCGTGCGGCCTTCTTGGGAGTGAGATGGCAAAGAAACACCGATTTTTGCAAAGGCTGGCCATAGCCGCGCAGCATTTTGTGTAAACTGCTGCGGCGCTTGTCGTCGCTGATGTCGTAAGCCACCAGCCAGGTGTGAGTGATCGCGGTCATGGGTGTCTTTCTCGGGTGGACAGGCGGGAGTCTCCATTGGACAAAACGCGCCGCGTTGCGATATTTTAAAATCACGCTGTCTTCGTCCCCTATTCACTCAAGGATCTTCGCCATGCACCGCCACCGGCCGCCACGCGGCAAAGCACCGTCCATCCCACCCGCGACGCCCGGCTGGCCCGATGCGGCCCACGGCTTTATCCACTGGGTGCGGCAAAGCTGCCTGGTGTTCGGCCGCGACCGCCGCGAGCCCACCGCCGGCCGACCGGCCTTGACCATCACCCAGCGCGACGGTGCCTGGGTCGTCCTCCCCAGCACCACCAAAAGCAACGCGAACAATCCCGAATTTTTTTACATCCCCGCAGACTCTCCGGATTGCCTGCTCAACAGTCCCAGGGAGCGATGCGACCAATACTTCTACCAGCGCTACGAATGCATCGACCTTTCGAGTTGCGGGGCGCGCAAATACGGCATATTGCAGCAACGGCTGCGGCTTGCCGTGATGAAGTGGCTGCGCGAACGTCTATCCGTCGGAGGGGCGGTTTAATGGAAAAACGTGATCTGGATATACGACTCGACCACCTATGGAATCGGCGCGCCCAATTGACGGAAAGCGAATGGGGTGAACTCTATGGGCTCATCGGACGGATACTGGGCGGCTACAATCCCTCCATACTTCGTTCCTTGACCGACGACAAGGCCGACTACATCACCGAATTCTTTGCCAGGAAGGTGTTTGAAGCGGCTCACCGTGCCACGGCCCAGTCCATCCACGCGGGGGCGATTCGGAAGTTCTTCGACAATTTTCTGCATGATTGTCTGGACAGCCAGGAGCGTAATCTCCTGTATCGCGCAGAAAGCCTGAATCCCGACGAGGAAGACGACGAGCCACGCCACCGGATAGAACCTTGTGGCTGCGCCGATATTTCGCTGGATGTCTTGGAAGAACATGGTCTGAGCGCAGGCGGGGTGAGGGAGTCCGCCGCGCGTTGGCTCGATGCCCAGGAAGCCTGGGTGCTGGTCTATTTGGGGCTGCATCACTGCCCCGACGCCGACGCCAGCCTGTCGCTCGTCCGCCTGGCCGAGCGAAACGCCATCGCCTCTTATCATCACAAGGCGCGCAAGCTAGGGCTGACGCACCGGAAGGAAGAGCAACACCAGGCGTGGTTCCGCGGCACCTTGCTGGGACAGTGGCTGGAGCACGACATGAGGCTCGCCATCGAGGCGGGCAACGGCCCCGCCATCGGCGCCGCGCTGGCCCTGTTGTGCGAAGTCGCATTGGCGCGAGTGGCGACTGTTTCAAAATCCACCCATGACGCGCGTTGATGGCTTAAACGGATGAAAACGAAGTCAATGAAACATTTATCGCCTCCCCTCGAAGTCATCGAGGAAAACCTGTTCGGTCTCTCGCAAGCGTTACTGCTGCAACTGGCCCGCGCCCCCGATACCGTTCCTCCTTCCCAGCGCGAGTCGGTGCAGGGGCAGCCTCGTTATGCCGAGACCATCGAGGCCCTGCGGCAGGATACCCCCGTGGAAATCGCCGCTGACGCTCCCGCCATGCCCGACTGGCTGAAAGAAACCATCGCGCAACGGTGCAGGGCACAAACGGAGGAATATCCGAGCCGACCTATTCCGGGACAAATCCGCGTTATCGAACAGGTGATCGGCCCCGACGGACTGCTGGATTGGGACCTGCCTCGCCCGCTGGCGGTATGCCTGGACGGCCCCTATCCGGGACGCACCGACATCTGGTACGGTTGGATGGTCAGCCCGGAAACCGATTATGCCGGCTACTGGGATGTGCTTCTGGAAGAGTCTGACGGTCCCTGCGACCCCTTGGCCGGCATGATCCAGTTATGGAACCCAGCTTATTGCTACCTGCCGTCCACCGGGCGGGTACTGGCGCAACTCAGCCCCGCACGGCTGGCCGCCGTGCGAGCCGTTGCCGCCGAATTCCTGAGCGGCGAAGCGCCCGCCATCGCTTACCGTCCCGGATACATCGCCGTGCGGGAAACCATGAACCAGCATCACGTTACCACCGGGACGCCCCTTGGCGATGAAAGCGACCCCCGTTGGCGTTACCGCACCCTTTACCAGGCCGCCCTGGCGGCTCTGCGCGAACCGGTCAGTCTGGCCTTGGATGCCGCGCGGGAAAAGGCCCGACAACCCGGCCTGCTGGACCGGTTGCGGACCCAATTGGATCAACTGGCCGGCCTGTGGGCGCCGGGCCCGGTCTTGGCTCATGCCATGGGGGAAGAAGACAGTGGTGCGAAACTGGAAGGTGAGATTGCCGGTCGCCTGCAACTGAGAGCCGAAGTCGTCGACGATGGACTGATAACGCTGGTCGTGCGCTTGTTGGGCGAAGAACCTTTACGCATCAGGGTGATCGGCAATGGCCAGGAACTTGCCGAACATCGGCTTGATATCCAACACGCCACCGAAATTCTGGACATCGATGTAGAAGTGAATTACAGCCTGCGCTTGCTGGATGACAAGGGTAAAGCCATCGTCAGTATCGACTTGCCAGCGCAAACCGTATGACCTCTCCCCTCGACGTTTGGCTCTGGCCGGAGCAGGAGGGAATTCGGGCATGGACGCCTTACCGAACATGCCTGCTTCACGCTTCATCGCCGGGACCGCAAAACCTTCGTCTCTCGGACCGTCATCTGCGCGATGGCCTGGAAGCCATCGCCTTGGGGCAGGCCCTGCATCCGGACATCGCGGAATTTCTGGGCGATGTGCTGGCCACCGGAAAGCCGGTACAGCTTCGCCTCGCGCGGGGATTACCGGAAACCTGGATGGATTTTCCCTATGAGCGGTTGCAATATGACGGCCAATCGCTGACGGAGCGGATCGTCGTGGCACGAGAGGTACCGTTTCCGAGTGATGCGGACACCGCCTTGTCAGCGGCCAAAGCCGTGGCATTGAACCTGTGGCCGCTTGCCGAATCCATCCAGCCGACAGCAGAACTACGCCAGCGTCGGCCCTGCCTGGAAATCGTGCCTGGAAGGAAATTGGCGGATCGATTCATGCTTAGCCGGAACCAGCATGACTACGGCTTGCTGATCGTCGTGGCCCACGGCTCCGAAGGGCAGCACGATGCGCCCTTCCGACTCGACGATGGCAAAGGCTGGTCTCTGCCCAGCGGACGGGGAATGTCGGCGCTGGTCATCCTGCTAGCCTGCGGTAGCGAGGACGGCAACCTCCTGGCCTACGGCCGGGAATTGCTGGCTGCCGGCGCACGCACCGTGCTGGCGCCGCGCGGAAAACTAGATGCCAAGGGAGCCGAGGAATTCCTCCACGGCTTCCTGCGCGATTGGCTCGACCAAGGCTTGAGCGTTGCGGAAGCGCTACGCCGCGCTCAGATCGATGACCCGCAGCGGTACGGCGCACAGCGTCTTTATCTGTTGGGCGAGGCTGGCTTGCGCTGGGGTGCCATGGAGGCTCCCGAATATGCCACCCTCGACGATCTCCAAATCCGCGCCCGCCGGGAGTTGCAGGAAACCACCCCAGTCACCGCCCTGTCCGAACTGTGCGAGCGCCTTACCCTTCGGCACTATCAGCAATATGGTGCGCTCGATGAGGTTCGGCTGCCGGTGGACGAATCCGAGGAGGCTCGGCTGCTCCAGCGGCTCTACCCGATGCTCGATTCGCTCTCACCCCTGACTCAAAGTTGGGTCACGCCGCTTTTGGCCTACCTCGCCGAAAGCCATGACCACCGCCTGTTGCCGCCCCTCGAAGAACGGCGTCGGCGGCTCGAACAACGGATGCCTGAAGGTTTGCCCCCGGCCAGTCACCACCATTGGGCCAAGCTGTACTATCGGCAGGGGCACTATGCTCTAGCCGCCCGCGAATTGGTCGCTGGTTTGTCACGGCTGGCTCCGGAGCAACGTTTGCGACAGGGCGTTGGTTTGCTGGGTGCTCTGATGAATCTGTTGATCGACCAGGCAATGGTCGAACCGGCACGGCGTATCGAACTGGCGCTCGACCTGTGCCTGAGTACGCGTAACGATGATCTCGCCCCGCGCTACCGCCGCAATCTGGTCGATCGCCGTGCCCGTCTGGCACTGCGCGCTGGGGACGCCGATCAGGCCCACTGCCTGTTCCGGCGCCGTTGGCAGCGCGACCAAGGGGACACGCGGGTTTTAAACTGGCTCCTTTACTTGTCCGCTTGGCATCCCGTCGCTCAAGCTCAGGAATACCTCGACAAAACCTTGGACGGGTTCGATCCGGCGGCCCTTAATTCTGACGAGCTCGTTGGGAATGAAGGGTATCTTTACCGCTTGCGCGCCTTAGCGGCATGGGCATGGTGTCATGATGATTCCTCCGTGGCAGATAGGATTGCCCCTGCGATCCCGTTTTTAACCCACCGCCTGCTGGACCATCCCGACCTCGACGCCGGACCGCCCGGCTTCACGCTGGCCTATTTGAGCCTGTATGCCCACCGACAGGCGCCGGTCTGGAAAGACCGGCTGCCTCCCTGGGGCTGTATCGCGGAAGCCTTGCGGGAACATCGCTATTTCCTCGAACTAGCCGCCTTCGCGGCGCTGCGCGGCGAAACTGACGAAGCCCGTCGGGCGCTGGAAACCTACCAGGCGCAACGGCGTTTGATCGTACTGGAGCTTCGCCGCTTACCATCGGACTTGACTCCGCCCGATTGGGACGATGTGGTTATCCGACGCGAGGAGCGGGAACGCACCGGCTTGCTCGAAACCTTGCCTATTACGGCGGAACATTTGCTGGCACAAGGCTTGTTGCCTTTATGACATCGAATCATTCAAAACTGAGCGTATCCAGCCGTTGTATTCAGTAGCGACACTCAAACTTCAGGAAACGACATGACCGCCGCCGTACTGCAAACCCTTCGCACGCCTCAAACGGGCCAGGATTTCGTGACCATCACTCTCGTTACTCGAACGCCGCTTTATACCGGCGGGATCGGGCAGTGGGGCGAGCAATTACATCCATCGGGATTGCTGGGATCGATTCGTTTTTTTTCCTGCCTAGTGGCACGAACCTTGGGGGAGAGCGGCTTCGAAGCCGCCGTGTGGGGAAACGCCGGCGAAAACGGCCAGAAAGCCCGCGCCAAGGCGGTTGCCTTGCACTGGGATACCGCAGAGCTGAAAACCATAGCGTTGCCTCCCCGATTACTATTCAAGCGCGAGGACAACCAACGCGATCGCGGCTGGTACTACAACCAGGCGCAAGAGGGGGCGTTGAAGTTGACCCTGAGCCGGCGCGGAATCAGCGATAATCATTGGAACCTGCTGCTGTTGGCCTTGCACATCCAAATTCGCCACGCCACCCTGGGCGCCAAGGATCAGTTCGGCTTGGGGGTTCTGAGTGCTGAATCCCTGCCATCAGTGATGCCCCTGGACGAAAACCGCGCCTACGCACCAGTGGGATTCTCCCTGCAACGCTGTGCCTTCGGGCGGCTGAGATTGCAGAGGGCAATCAATAACCGCGACGGTTTGAGCCGCGAGCAATCCCTGCGGCTGGGGCTCACGGCCCGCATCGCCCTGCGCGACGCCTTGCGAACCGCAGCCGATGCCGGGGCAACCGAGCAGGAAAACTGGAAAAACATCCGGCACCGCATGATGGGGGCGCTGAATCAACACGGCAGCGCCGTCAATATTTCCGCCGCCTATTCCTTGGAAGACGAAAAATTCGCCGAGATTCGCCTGTTCGTTCAACTGCGGCTGGACGATAGCACTCAACGAACCGAGATCATGAGGCGATTTAGTCAGGCTTTAACGTCATTGCCATTGGAAGGTTGGAATCCTCAAAAACCCCTGTGGGAGTTTGGTGGATCGTATGGCGGACTCCAACACCCGGCGAAATGGCTTAACAAATTGGCAGGATTGCAAGCAGCATGACACGCTACCTCGAATTTCTGGCCGATCCCGGCCAAGCACAACAACTGCCACTGAACAACTGGCAAGCCATTGCCGCCCATGCCAAACGGGAAGCGCTGGCGATCGATAATCTGGACACCTTCATTCAGCGTTATGGACGGCCCGGCAGGCCGGAGCAGGTGCGGAGGCTGGAAGACAATCTCCGCAGCAATTCGCTGACCTATGTTCGCGCGCTGTTTTTGCGCGAACAATTCATGGAGTCGCCTCCCAACGCCCAGCCGGGCCAAGGTCAGCATCGTGTTCGTACTGTCGATCAAGGACATTTGGCCCTGAATAGAGCCGGCCTGTCCTCGGCTGTACCTCCCATAGTGTCCTTGCCGACCGGCAGCGCCACTCTGAGCCTGAAGTTCCGCCTGCTGACCCCTCTGTTGACGCGGGACGACGACCCCTTCTACCTGTTCGACAACCCGGTGCGCAAGGATCACATCTTCGGCGTGCCCTATCTTTCGGCGGCGGGTTTGAAGGGGCTGGCGGCGGATGCCTATCAGCGGGCGTTTCCGGGAATGACCGAATGGACAGAATTGGGACCGGACGATCAGGCGCGCACCGCGCGTTTCCGCATCCAGGACCGCCATGCCCTGCGCCTGTTCGGCCTGGCCGACGACGGAACTCAGACCGGTAGCAGCAGCGCCGGACGCCTACATTTCAGCCCGGTGTGGTTCCAGGCCGTGCAGTACATCATCATCAACCCGACCAACAAACAAACCGGGCTAGGAGAAGTTCCGATCCAGTTCGAAGCCATCGCCCCGCATCTCCCCAACGGCAAATCCGTCGAAGTCGAATTGCAGGTGTTTTATTTCAATCCCCACGGTGCGCCCGACAGCGACGAGGCCACGGTGCGCGGTGATCTGGCGCGCTGGCTGGCCTCCCTCGCCACTTGGTGGTCGATATTGGGCCTGGGCGCCAAACGTCTGGCCGGTTATGGCGCTATCGAGCCGATCGCGGCGGTTTGCCAGGCCAAGGACTGGCGCGAATGGAAAGGAGAACAGCAAGCCAAGGGTCCAAACAGTTGGATGACATTGGCGGAACGCATCGCCGAAGGAGCCTGAGATGGAAGAATCCGCACGCAATCTGATCCTGGCCGGTGAAATCAGCGGCTTCTTGCATGACTTGGGCAAGCTGCATCCGGGGTTCGCCAACGAAAACCTGGCGGGTGGCGCCAATCTGAGCGAACAGGCCAAAAAGCAGGCAGGCATCAACGCCGCCCACGGCGCCATATTGGAATCCGGCAGGATTTATCCCGATGCCCAGGAACTGGGAGATGATCGTCCCAAGCTGCAAACTTGCCTGGACCGATTGCTGAACCACTCCGGTTGGGCCGAGTGCCTGCGTCTGCCAGAGGAGTGGACCAAGCCCGAGACAATTTCCGTCACAGGACTGGGTGCCCCGCTGCGCCAGCATCACGCCCATGCTGACTTTCCCAAGGATCAATTGAGCCTGCTCGGCGATCTTTACAGCTTTGCCGCCGACATACGCGATTCCGCGCTGGACAAGGGGTCGAGCGGTACCCGTCGCAGCAAGCAATCCTCTGAACACGCCAGCATCGCCGACAGCTTCGGTCGTTTACAGCGAGCTTACGGTCCCGAAATACTGCGCGTCCTCTGGGCAAAGGTGCCCGAGGCGCTGGAAATGCTTTGGGTTGACGGCGCATGGAGGGACATCGGCACGACCCGCCGTAAGCTCTATGATCGGCTGGGTGAATTGTTTCGCCAAGCTCTGGGGGAAACCCGCCGCCCGACCCACGACGTGACGCTATGGCATCACGGCTTCTCCACCGCCAGCCACTTCAAGGCGGCGCTGGCGGAAGGCGTGCTGCGCCGGGATTTCGGCCGTTGGCAGGACGCTAAGGGGCTATTCGATCTCGCTCACATGGGTCAGATTCGCTTCCGTCTGCTCGGCATTCGCTGGGACTGGCGCGAACTGACCCGACAGGCTTTCCGCCCAGTCACCCTGGTGAGCCTCATCGAACGCCGCGATGAGGTCATCGCCGCGATCCGCGACTTGGTCGAAGACAATTATCCCATCGGCAATCTGATTTACCAGGACGATGATGGCGTGTTGATCCTGGCGCCCGGTTTTTACGAAAGCGATCCGGGCGAATCGGAGCGGTTGTTCTCCGAGCATGTCCTCGACCCGCTCCAGAATCGCCTGACCCAGTGTGTGGCGGCATTCGGTCCCGGTACCGCCTATCGCCTGTATTGGAGCGAACCGACCCTGTACCTGACCGATTATGCGGAAGCCTTGGGATTCGATCCGGAAACGCCGCGCCAGCGCTTTGCCCAAGCGGGCGAGGCCGAATTGCGCAGTCTGTGGCAAAAAGCCCCGCAAGACTATCCTGGCCAGCAGATCCATATTTGTCCGCAATGCGGATTGCGTCCGGCGCCAACCCGGGAGTTGGCCCTAGCGGAAAGTAGCGTGAGCCAACAAAGCCTGTGCGATTTTTGCGAGGAATTGCAGTCGGAAGAAGCACGTCGCGATCGCTTCGCCACGGCGGAGGGACTGTTCGGCTTTCGCCCGCGCACCTTCAACCTGCAAGACATCGTGAAGGAACGCGGCGAGGGCAACCGCCGGGTGGCGCTGATCTCGGTGCAGGTCGATGCTCGCGCGATCGCCAACGGAAGTGCTTTGATTACCCAGTTGGCGCGACCGGCAAGCGAACTGGAGGAGAACCGTGACGGGTGGTCCGCCAATGGCTTGGGTGATTGGTTTCAGCAATTGCTGGAGGATTTGCGCCAGGGCAATGTCGCCCGCCTCAAGGGCTTCGACCCCATCAAGGACGATTCCGGCAAGCGCAAGGAAAGCCCGGCGGCACGCCAGGCGCGTGGACTGATTGGTGACGGGTATTGGTTGAATTCAAAAGATGGACGGGTCACGGACGGCGATTTGGCGACCCGATCTTTGCAAATCGCCAAGCAATTTTACCTGCGCGAAACCCGACATCTGCCCGAGAATCTGGCGCTCTACCGTCACGACGGCGACCGGCTGGCCCTGTTCGCCCAGCGCAAGCATGCCTCGCCGGCGCGCCTGCAACGCCTGTGGGATGACTTGCGCCAGGAATGGCGCGAATTGCTCGCCGAAATCGCCGGACGCACCGAGGACTATTTGATGCCGCTCTCGCTCGATGCCGGCGGTATCCGCTTCCTGGTCACGGCAAGCGATGCTACCGAGGCCATCGCCACCGTGCACCGACATATCGGGGATAAATTCAACAAAGTGCGCGGCGGCTTGGCGCCGCAGGTGTCCTGCCTGGTATTCCGCGACAAGTTTCCGCTTTATCTCGGCCTGGACGCGATCTACCGCATGGAACGGCGCATCCCCTGTTTGCCGCACCAAGTCTGGACGCTACGCGAGAAAAAGGAATTGCCCAACCAACTCCTGGAAGTGCATTGGCAAACCCCGCAAGGCCCAGTCGTCTGGACCGTGGATTTGAAGACTGGCGATCCCGGCCAAGCGGATATCTGGCATCCCCATGTCATCCGCTGCCGGACCGCTGCGGGCGAGACAGTGACCGGTCCGGACCGCTTGACGCACCTGTCCGCCTTGCAACCTGGTGATTCCTGTTTGATCCCGCCCGCCACCTTGGATTTCCTGGTATTGGAAGGCAGCGCCCGTCGTTATCAGATCGTTTATGAGGCGCGCGAGGGTCAACTGGTCCGCCCGCATCTGGTCTTCGGCGCCTTGGGCCAGGCCATCGGCCTGCTGGAGCAATTCGACGCGATGACGACTCTGGTTGCCCGCACTGGCTGGAATCCCAGTCAAGTGAAAGGCTTGCAAGGCGAGATGATCGAATTATACGAGAAATGGGTGCGCGATGTACCAGAGGCCTTGCGCGATACGGGCCGAGCGGCATGGCGCACCCATCTCGAAGCCATGCTGGGGCGCTATCTACCGGGTAAGGAGCAGGCGCTGCTGCGAGAGGAAGTATTGGAGGCGGTGTTGAACGCCCGCTTTTTCGATGCGGTGGAATGGAGCACATTCATTTGCAAGAACCAGCAACCGGTCAATGGATAGCCGGCTACTCCCTGCTTCAAAAATGCCGGTCAGGGCGCGTTGTCATCTCAAGAGCGGGATGAAGCCCAATGCGGACATGCCGGATTGCTGAATATGATCGATAAACTTCAGGAAAGAAACACCATGAAATCCTTCCCTCTTTTTCTGTATGCCCTTGATCCCACCCATATCGGCGCCGGAGGCTACCGCTTGGGACGAGTCGACTTGACCGTGTTGCGCGACGCCGCCACGCAATTGCCCAAAATTCCGGGCAGTTCCATCAATGGCGCCACGCGCGCGGCTTCGATCTACAGCCTACAAGATCCCGGTGAACAGACCAAGGCCCGTCAATACGCGCGCGCCACCCTGGACGAACAAAACAAAAAGCGCCCGCATGGAGGTGGCGATGATCCAGTGGCACAAATTTTCGGCTATGCCGAAGGAGACAGCGAAGGCAGTTCCCGGATTGGTCTGGTGAGCTTTCGCGATGCTGAAATCTTCGCCTTTCCTGTGCCGACCATGCTGGGGCCGCGCTGGGTGACCACGCCTTTCCTACTGGAACGAGCTGGACGCTCTATCGACAAGAAATACCGCCCGGCCAACGAAGAGCAAATCTTCATTCAGGGCAAACAAAAGCAACGTCTCAACCTGGGTTGGCTGCTGCTCGATGCCGAACCTGGCGACTTGCCCTTTCCCGATTCGCTACTTAAACATTCGGGCATGGACTATGTGAAGGATCACCTGATTCTGGTTCACGAGAACCTGTTTCCGGCGCTGGTCAATTCCAACCTGGAGACCCGCACCTCGGTTTCCATCGACTTCGAAACCGGAGCAGGCGTGGAAGGCGCTCTGTTCACCTACGAGGCCATGCCGCGCGGCACGCTCTATCGCGGCCAGGTGGATTTCGACGACTTGCGTTTTCCCGATCTCTACCACAAGGGTAAAACGCTGGTTGAACATGGTTTGGATCTGGCCTGCGCGCTGGGGTTGGGGGCTATGACCACGCGCGGATTCGGCCGCATGCAAGCGATGCTGGTGGAGGGTTGATGCGATGAGCCTGATGAATCTGGAACCCCTGGCGGCGCAGGCCGCCAACCGGATGGTGGACCCCGCCGATCCCAAGGTGAGCGAAAACACCCTGACCAAATCGCTGGCGGTATTGACCGAGCAGGGCGTCTACGCCTTCGGCCTGTTCCTCGCCACCCGCAAGGACAAAGAGAAAAACGCCGTGAAGTTGATCGATGATCGCATCCGTCAACTGCTCAAGGATACCCGGCTGTATCAGGACAGCCAGCCCGACATGGCGAGCTATTATCGGGGCATCAGCGCCCAACAGGACGAGGAAACGCCGACCGACGCCTTGCGCCGCCTGTTGCTGACCAAGCAACTCATGGAAATCACCCTGACCTATGCCCGTTACCACGCCAAGGCATTTAATAAGGCCTCGTCATGAGTGGATACCGCTTTGCCGCCTTTACTCTGGAATTGGCGACACCCTTGCATCTGGGTTGCGGGCGTGTCGGTATGCTGGCGCGCAGTCATGCTTTCGTGCCCGGCCATGTGATCGGCTATGCCCTGGCCGCTCAACTGGGACGGTCGAAAGGCGGTAAGCCAGAAGATTTCCAGGCGGCTCTGTGCGAGGTTGCCGCCAACGCCCTATTCGCGCCAGCGTTCATCCTGGATCGGCAGGGTCGTATCGAACAGGATTGGCCTCAACACCCGGAACGCTATCTGAGTGGCGACCACCATGTGACCCTGCATCTGGAGAAACGGAGCGCCGTGGAAAGCGCCTTGTTCGAAGTGGAATACCTTGCTCCCCGCCATTTGTATGGTCCGAATAAGGGGCAACCGATTCGGTTAGGGGGCGGCCTATGGCTGCGGGATTCCAAGCTGGCTGGACGTTCTTGGCGCGAATGGCTGGAAATCTGCCGATTGGGCGGCGAACTGAAGTCCGGTTATGGCATCGTGCGTTGCACCGATTGGCAAGAAAACGCCACCACATTCCACGGATGGGGACGGAGCCAGCCTGATGGACTGCATTTGAGTGAAAAAGATTCACGGTTGTGGGGCCCATCGCTCGATACGATTACGAGGGTGGGTGATGCTCCGCTACTTCCTTGGACCGGACGCCGTTATGATTTCAGTCGAGGGGCAGGAGGTTTCGGGCAAAGGATTGAATCTGCCGTCTTGGTAAGATTGAACGCCAGGATTAATCAGCCCTTGAGCCTAATCCCATCGGGTCAAGAAGGAGCCCGCTGGGGATGTTGGGAGCTTTCTGAAGGTTTCTAGGGCATCCTTTTCGATTTCAATATCAGTTGGCTGGCTTACCGTTTAAAAAATCATTGCCGGCTTGAATTTCCCTTGCCGAAGGGATTGGCGCTCGCGGTTCGGTGAGGTAACGCCGGATCGTCGGGGCGATCCAGGTCGCCAGGCGCTCGGAATCCAGCGCCACCACCGCAGGCAATCGCAGCACGTAGCGGCATAAGGCCAGGCCGAGCATCTGCGACGCCACCAGACCGGAGCGTTCGACCGCTTCGTCCGGGTCGATTCCGGTCGTGACCAGGGGGATGACTTGCTCGGCAAATATCAGGCGCATTCGCTCCGCGGCGGTTTCGTTGGTCAAAGCACAGCGCAACAGGATCTGTAAGGAACTGTCGGCCAGATCGCCTTCCCAGAGCCGGATGAAATGCCGCACCAGTCGATCCGCCCGTTCCTCGGGCGGTGTCTCACTCAAGTCCGGGGCATGCAGGTCGAATTTGGCCGCAGCGGCGAACAACTGTTCCTTGTTACCGAAATAGCGCATGACCATCGAGGGGTCGATATTGGCGTCGGCGGCAATCGCCCGGATCGTGGTCCGGTCATAGCCCTCACAGGCGAAACGTTCGCGCGCGGCTTGCAGGATGGCTTGGCGAGTCGGTTCGCAGCGGCGTGGTCGGTCAGTATTTGTCATGCCAACCATTGTAGGCCAACATCTGTTGACATGTCCATTAGAACATGACAACCTTGTCAACATATGTTGGCAAACAAGTGTTGGTAACATAGGAGATGATGCGATGAATCCATTGCCCCAAACCATAGATATTCTGATCGTCGGCGCCGGTCCCACCGGCCTCTCCCTCGCCTGCGTCCTGGCGAGCCGGAACATTCCGTTTGCGCTGCTGGACCGGCTCACCGAGGGCGCCAACACGTCCCGCGCCGCGGTAGTCCATGCACGCACGCTCGAAGTGCTGGAAGAACTCGATGTCACCAGGCGGCTGCTCGCCGCGGGGCATATCGTCTCCCGCTTCACGGTTCGCGACCGAGGCCGAGTTCTCGTCAGCGTAGGATTCGAGCCCTTGCCGACCCGTTACCCTTACACCTTGATGATTCCGCAGAACCTCACCGAGGCGATCCTGTTGCAACGGCTGCGCGAGCTCGGAGGCGACGTATTGTGGCAGCACAGGGTCACCGATCTTCGCCAGGATGGCGATGGCGTCAACGCGACCGTCGTCCACGGCGAGCAAGAACCGCAGTCGGTGCGGGCCCGCTATGTGGTCGGCGCCGACGGCATGCACAGCGTCGTGCGCGAACAGGCCGGGATCGGATTCGGTGGCGAGCAGTACGCACAGTCGTTCGTGCTCGCGGATGTGCGCATGTCCTGGCCGTTGAGCAGCGAGGAGGTGATGCTGTTCTTCTCGCCGCAGGGATTGCTCGTGGTAGCGCCCTTGCCCGGCGGTCGTCATCGGGTGGTAGCCACGATGGATGATCCGCCCGAACATCCGGGGATCGCCGACATACAGGCGCTGGTCGATGCGCGCGGTCTCGACGGGGCGCCGGCGAAAATCGAGGAAATCGTCTGGAGCAGCCACTTTCGGGTGCATCAC
>JAQTSI010000097.1 GCA_028711365.1 Methylococcaceae bacterium
TTGTAGCTCACCGGTTTGGACAGATAGCCGTCGCAGCCGGCCGCGAGGAAGCGTTGCTCGTCGCCCTTCATGGCGAAAGCGGTCAATGCGTAGATGGGAATTTGGCGGCTGACTTCATCGGCCTTGATCCGGCGGACGGCTTCCAGTCCGTCCATGCCGGGGAGTTGGATGTCCATGAAGATGAGATCGGGGAGGGATTCACGCGCGAGACGAATGCCGGCGCTGGCATCCTGCGCCTGCAAGACCTGGTGTCCGGCGTGTTCCAGCACGGTCACGGCATACTTCATGTTGATGGGATTGTCTTCGACGATCAGAATCCTGCCCATGGTCCCTCCTTTCGGATTTTGCTGATTGAGGATGCTATCACCCTGCCCCGCCCATCACAACCGGTTCTGGTCAATTCGGTTCTGGTCAATTCGGTTCTGGTCAATTCGCCGCGGCATCCAATAAAAGTTATTGGCTGAAGATGAAACCCTTCTCCCGGATGAGGTGCAAAAAGGCTCCCACCACCTCGGGATCGTACAGGACGCCGCGGCCCCGCTTCAATTCGGCCAGCGCCGCATCCAGGTCCAGGCCGGGTCGATAAGGGCGGTTGGCCGTCATGGCTTCCAACACATCGGCCACCGCCAGGATGCGTGCCTCCAGCACGATCTGCCCGCCCTTGAGACTTTGCGGATAACCGGAACCGTCCAGGCGTTCGTGATGCTGGCGCACCATGTCGGCCACCGGCCAGGGGAAGGCGATCCCCTTCACGATCTGGTAACCGGCCTCGGCATGGGTCTTGATCAGATCCAGTTCGACATCCGAGAGCAATCCCGGTTTGCTCAGGATTTCCACCGGCACCGAGATTTTGCCGATGTCATGGATCAGGCCGCCGAAATGGATGCCTTCGATCGCCTCGGCGGCCAGTCCCATCTCCTCGGCGATGGCCACTGCCAACTCCGCCACCCGGCGTTGATGTCCGGCGGTGTAGGGGTCGCGCTGCTCCAGCGCGGTGGCCATGGCGCCGATGGCGGCCTCCAGCGCGCTCTTGAGGAGGGCGCTCGCCGCCAGGTTGTCCTGCTCCATCTGCTTGCGCACAGTGATGTCGCGGCTGTTGACGACGATGCCTGCCATCTCCGGCAGGTAGCGGCCTACGCTCTCGAACGCGCGCAAGCTGCCATCCTTGTGCCGCACCCGATGCTCGACGATCTGCACCTTGCCTGCGGCGGTCAGCGTCGCCCCGATCGCCGAGATGATGCGCTCGTGGTCTTCGGGAGGAATGAACTCGAACAGGCTGCGGCCATCGAGCTCGCCGTCGCCGTAGCCGAGCAAACGCTGGTTTGCCGGGCTCTGATAGCGGATCACGCCGTCGGGATTGATGACCGAAGTGAGGTCCGAGGAATGATCGGTGAGCGAACGGAACCGGAACTCGCTGGTGCGCAGTTCCTCTTCCGCCCGCTTGCGCTCGGTGATGTCGCGCACGGTCGCTTGCAGAAACCGCTCGCCGCCGGCTTCCATGCGAGTCAACAGCACGTCGGCGGCAAACGTCTGGCCATCCAGCCGCCGGTGCTCCCACTCGAAATAATGGGAGCCTTCGCGCAGGGCCGTTGCGATCATTTCCAGCGCTTTCTCGCCCGAGGAGCGTCCATCCGGCTGCCGCTCCGGAGAAACGTCCCAGGGCCCGAGCGCGGTGAATTCGGCCACGCTGGAGACTCCGAACAGTCGCAGTGTCGCCTGATTCGCTTCGCTGAACATCCACGATGGCGGCGTCAGCAGCATCAGGGCATCGCGCGAACTCTCGAACAGCAACCGATGTTTTAGCGTGCTGATTCGCAGCGCTTCTGCCGTCTGCACGCGCTCGGTGACATTATCATAGACCGCCACGATCTCGCCCGTGTCGAGGCGGTAAACGTAGTTTTCGCGCCAACCTTCGATGCGTCCGTCCCGGTAGAGGGTGACGGGAAAGCTTTCCGGGGAGCCGCTGCGGCACACGCGCCGCAACACCTCCAGCAAGCCGAAATCGGCTACGCCGGGAAAGGCCTCCTCCACGTCTCGGCCCACCAGGTCCTCGCGCCGCATCCGTTCGATGCGTTCCGCTGCCTGGTTGACGGCCTTGAAGGTGAATGTCCCGCACTGCGCGTCGGGCTGGTAGATGGCCACGCCGCTTCGCATATTCTCGAACAGATGGTGATAGCGCTGTTCGCTTGCTGTGATTCTCTGCTCGGCCTGCTTGCGTTCGGTGATGTCCTGGTAGATGCCCAAAACGCCGATGACCCGATCCTGGTCGTCACGCAACGGCATCTTGGAGGTGCTCAGCCAGATCCTGCCGCCGTCCGGCGTGGTCTGCGGCTCCTCGTAATTCAGCTTAGGGATGCCCGATTCCATCGTGGCCTGGTCGTCGGCGCGATACCGCTCGGCCTGATCCTTCCAGCCCATCTCAAAATCGGTCTTGCCGATCAGTTCTGCCGGCCTGGACAAGCCGGCATCCTGCGCGAACCGGGTGTTACAGCCCAGATAGCGCGAATCGCGGTCTTTCCAGAAGATGCGCACCGGCGCGGTTTCCACGATGGATTGGAGCAGATCCCTCGATTCCCGGAGCCGGCCTTCCGAGCGTTTGCGCTCGGTGATGTCGTCGAACATGGCGACAAAATGTTCCTGGCGCGGACTATAGGCGGTGATGGAAAACCACACTCCTAGTTGCTCCAGATAGATCTCGAATTTTTCCGGCTTGCCGGTCGAAGCCACCCGGCCATAGATTTCGAACAATTCCGGATGGGAGGCGCGTATGCCGGGGATGAGTTCGGTGGTCTTCTTTCCGATCACGTCCTTCAGCCCGGTGATTCTTTCGAAGGCGCGATTGACGTCGAGATAGACGATGTCCAGCGGCTCATCCTGCTCGAACAGCATCCTGCAATAGGCATAGCCTTCCAGCATGTTTTCAAACAGGGAGCGATAGCGTTCCTCGCTTTCCCGCAATGCGCCCTCCGCCTGTTTGTCCTCGGTGCAGTCATGGTAAATGCCCAGGATGCCGATGACCCGGTGATGGCCATCACGCAACGGCACTTTGGAAGTGCGCACCCAGATCCTGCTGCCGTCCGGTTTGGTCAACGACTCTTCGTAATTCAGCTTAAGTGTGCCCGATTCCATCGTGGCGCTATCGTCGGCGCGATACCGCTCGGCCTGATCCTTCCACACCATGTCAAAATCGCTCTTGCCGATCAACTCGTCCGGGTTGGAGCAGCCCGCATCCTGCGCAAACCGAAAGTTGCAGCCCAGATAGCGCGAATCGCGGTCTTTCCAGAAGATGCGCGCCGGGACATGGTCCACGATGGAGCGGAGCAAATCCTTCGATTCCTGCAACTTCCGGATGACCAGGACATGGAGAGCGGAACCAAGGGCCACGCTCAAAACGTCGGCATTGACGACATCCCAGACCGGCTCCGCCAGTCGAATCGGCAACAGGGGAATCAATATCTGGTAGCGCAGAGTCAGGAACACACATTCGGTGCCCAGCACGACCGCACCGAGCAAGGCCATCCCCCCCCAAGGGGTGTTCGATCGAACCGGCCACTTCCGTTTGCTCATGGGTGGGTGGCGGCAAAACCCGGCTGCTTGACGACGCGCAGACAGGCTTCCACCGCGGCAGGGTCGAACCGATCGCCGTTATCCTGGCTCAACAGGTCGAGCACCGCGTCCATTCCCAAGGCGGCGCGGTAGGGCCGGTAGGCCAGCATCGCTTCCATCACGTCGGCCACCGCCAGGATGCGCGCCTCCAGCAGGATCTGCTCGCCCTTGAGACCTTGCGGGTAACCGGAACCGTCCAGGCGCTCGTGATGCTGCAGCACCAATTGCGCCACCGGCCAGGGGAAGGGAATGTCCTTGACGATCTCGAACCCGGTGAAGGCATGCCGCTGGATCAGGGCAAACTGCAGCTCGCTCAGCTTGCCCGGATGATTCAGGATTTCCGCCGGTACCGCCACCGTTCCGATGTTATGCAGCAAGGCACCGAAATGGATGCCTTCCACCTGTTGCGGCGACAGCCCCATGTCGGCGGCGATGGCGGCCGCGAGCCTGGCCACGCGCTGCTGATGGCCGGCGGCATAAGGGTCGCGCTTTTCCAGGGTGAGGGCGATGGCCGTGACGGTCTGCTCCATCAACTGGTGCAGCTCAAGCGTGCGCTCGCGCACTTGCTCCCCCAAAATCCGGTTGTGATGGGTGAGGAAGTCGCTGAATTCCTTGATCTTGAGCTGATTTCTCACCCGCACCAGCAATTCCGCATGATCCACCGGCTTGATCAAAAATTCGTTCGCCCCCGCCTCCAACCCCTTGAGGCGCGATTCGCGGTCCTCCAGCACCGTCGCCAGGATGATGGGAATGGGGCGGCTGTGGGCATCCGCTTTGAGCTTTCGCGTCACCTCGAAGCCGTCGGTGTCGGGCAGCAGCACGTCGAGCAGGATCAGGTCGGGCAGCCGTTCCTCCACCGCGGCCAGCACTTCCCGCCCGCTGACCGCGGTACGCACGGCATAGCCCTGTGCGCAGAGGATCGTCTCCAACAGCCTGCAGGCGGCCATGTCATCATCCACGACCAGGATGCTGGCCGGTTTCAGATCTTGCTCTGTCATGTCATTCCCCCTAAATGATTGCGGAATGCGGAATGCGGAATGCGGATTGCGGAATGCGGAATGCGGAATGCGGAATGCGGAATGCGGAATTCACTCCGCACTCCGCACTCCGCACTCCGCACTCCGCAATCCGCATTCCGAAATCCGCACTCCCCATTCAGGATCCACGATTCAGCGGCAGCCACACCAGAAAGCGGCTGCCTTTGCCGAGTTCGCTCATCACCTCCACACCGCCGCCATGCAGTTCCATCAGCCGCTTCACCATCACCAGACCGAGGCCGGTGCCTTCATGGCGCCGCGCCAGCGAGACATCGAGCTGAAAGAAAGGCCGAAACAGCTTGTCCAGATCCGCTTCGGCGATGCCGATGCCGGTATCCTCGACGGCGATCTCCGCCACCGCGCCGGCATCGCGGTGCGAACGGCGCATCGTCACACTGACGCGGCCGCCTTCATCGGTGAATTTGACCGCGTTGGAAAGCAGGTTATAGAGCACTTGCCGCAATTTGCGCTCGTCGGCGGTCAGGGTTTCCAGCCCCGGCTCGATTTCCAGCGCGAGCTGGATGCGGTGTTTCGCCGCCATCTCGCGGACCATGAGGAGGCCATTTTGGAGCAGGAATGGCAGGTTGATGTCGGCGAGTTCGAGCGACATCCTTCCGGCCTCCACCTTGGACAGGTCCAGGCTGTCGTTGATCAGCGCCAACAAGTGCTGGCCGCTGCTATAAACCAGGCTTATTTGTTCGTGCTGTTGCGGGGAAAGCTCGCCCATCATGCCATCCTTGAGCAATTCGGAAAAACCGATGATGGCGTTGAGCGGGGTGCGCAGTTCGTGCGACATGTTGGCGAAAAATTCGCTCTTCAAGCGGCTGGCCTCTTCCAGCATGAGATTCTGCCGCGCGATCTCCTCGGTCTTGGCGAGCAATTCCAGATTATAGCGATGACTCTGCTCGCGCAGGCGATACAGGTCGGCGAAGGTCGCCACCTTGGAGCGCAGGATCTGCGGCAAAACCGGGCTGATGATGTAATCGACGGCGCCGATTTCATAGCCTTCGAGCCGGGCTTCCTCGGTCAGCACCTCGGCGGTGACGAAGATGATCGGCAGATGCTCGGAGCGCGGCCGGCTGCGAATCATTTTCGCCGTCTCGAAACCGTCCATGATCGGCATGTTCACATCGAGCAACACCGCCGCGAAGTCCTGCTCCAGCAGTTTGCGCAATGCCTCCAACCCCGAGGCGGCGGTGACGATGTCGACCCCCATGCCCGTCAACGCCGCGCCCAGGGCGGTGAGTTTGGCGGGGTTGTCGTCCACGATCAGGACGCTGACGGGAATGAATGTCTTGTCTTCAAGCATGAACCGTCTCCCAAGTAAATTGCGGAATGCGGAATGCGGAGTGCGGAGTGCGGAGTGCGGAATGGGAATTGCGGAATGTGGAGTGCGGATTGCGGAGTGAATTCCGCATTCCGAAATCCGAAATCCGCATTCCCCATTCCGCAATTCCCATTCCGAAATCCGCATTCCGCATTCCGCACTTCGCAATCCGCATTCCGCATTCCCCATATCCCACGCAATAGCCTTCCTGTCACTTGCACTTTCAGACTCGTATAGATACCTTTGCCTGCCTCGGGGGAAGCTAAAGCCCCGAATGCAACCATGCCATGGCGCTTGCCTTCCTCGCAGAGCCAACAGTTCGATGGGAAGGACTTGATTCTTCGAATGCCGACCGATATCGGCGTCGAAAGAACAAGTTGCCCTGACCAATTCCGCCCGGATGATGCCCGATCATACCCGGACACTGTCGATGATTAAAGAGACATTCAATCCATGCGCGTCAACTTGAAAACCCTAGGCTGCCGTCTGAACGAGGCCGAATTGGAAACCTGGGCGCAACAGTTCCAGGCGCAAGGTCATCGCATCGTGCCTGATGATGACGAAGCCGACCTGATCGTGCTGAATTCCTGCGCAGTCACCCAGGATGCGGTGCGCAAATCCAGGCACCTGATCCGCCGCACGCACCGGGAGAACCCTAGCGCCAAGCTGGTGGTCAGCGGCTGCTACGCCAGCCTGAACCCCGACGAAGTCCGGCAGGCGCTCGGGGTGGATCTGGTGGTGAGCAATGCCGACAAAGCCCGCCTGGTGGAGATCGCCCGGGAGAGCCTGGATTGGCAGACCATGCCGGCCTTTTCCGCCGAACCCGGCGAGGCTTCTCTGTTCAGCTTAGGCAGGCAACGCGCCTTCGTGAAGGTGCAGGACGGTTGCCGCTACCGCTGCACGTTCTGCATCGTCACCCTGGCGCGGGGCGAGGAAACCAGCCGGTCCGTCGCCGAGATCGTCGAGGAGATCAATACCTTGCACAGCCAGGGCATTCAGGAATTCGTCTTGACCGGGGTGCATCTGGGCGGCTGGAGCAAGGATGCGGGATTGCGCCTGGAGCATCTGGTCAGTGCCATACTGGAACGGACGGAGATTCCCCGCCTGCGCATCGGATCGCTGGAACCCTGGGAATTGACGGAAGCGTTCTTCGACGTGATGCGAAATCCGCGCTTGATGCCGCATCTGCACCTGCCTTTGCAAAGTGGATCGGACTCGGTGCTGCGGCGCATGGCCCGGCGCGGCAAGAGCGCCGACTATGCCGAACTCGTCGCCCGGGCCAGAAGCGCCTGCCCCGACCTCAACATCACCACCGACATCATCGTCGGCTTTCCCGGCGAGAGCGAGGAGGAATGGCGGGAGAGCCTGGAATTCATCGAGGCCATGGCATTCGGCCATATCCACATTTTCGGTTATTCCGTCCGCGCAGGCACGAAAGCGGCCGCGCTGCCGGGCCAGGTCCCAGGCCCACTCAAAAAGATTCGCACCCAACAGTTGCACCAACTGGCGGAAAAGCATAAGCGCCAGACGCTCGCCCGTTTCGTAGGGCGGGAATTTCCCGTGCTATGGGAGGAAGGCCGACCGACACGGGAGGATGGCAGGCGGTGGTTTCCGGGCTACACCCCCAATTACCTGCGGGTGGAGACTTTGGCCGAACCGGGCCGCGAGCTGTGCAGGCGCATCGAATCGGCAAGATTGATCGCCGTGGCCGATAGCGGCGACCATCTCATCGCAATGGCCTATTAAAGTTTTGCAAGCCCCAAGCCCATGCTTTACAAGGAAAACATTGTGAATCAATGAGTTGTATTTATTGCAAGGGTATTAAACCTAATATTTAACCTGCCCTGACGTATTCATTCACACCCCTTCCCCCTTGCAGGTATGGGTATCTACATAAGTCTGAAAGTACAAGAAAATTAACTCCTTCCCCCTTGCAGGGGGAAGGCTGGGATGGGGGTAGAGATTCGCCGTATCCAGAAGCGCCGCTGTATCATCAGCGTTCAACCCCCACCCTAACCCTCCCCCTGCCAGGGGGAGGGAACTTAACAGTTACGCTCTGACAGCCAATGTTTCTTCCCTGACGCGAACCATGCCATCTGCCAAATGCAATATCAATGACTCAAATAACCCAATCAGTAACCATTAGTAAAAATACATATAATTGTTTTTACATGGCTTTTAAAGCTCGAGGGCGATTCGTAGTCACGAGATGCTATGTTGCCATGTATGCCGTGAAACGATAACCATAGAACTGGCAGCAACAAAGCCAAAATTTCCGACGGTTAATTCCATTGACAGGGTTATTGCCCATTGATTATCATGTTCCGTCAATTCTTGAATAAGCGGATTTGGAGATGGCCAAAGACCTCAAAGAATGGAATGCAACGGATGTTCAGGATGCGCGCCGGAACAGTATGCGATATCTGTCCGAGCAGCATTTCTTTCGTGATCCGGCGCGCCCCATGTACTCGGATACTTCCTATTTCTTCTCTCCAGCCGATGGAGTGATTTTATACCAGAAAACCGTCGGCCCGGCGGAATGTCTGGTGGAAATCAAGGGCAAAAATTATACTCTCCGCCAAGCCCTGCGGGATGATTGTTTCAATCAGAGCTGCCTGGTCATCGGCATCTTCATGTCCATGTATGATGTGCATGTGAATCGCATACCCTATACCGGCAATTTGAGCTACAAGCTTCTTCCCGCCATCGAAACCCACAACCTTCCGATGTTGGCGGTGGAGGACGCCTTGCTAGGCGAAGCCTTGCGACCTTGCGACGAGGCGGATTACCTGTTCAGCAATCAGAGGATGCTCAACAAGGTTTATGCGCCGAGCCTGGAGATAACCTATTACATCCTGCAAATCGCCGATTATGACGTGGCCACGATCCTGCCTTTCGAATTAGGGCAAAATCATCCTTTCGCGCAAAACAGGCGATTCTCGCAGATACGTTTTGGTTCGCAGGTGGATCTCATCATACCCTTATCGGAACGCTGGACGTTTGAAACCCTGCTGCCGGATCGCATGCATGTCGAGGCAGGAGTCGATCCTCTCGTTCGTATTATCGAAAAATAGCTCAGGAAATCCTTATGTCTACTTCTTACTGGCCCGTTTATGAAAAACTTTCCAGCGCGACCATGGGGCGGCCAGCCTACCTGATGTGTCCCCCTTTCTCGCACACGGTGGATCATCACAATAATATTTGGATGAAAGAATATCAGCCCGGCGATGGCAATATCGATTACCGCCGCGGCTTGCTGCAATTTCTCGAGCTTTACCATTTCATTGCCTCGGAAGCGCTGGTTTACTTGCTGCCCACACCGGCCAAATGCGGCTTGCAGGACCAGGTATTCACCGCCAATCTGGCTTTTGTGCCCGAACATTTGCCGGGACGGGAAACGGTGGTGGTTTCCAATTTCTCTTCCGAACCGCGCAAGGGAGAAACCGGATATGGCGTGAAATTTTTCGAGACCATGGGGTATCAAACCCTAGTCGCACCCTTTCGCTTCGAGGGGGAAGCCGAACTCAAACATCTTTACGATAATGTGTATATCGGCGGTTATGGCGAGCGCTCCGACGCGAAGACCTATGAATGGATGGCCGAAAACTTCGATATGAAGATCATCCAGGTCGAAGAAACAGATCCCTATTTGTATCATCTCGACTGTTCGATCTTTCCGCTCTCCCACGAGGAGACCCTGGTTTGCACCGAGATTTTTACCCCGGAGGAAATCAAACAGATCGAGTCGGTAACCGACATCATCGATGTCTCCGCTGACGTTGCCTACAGCGGCATCTGCAACTCCTTGCGGCTCGATAACATCATCCTGAATGCCTCCAATATCCATGATTTGAAGGCAGGCACGGAGGATTACCAATTTGAAATCGCCAAGAACCGGGTACTGGAGGATATTTGCGCCGAACGGGGTTTTGAGATTGCTTATTTCAATCTCAGCGAGTACATGAAAAGCGGGGCATTGTTATCCTGCATGATCATGCACCTCAACCGGCATTCCTATTCCATACGGACGGTATGAATGTCGCGCCCCATGCCGAAATCCTGGGCGCAATTGTTCGGATGGTATGTCCGATTTCGGCCGATCCTGACCTTGGGTTTGCTGTTGGCGATACTGTTCTCGGCGGCGGTGGAAATCCTCTATCCCTGGCTATTGCAACTGGGCATTGACGCCATCGTCGGAGAAAGGGCGGAATGGCCGCTGGAGTGGGTGGCGGGTGCCATGGTGGCCACCATCGTCCTCATGGTGATCGGCCATGCCGTGGCGCTGCTCATCGAAGCCTGGCTGTTTTCCGCGGCTTCCTACCAATTGCGCCGCAGCCTCTATATCCGCTTCCACACCATGCCGCTGGCCCAACTCGCGAGGTATCGCAGCGGCGCTTTGAGTTATCGCGCCACCAGCGATGTGAACAGCTTCGAGGCCGGCATCAAGGAATTGTTCGGCGATTTCAGCTTCGACCTGCTGGTAGGCCTGGGCGTCATCATCATCATGGGTTTGACCGATGTCGAGATGACCGCTTTGGTGATCGCCATTCTTTCCTTGGCCACGGTGATCAGCGGTTATTTCGGGCAATCCTTGCCGATTTTCCAGCGCGCGACGCAAATGTTCGCGGCTCGCCTGGCCGGGGTTTTGCAGGAATCCCTGGGCGCGGCCCGAACGGTGCGTGCTTTCAAGGCCGAGGACCATGCGGTGGCGCGGCTGGATACGATCAACAGGAAGATGATGCGGATGGGCATTTACGGTGGAATCCGTCGGGCCGCCGTGACGCCCTTGTGGCATTTTGCCGAGACCCTGGGCATCGTGGTGGTGCTTTGGCATGGCGGCAACATGGTGCTGGACAAGCAGATCACCATCGGCACCCTGGTGGCTTTCATCGCCTACATGGATCTTCTGGCAGGCCCCATGACCCGCATTGGCGGCTATTATTACCAATTCCAATCCTGCCGGGGCATCGCCATAAGGATCGCGGAATTGTTGTCCTCTCCGCAGGAAGCCCTATCGGGAACCACCCGAGGCACGAAAGACAACGCCTTGGCGCTGGAGAATCTGTCGTTCGGCTATCCCGGATCGAACCGCATCGCCCTGGCAAATCTGTCCTTTGCCATCGAGGAAGGCGCCAGGGTCGCCTTGATCGGCCGAAACGGCTCAGGCAAGAGCACCTTGTTCGATCTTCTCATGCGCTTCTATGAGCCCGCCGAAGGCCGCATACTCGTCGGCGGCGAGGATTTGCGCTCATGGGACGTCGCGGCATGGCGCGGCGTCATCGGCTTGATGTTGCAGGAAACCGTGCTGCTGCATGGAACGCTGGCGGACAATGTGGCGATCGGCAAGCCGGAGGCGACGCAAGAGCAGGTTCTGCGGGCTTTGACGGAGGCCGGGGCGGGGCCGCTGCTGGGACGCTTGCCGCGTGGTCTAGATACGGTCGTGGGAGAGCGGGGAGCGGGCCTGTCCGGCGGCGAACGGCAGTTGATCGGGCTGGCGCGGCTTTTCTTGCATGATCCGCGCATCGTCCTGCTGGACGAACCGACCTCGCAACTCGACGGGGACGCCTTGCGCACGGTGATGATGGGGCTGGACCGCCTGATGCAAGGGCGAACGACTCTGCTCATCACGCATAATCCCGCCGTCATGCAATTGGCCGCGCACCGGGTATTGCTGGATGGCGGCAGGCTTATCGCGCAAGGCAGCCACCAGGCGCTTTGGGATTCGCAACCGCTGTATCGCAGCCTGGTCGGAGCCATGGAAGAATGATCGACCGGCGCGATGGCGCAAGATCTCTTGCCGACAGTCCCGGCAAAGGCGCCATCCCGCATCGCTTTCGCGCCCGTTGGGCTCGGGCGGCCCAATCGCCTGTGTGGATCATTTATCTGCTGGGCGGTGTGGCGTCGGCGGAAATCGCCGATGTCATCCAACTGTACAACAATCAAACGAATCCCCAAGGCACCTGGTCCGCCGGCCTGCATGTCAATACCACGCCCAGTGGGAGGCAGGAGCCCTATTATCCCGGAGAAGTGACGAACCATCACGGTGTCCGCTTCACCCCGGAGATTTCCTATGGCTTGACCGATTCCCTGGAAGCCAGTGTGTACCTTCCCGTGAATATCGACCGACACGGACAATGGTCGGCTGCGGGCGGCATCGGCCGATTGACCTGGATACCCCTTCAAGCCCCCGAGGAAGGCGGCTGGTTTCTGGGCGGAACGGTCTCGGCGGCAGGGTACGACCGGCGTTTTCAAATCGATCGCTGGTTCCTGGATGGCGGTTTCATTGCGGGCTATGAAGACGAGGACTGGCTGTTGACGGTCAACACCCTATTCAGTTGGTCGCTGACCCGCGATGGCGTACCTGATTTTTTTCCCGCCCTCGCCCTGATGAGGCATCTCGATGAGATGCTGTCTTTCGGTTTCGAATATTATGGTGAGACCGGGCCCGTCAATAATACTTATTCGTTGGAAGATCAATCTCATACTATATTCAGTGTCATTGAATATGGCCATGGCGATGACTGGAACATCAGCTTGGGTCTGGGACGAGGATTGACCTCGGCTTCCGACGAGTGGACGATCAAAACCATTTTTTTTGCCCCACTGGACGGGTTCTGATTTTCCACAGAACGTCTGAAGAAGCCGGACATGGCGCGAATCGAGCCTTCAGATGCGCCGAAACTTAAGGTCATCAAAACGCCATCATACACCGCCCCACAATTTCTCCCGCAATCCCGAAGTCCGCTCGGGCATTTGCTGGATGGCGGCGGCCAATACTTCCTCCCTGCCCCAGATTTCGGCCCGGCTTTTGGCGCGGGTGATGGCAGTGTAGACCAGGGGCCGATTGAGCACCGGGCTCAAGACCTCGGGCAGCAGAAGCAGCACTTCGTGAAATTCCGAACCCTGGCTCTTGTGCACCGTCATGGCGTAGACCGGTTCGTGCTCGGGCAGCCGGGCGGGGGCGAAGCTACGCAGCTTGCCGTCGGCCTCCTCGAAACAGACGCGCAATTGGCCCTCGAGGCGCAGGCATATCCCCACATCGCCATTGAATAGCTTCAATCCATAGTCGTTGCGGGTGACGATGACCGCGCGGCCCGGATACCAGCGCTCATAAGCCGGAGTACGCAGCCGCTCGCGGCGCAGGAATTCAAAATCCCGATTGGCCGAAGCCGCGCTGGACGGGCCCAGGCGATGGGCGGCAAGGACGCGGAAGCGGTTGAAAGCGGCCAGGATCTCCCGCTCATCCGCCCCGCCATCGACCGCCTGGAAATACTCTCGGTAACCCAAGTCCATGCGTTCCAGCAAATCATCCTGGCCAAAGCGGGAACACCAGCCCAAATCCGCCAAACGCTCGCCACTCAGCAAGCCGAGGCTCGCCTCGCTCTCGCCTTGCTGGACTCGCCGGGCCAGCTCGCCGATGCCGCTATCGCCGCCGAAACGATGACTGCGGCGCAACTGGATGATGCAATCGCCCAGGGGGGGCGCATTCCCGCTGGCGCCCACATCCACGCCCGCCGCCTCCAGCAGCCCTTCGCGAAAATCCGGGCTGTAACCCTGCCCGGCACAGAGGTCGGCGAATACCGCCCCAGCTTCCACCGCGGCCAGTTGGTCCTTGTCGCCCAACAGGATCAGCCGGGCGCGGGCAGGCAGCGCATCGGTCAATTTGGCCATCAAGGCCAGATCGATCATGGAAGCCTCATCCACCACCACGACATCGACCGGCAACAGGTTGTCGCGATGATGACGGAAATACACCGAATCGGGCTTGCTGCCCAACAGCCGGTGCAGGGTGGAAGCGGTTTCCGGAATGTGATCGAGGATCTCGGGGGGCAAACCCAGTTGCTGTTTCTGGGAGCGGATGGAATCCTGCATCCGCGCCGCCGCCTTACCGGTGGGCGCGGCCAGAGCGATAGACAAATTGCCGCCGGCTTGGGCCTGCAAGGCCGCGAGGATGCGCACCACGGTGGAGGTCTTGCCGGTTCCAGGACCGCCGGAGATGACGCAGAAACGGCGCAACACGGCGATGGCGGCGGCGGTTTTCTGCCAATCCTGAATCTGCCCGGCATTGTGGAGGAACAAGCGATCCAGATCGTCGCGCAGACGGGTGACATCCACTTCCTCGCAAATCGTGCCGGCCCGCGCCAGCAGGCTATCCGCCAAGCCTTGCTCGTAAAGCCAGTAACGGGCCAGATAAAGCCGATCGCCCTCCAGGATCAGCGGCTTGAATTCCCCCGGCCCCCCCGTCACGCGGCTGGCCTCAAGTGCCTGTTTCCAGGCATCCAGTTGCGGCAGGCACAGACCGGGCTCCCACTCCCGTCCAGCATGGCGGCGCAAGTCCAGGCACACATGGCCTTCATCCACGGCCTGGCTCACCAGCCGCGCGGCCCAACCCACCGATGCCTCCATATCGGGATCGAAGCGCCGTAGACAGGCGGCGAATTGGCGGCTCAAAGGAGTTTCGGCAAATTTCATGGCTGACGGCGAGTGACAAGGAAGAAACTTCATACCCGAGTGTCAAAAGCGGCGCAAGCATTTTGACGGCGGCTTTTAGCCACGATGGTGTTCACTATTCATCCCCTATCACTTTGACAGGATGAACAGGAATGGCAGGATGAAATCCTGGTGATACCTTTGATTGATTTTGTCCATCCTGTCCATGAACCAAGGGATGGAATCATAGGTATCTACATAAGTCTGAAAGTGCAAGGAAATCAACTCCTTCCCCCTTGCAGGGGGACAAAATGGCAGGACAGCCATTTTGCACGGCG
>JAQTSI010000098.1 GCA_028711365.1 Methylococcaceae bacterium
AGGATTGGGCCGGGGACTGGATGCCCTGCTAGGCCATGCCAGGATGGAAACTGCCGTGACGGCGGCGGACAAGTTGCGCACCCTGCCCATCGAATATCTGAAAACCGGCCGTTTTCAGCCCCGCAAGGACTTCGATCTGGCCAGCCTGCAGGAGTTGGCCGATTCCATCAGCGGCCAGGGCATCGTGCAACCCATCGTCGTCCGGCCTATCGGCGAGAACCGCTATGAAATCGTCGCCGGCGAAAGACGCTGGCGCGCGGCACAACTGGCGCGCCTGCAGGAAATCCCGGTAGTGATCCGCGACATCGGCGACCAGGAAGCGCTGGCAGTCGCCCTGATCGAGAACATCCAGCGCGAAGATCTCACTCCGCTGGAAGAAGCCGAGGCCTTGCGGCGTTTACAGGAAGAATTCTCTCTCACCCACCAGCAAATCGCCGACACCATCGGCAAGTCTAGGGCCACCATCACCAACTTGTTGCGGCTCAACGAATTGCATCCGGAAGCCAAGGCCTTGCTGCAACAAGGCCGGATCGAAATGGGCCATGCCCGCGCCCTGCTTGCGCTGGATGGGGAGCGCCAGGCAGAAATCGGCCATCAGGTGGCGGCGAAAAAGCTCACTGTCCGCGATACCGAGGCCCTGATTCGCAAACTTCTGGAACCCGGCAAGCCGAAATCCATGCTGCGCGATCCGGACATCGTCCGGCTGGAAGAGCGCGTTACATTATCGCTGGGAGCGAAAGCGAAAATCCAGCATGGCGACAAGGGCTCGGGCAAACTCATCATCAGCTATGATACCCTGGACCAATTGGAAGGCGTGTTGCAGCGGCTGGGTTGAGTGCGGGTTTCCAGCCGTCAACGCTCGAGACGAAATTCCCCACTGCCGGAGGGTGCAATGAAATTCAAGCCCGCGATCGGAATTGCCGCGTTCATCGCCCTGTCGCTCGCCGCTTGTACGTTGAACCCGGCGGCGCCCGCCGCCGAGGCGCATTTTTCCATTCTCCAGGTCAACGATTCCTATAAGATCGAAGGTTTGGAAAAAGGCCGGATCGGCGGCTTCGCCCGTTTGCGCACCCTGCGGCGGCAGTTGGAACAACGCGGCGGAAGTGTGCTGGTGCTCCACGGCGGGGATTTCCTTTTCCCTTCGGTGATGAGCAAATTCCTGAAAGCCGATCCCATGATCCGGGTTCTCAACCTGATGGATGGCGATGCGGCGGCCTACGATCCTCGACTGCTGATGGTCTTTGGCAATCATGAGTTCGATGACAAGGATCCGGGTTTGGTATTGGGCCGTATCGCCCAGTCGGATTTCGACTGGGTATCTTCCAATACCTATTACCGTTCCGCCGAGAATGCCAAAGGCGAACCGTTTTCGAAAAGACTGAACAATATCCATGATGTCGTCATCAAGGAAATCGATGGCATCAAGATCGGCATCTTCGGCATCACCCTCGACGCCGGGCGTCAGCCCTATGTCGCTTACGACTACGAACTCGAGCCGCGGCGGACGGCGATCCGCAATGCCATAGCCAGCCTGAAGGAGAAGGGCGCTCGCATGATCATCGCCCTGACCCATCAGGATTTCGACCAGGACCAATGGCTGGCCAGGGAATATCCCGAGGTCAATCTGATCGTCGGCGGCCACGAGCATTTCTTCATCGAGAAACAGATCGGCCAAACCTGGATCACCAAGGCCGATGCGGATAATGCGAGCGCCGTGATTCATGATGTCCAGGTCCATGCCGACGGCAGGGTCGAAACCCGTCATCGGAAAATCAGTCTGGATTCCACAGTGGAGAAAGACCAACAGGTGCAGGCCGAGGTCGAAAAATCGCTGGACAAGCTGGCCCAGGTTTTCAAGGGAATGGACAAGGATTTACAACAGGTGGTAGGACAGACCCAATATTTGCTGGAAGGCGTCGAACCGGCGGTGCGGGGGCGCGAAACCGCCCTGGGTGATTTTTTGGCCGATGTCATCCGCGAGCGCATGAAGACCGATGTCGCTTTCACCAATGGCGGCGGCATCCGCATCAATGACAATATACCCCCGGGCCCGGTCATCACCTATGACATGGAGGGAATCTTCTATTATGATAATTCCCTGGCATCTTTCCGCATCAGCGGGGCGCAACTGCTCGACATCCTGCGCAATTCCGTTTCCAAGAGCCATCTCGGCGATGGCCGTTTCCTGCAGGTATCCGGTATTCGCTTCAAGTATCATCCCGCCGAAGCCGATGGGAAAATCATCTACCGTATCGAAGCGGCCGATATCGAAGTCAAGCCGCGCGGCTCCAAGAACTACCAGCCTTTGGATTTGAACCGCCTTTATCTGGCCGCTACCACCGATTTCATCTGGGAAAAAGGTTATAGCGACGGCTATGAGGTATTTTCCAAAGGCGCCGGTAAAACCAGCCCGGAGCGCCTGGACAAGGGGTTGCCCATCGGCTTTCGCCAGTCGGTGGAAGAAGCGATAGCCAGTCTACCGAACAAGACGATCACCAACCGGGTGGAAGGAAGGATTAGCCGGGTGGAGTGATGTCCCACTCCAGGTTTATCCCCTTGGATTTCAGGAGATTAAGCATTCATGCCGGAACTGAAGCTCATCGAATCGCTGGCAGACATCAAGCCGAAACAATGGAACGAACTGGCGGGTGAAAATCCGTTTCTTCGTCATGAATTCCTCTCCGCCCTGCACGATACCGGGTGCGCTTGCGGGGAGACCGGCTGGGAGCCTCTATATCTGACCCTGTGGCGAAAGCAGTCCCTGGCCGGCGCCATGCCGCTTTATTCCAAGAGCCATTCGCGGGGCGAGTATGTGTTCGACCATGCCTGGGCGGATGCTTTCGAGCGGTATGGCCTGGAATATTACCCCAAGCTATTGTGTGCGGCGCCTTTCACCCCCGTCACCGGCCCGCGCCTGTTGGCCCGCTTCCCTGAGGACCGCTTGCTGCTGGCGGCTGGGGCGGTGGAATTGGCCCGGCAAAGCGGAGTTTCCTCGCTGCATGTGCTTTTCCCTTCCCAGCCCGATTTGGAAGCCTTGCGCAAGCTGGGGTTCATGCTGCGCGAGGGCATCCAGTTTCACTGGCAAAATCCGGGTTATGCCAGTTTCGAGGATTTCCTGGCCGCGCTCAACCACGACAAGCGCAAGAAAATTCGCCAGGAACGCCGGCGTTTGACGGAGGCGGGCATCGATTTCATCTGCCTCAATGGTCATGAAATCGGCGACGACCAGCTTCGATTCTTCTACCGCTGTTACCTGAACACCTATCATAACCACTGGTCATCGCCCTATCTGAGCCTGGAATTCTTTCATCGGCTGCGCGAAGCCATGGCGGAAAATCTGCTGTTGATCCTGGCGATGCGCGATGGACAGCCGCTCGCCTGCGCTTTCAATGTCCTGGCCGAAGACGCGTTGTTTGGACGCTATTGGGGAGCGACGGAATTCATCTCTAGCCTGCATTTCGAGACCTGTTATTCCCAATCTATCGAATATTGCATCCGCCATGGCATCAGCCGTTTCGAGGGCGGCGCCCAGGGTATCCATAAGATGTCACGCGGGCTATTGCCGACCCCGACCTGGTCGGCGCACTGGATCGCCGATTCGCGCTTTGCCGATGCTATCCGCCACTTTTTACAGGAAGAAACTCTAGGCATCGAACATAGCCTGGAAGAACTCGATTCGCATACCCCCTTCAAGAAAACTTGAGTTTAATGACCACGAAGACCCATCCCATGAATACCCTACGCTCCAGGCTTGAATATGAACCCCAGGAGATGAAATTCGGAACCAGCGGGCGCAGGGGGGAGTTGATCCACTTGACGCAACTGGAGATCTACATCAATGCCCTGGCCGAGCTCGAATATCTCAAGTCC
The DNA here is from genome assembly GCA_028711365.1 of Methylococcaceae bacterium. GTDB lineage: Bacteria > Pseudomonadota > Gammaproteobacteria > Methylococcales > Methylococcaceae > Methylumidiphilus. The sequence continues at coordinate 3,871 of JAQTSI010000098.1, forward strand.
TTGCCCCCGGAAGAAGGCGGCATCATCTGCGGAGATGAATTCTACTTCGCTTATGACCTGCGGCCGAGTTCCTGTCATTACATCGCCGAGTCATTCGGACGTGGAGAACTCGCCCAGGCCATCGAGTGCGCCATCGCCGATGCCGGCATGACGCCGGTGAATCTGGGCTCCATCCCCACTCCGGCGTTGACCTGCCATGCCTTATCCCAAGGCAAGGGCGGGATCATGGTCACCGGCAGCCACATTCCCTTCGATCGCAATGGTTATAAGACTAATACCTCCCGCGGTGAATTGCTCAAGGAGCACGAGCTTCCCATCAACGACAAAGTGAGGGAAGTGAGGGAGAGAATCTACGGTCAGGCTTTCGAGGAATCCCGTTTCGATCAAAACGGCCGTTTCAAATCGGGACATAGGGAACTGTCCGCCGAAGACGGCGAGGCAGCCGAGCGTTACATCGGCCGCTATGCCGATTTCTTCGCCGGCGCTGATCTGCAAGGCATGCGCCTTGTCGTTTACCAGCATTCCGCCGTCGGCCGCGATCTATTGGCCGAGATTCTGAGGCGGCTGGGGGCCGAGGTGATCCCGACCGGACGCAGCGAAACCTTCGTACCCATCGACACCGAGAACATCGATGAAGCCCAGCTTGCGGCGATCCAGAAGTTGCACGATCAAGCCGGCGGCAGGATCGACGCGGTGGTTTCCACCGACGGCGACAGCGACCGTCCGCTCATCCTCGGCGTGGAGGAGGGCAGACTGCGCTTTTTTGGCGGCGATCTGGTCGGCATGATCACCGCTCAATCTCTGGGAGCGAATGCCGTGGTCGTCCCCATCAGTTGCAACGACGCCATCGACCGTGGCGCCTTGAAGGACATCGTCGAACCCAAGACGCGGATCGGTTCGCCCTATGTCATCGCCGGCATGGAGCGGGCGCTCGCCAAGGGCAAGCGCGCCGTTTGCGGCTTCGAAGCCAACGGCGGATTCTTGACCGGCTCCGATATTCGACGCGGCGATGCGATACTGACGGCATTGCCTACCCGGGATGCGATCCTGCCCATCCTCGCCGTGCTGTTTGCCGCACGGGAACAGGGCTTGTCTCTGGCCGAACTGTTCGCCGGCCTGCCGCAGCGCCATAGCCGCGCCGCCCTGCTCAAGCAGTTCCCCAGGGCTGTGGGCTTGGCCATCGTCAAACGGTTCTCTCCCGCCGATGAGCGGATCTGCGAAACGGCATTCAATCCCACGGAAGTCTATGATGCCGATGGCCGGAAACTGACGGTCGATGAAAACCTCGAAGTCATCCGCGAGCAATTGGAAAACTTCTTCCCTGCAGGATTGGGGTTCGGCGGCATTCATCGCTTGAACTATACCGACGGGGTGAGAATCCATTTCGACAATGGCGATGTGGCGCATCTTCGGCCATCGGGCAATGCCGACGAACTGCGCATCTACGCGGTCGCCGACAGCCAGGAACGCGCGGACGCCATCGCCAAAATGGGCGTCGCCGAACCGGACGGCATCCTGCGCCGCATGGCGGCTTCGGTGGGGTGAAATATTCAACCGGCCCCGCTCAATCCCGGTATGCCGATATGTTGGACGCGCAGGGCGTTGTTGCCTTCCTCGTAATGGGGCAGGCGGCCTTCGAGGCGCCATAAGCGGTAGGCGAGGGCGGCGGTGAGGACACGGATGGGATAATCGCGGGGCAGGGTTTGCAGATAGGGTTGAATGGTGGCGAAATCCTTCGCCCCGTATTGGCGCATGATGGAGCGCAGGCCGCCGTTCTTCGGGCCGATGTTGTAGGCGAGCAGACCTAGGAACAGATCTTCCTTCATTTCCCCCAGATAATGACGGAGGGTGGCCGCCGCGAGCAAGGTATTATGGCGTTCGTTGCGCCAGTCCGGCAGCTTGCCCAGGCGCTGTCCCACCCGTTCCAGGGCGGGTTTGGGCGGAGCGGTGATCTGGAATAGGCCACGTCCTCCGTCCTTGCTGTCGCGCGGCAGGAATGAAGACTCCGCGGCGCCCAAGCCCACCAGGACTTCGGCATCCACCTGATAAATCCTGGCGGCTTCCTTGATGATGGCCTGATAAGGCTTGGTGCGTTCGATGAGCCGTTGCATCTGGATCAGGTCGGTGCGCCGATAGGAAGCAAACACCTGATGCGCCAAAGTGATTTTTTCCGCCTCCTTGGTGCCGCCGACCAAGCGGCGCAGATTGCCCAGTTCCTGGCGGAATCCGTCCCGCGAGGCGGTCCAGGCGCTGAGACTGGCGACCAGCAAAGCCAGAAAGACAGGCAACAGGGGATTGCGCTTCAGCAAAATGGTGCGCAGATTCATCCAAAGGCGCAATAGCGAGAATAAGGCCAAGGCTAAAAGTAGCACGAATCCGGCGAAGGGTACCAGATTCGACCAGAGTCCCACCCCCGTGAATCGATCGGCGGAAAACCCCAAAATGGCGAGGACCCCCACCAAAGCGCTGCCGCCCAAGCCGGCGATTTCCGCGGCCAGAATCAGGGCGCGCCGAAATTGGGCCGGAGCATTAGCGATGAAGCGGTTTTTTCTCCACCAGCTCACTTTTGCCACCTGCCGGGCGGACGTTTTGGATGCCGTTCGTTTCGCTGACATTGATGGTCTGTTTAATACGCGCGGATGGCGATCTTACCAGAAGAAGATCTCGCCGCATTGACCGGATTTGTCTTGCAGGGCAATTCTCACTTTACAGGCCGCGGCTTGACAAGCTTCCGGCGCGGGCTCACCCTGAAGCCCAAAAGTACGATTCGCGGCAAAGTATATTTTCTAACGTGGACATTAAAGACAAGGTGAAGTAAATCATGAAGACGGCTGTTCCAAAGGTATACCGGAATTATTATCGACAAAGAACGGCAAACCAGTGGCTGAAAGTCAAAGCCGAGGTCGGAGATCCAGGAGCGATCAGACCATTCCTTGCCGGCAACTGGAAAATGAATATGATCCCAAGGTCGGGGGTCGCCCTCGCCGCAAGAATCTTCGACATCTGCAAGGACATCAAGGATGTCGATATCGGTCTTGCCCCTCCTTTTACCGGACTTTCCACCCTGGCCGATTACATCAAACCGGATTTTCTCCGTTCGGAATATGGACTCGGAAGAAATGTATTTCTGCTGGCCCAGGATACTTTCTTCGAATCCAAGGGCGCGTTTACCGGGGAGATTTCTGCCGAAATGCTGGCGGCGATCGGCGTTGACCGCGTCATCATTGGACATTCCGATCGCAGAACCAACCTGGGCAAATATTTCGGTTTTGGACCCAGTATCGCCAAACGGCTATCGAGGGCTTTTCTTACCCAGGAATTGGGGCATCTCAAGGCCAAAGAAGGGGTGGACCCGCAAATTCTGGCCGCCCTAGAACACCTGACGGCGGAAGGAAACCAAGACATTCTGGCGGGGATGGCGAGATTTCTGGAAGAAGAGATGAGGGAGCGAGCCGGAGAAAGCGATGAAGCCATCCAGAAAAAGGTTCAGGCCTGCTTGACCCATGGGGTTCAGGTGGTTCTCTGCTGCGGCGAGAATCGGGAAGCTCGGGAAGCGCAGGAAACTTTCAGCCTGCTGGATCGGCAATTGCGGATCGGGCTGGAGGTCGTCTCGCCGAGAACCGCCGGGGAGGTGGTCATCGCCTATGAGCCGGTCTGGGCGGTCGGGGAAGGCGCAAGTCCGGCCAAACCGGAACAGATCAGCGAGGTGCATGACTTCATCAGGAATCTGATCATGGACTTGTACGGCGAGCAGATCGCCTCAACCATCAGAATCCTGTATGGCGGCAACGTGAAGCCGGACAATATCGTCGAAATCATGAATATCCCCGGCGTGGACGGCGCCCTGGTGGGCGGGGCAAGCTTGAAGGCGAACGATTTTGCCCAGATCATCAGATTCGGCCTGAATACCTGACCCCGGCACGCCGGCGAAGGAGAAGCCGCCGATCTTCGGTATGATCGAGCGCGGGGGCGAGGTGCGGATCGCCCTGTTGGCGGACATGAGGCGACGGACCCTACGCTCACTCATCGAGGAAACCCTCGAGCCCGGCACGCGGGTCAACACTGATGAGTATGCCATCTACGATGCGTTGCCGGGGCGCAAGAGTATTTGCCACAGCCGCGGGGAGTACGCCCATGACGAGGACGGCGACGGTTTCCATGAGGTCCATGTCAACACGATGGAGGGCTTCGGGTCACTGTTGCACTCCTGACTACGCTCGCACCGGGGCATCTCCCAGGAAAAACTGCCGATTGACTTAGGCTTATTCGAGTTCATGCACAATGTCAGGCGACGTGACCGGGCCTTGCAGGGATCACTCCTCGACACTTTATTGCAACCGGAAGCAAGCCCTCAAAACCCAATATGAGCCAGCCGGTCGATTTTGGTATAGACTTCAAAATACCATTACTTATAAGGAAATTTGCATCCATGGCCATACTCATTCCCACGCTTAACAGTTGCTTATGCCGCATGACATCGGGTGAACGCCGATTCGCCCAGCGGGTAGAAACAAAGCTGGAAAACGATTATCTGGTCTGGTACGACGTGCCGGTGGGCTCTTCCGGTTTTCATCCGGACTTCATCATTCTGCATCCACGCCGCGGGTTGCTCATCCTCGAGATCAAAGACTGGAAACTGGAACATATCCAGCGCCTAGATAAAACCCAGACCACGATTTTGACTAACAGTGGCGCCAAGCAAGTATTAAATCCGTTCGAACAGGCCCGGATTTATGCCCATGCAGTAGCCAATCTGCTTAGTCAGGATTCCGCGCTGATCGCAGCCAGCCATCATCCACATCAAGGAAAACTTCTTTTCCCGTGGAGCTATGGCGTGGTGCTGAGCCGGATCACACGAAGGCAATTCGGTTCAACAAACCTGGGAGAAGTTCTGCCGCCCCATCGCATCATCTGCCAGGATGAAATGGTCGAGGATGTGAACGCGGAAAAATTTCAAAGCCATTTGTGGAATATGTTTCCCTGGCAGTTTGGCAAAGTACTCAGCCTCCCGCAGATCGACCGGGTTCGCTGGCACTTATTTCCGGAAATCCGCATCTTTGGCAAGCAACAGGATCTATTTACCGATGATTTAGCGCCCACAGTGCCGGACATCATGCGTATCATGGATTTTCAGCAGGAATTGCTCGCCCGAAGTCTCGGCGAAGGACACCGCGTGATACATGGCGTGGCGGGTTCGGGTAAAACCATGATATTGGGTTATCGCTGTGTGCATCTGGCCCGAACTCTCAGCCGGCCCATCCTCGTCCTATGTTATAACGTCGCCTTGGCATCCTTCCTTGAGTCGCTCATCGCGCGCAAGGGTCTCGCAGAGAAAGTCAGTGTCAGGAACTTTCATGCTTGGTGTCGTGAGCAGTTGGTGGTTTATCACGTCCCATTGCCCGGAAACGGGCAGCGATATGCCGAACAATTGGTGGAAAAGCTGATGATGGCCGTGGATTCCGGCCAGATCCCTGCGGGCCAATATGGCGCTGTGTTGATCGACGAAGGTCATGATTTTCTACCGGAATGGCTGCGCTTGGTGGCGCAAATGGTCGATCCGGATACCAACAGCCTTCTGGTGTTATATGATGATGCGCAATCCATTTACTCAACCCGCCGCAATCCAAAGTTCAGCTTCAAGAGCGTGGGCATCCAGGCGCAGGGACGAACGACCGTACTTCGCCTCAATTACCGCAATACCGCTGAAGTCCTGAGAGTCGCCTATGATTTCGCCAGGGAAGTGCTGGCGCCACTCGATGCTGATGAAGACGGCATCCCTTTGATTTCTCCGGAAACCGCCGAGAGACATGGACCACTGCCAGAACTCATGCAGCTTCCCAGTTTCAGCCAGGAAGCCGATTACATCACCGAACGCTTTATCCAGTTGAATGCCGAGGGAATGGCATGGCGTGATATGGCCGTGGTGTACCGGTCAAATTTCATGGGGGAAAAATTGGCCAAGCGACTGTCGGATAAAGGTATCCCGGTCGAATGGCTGCAACAATCGAACAGTAGTCGCCGCTTCCGCCCGGATGACGACAGCGTCAAGGTGGTGACGTTTCACTCCAGCAAGGGCCTGGAATTTCCAGTAGTGGCCATTCCCGGCCTAGGTTACATGCCCTACGAGGACCAAGATCCGCGCGAGGAAGTGCGATTGATGTATGTAGGGATGACGCGCGCCATGGAAAGGCTCATCATCACCTGCCACAGGGAATCTGCATTTGTCTCACGCCTGAATGCGGTCACTTCTCGCATCGCCGCATGAATTCACAATATGGAATCCGCCAGCCAAAGGTATTGTTCCAGGGCGCGCGCTCTGGACGCCAGTTATGAGTATGGCGCCGAGCATCTCTATGCACCGCTGAGGCGCAAGCGGTGCAATGCCTGGGTTTGGTCTGCCGGATCGGGCATCCGGATTCGACCCGTTTTCATGGGGATGGACGCTACAACGATGCCCCATCCGAGGGGGCCATATCACGCAGGGCTACAGCCGTGACCATCGACCGGATCTCAACCCGGTGCTGCTGCAGCTGATTAGCGAAAGGCGAGTATTCCCTTGCTGATGGCGCCATTGAGCGGGAATAGCAGCGCTCAGACGACATTCCGCGACACGATCGAGGCCCACATCGAGCAGTTGAAGGGCGATTTCGGCCTGCACTACATCGTGGGCAATTGTGTTGTTTAATAGTGGGGTTTTCGCCCTGGCTCACAGCCCGATTCGTTTGCGGAACCGAAGGAAGCCCATTTGATCGAAACCTGCCTCCGGCCCCAAATCGGCAATCAATTGATCGAATTCTTTTTTGTCCATGGGTTTGGAACTGATCATTCGCAGGTAATTGTTGATGGCTTTTTTCAAGAGGGGATGGTCATGCCCGGTTTGGCGACTCAGCATAAGGAATATGACCAATTGGCGGCGCATCATCTGTTCCGCCTCGTCGGGCTGCTGGGTCTCGATGAGTTGAGCCAGATTGTTGAGCGATGTGCTGACATCCTCGTGGATCGGGCCATGGACTTTTTCGGTGATCGCCAAAGCCCGTCTCATCAAAGGTTCGGCTTCGGATTCGCGTTGGGTATCGGCCAGCAGTAAGGCAAGATTGTTCAAGGCGGTGGCTATCTGGATACCGTCCGGCCCGAAGCACTTTTCCTCGATGGCCAGCGCCCTTCGCATCAGCGGCTCCGCCTCGGCAAAGCGTTTTTCTTCCTGGAAATAAAAGGAGATGCAATGCAGGTCACGGGCCAGATTGGGATGTTCCGGCCCCAGAGCCTTCTCGTCGATGTGAATGGCCCGCCGCATGATCATCTCGGCTTCGGCCGGCCGGTTTATGTTCTGCAACAGGATGGCGAGACTGTTGAGCAGATCGGCGATCCTGGGATGCTCATCTCCATAACGCTGCTCGTTGATGGCCAAAGCCCTGCGCAAATACGGCTCTGCCTCCAAAAATTGGGGCATGCCTCGCAGCATGCCGACCAGGGTCAACATGACGTTAGCCAAGCGGATGTCGTCGGGCGGCAGGAGTTCTTCGCCAAGCGCCAGAGCCCGGCGCACCATAGGCTCCGCTTCCTGCCACTGACCCTGTTCGTAAAGCAGATTGCTCAGCGTGCTCAAGGTATTGAACAAAGGCATGCCCTCACCGTTATTGGGTTCTCGTTCGAGCATGTCGAGCAAACGCCTTAATAGCGGTTCCGCTTCGGTTTTCTTGCCATTGGCCATCAGCACCGAAGCCAAATTGTGCATGTGAGATTTCAATCTGGGATGTTCTGGCTCCAGGGATTTTTCCTCCAGGGCCAGCGTCTTTCTGATCAAATCCTCGCCCTCGGGCAACCTCTGCTTCAATAGCATTAATTGCGCAAGTTCATTGGATAAGAGCGAGGTGGGATGGGAAATTTCGAGATTATAAGCAAGCGTCAAGAGTTGGAATAAATGCCCTATCAGAGGCTCCCAAATCGGCCAGGATTGTGGGTCATAGAAATCGGCATGAGTTGTGGCCCGCACCCAATTCAAAGTCGCCTGTATGACATCATGCTGTTGGTTTTCCTGAAATAGCCGTTGCCGGGTCATCAACAGGACGGATTGATGCAGTTTTCCCAGGTTGGGATGGATGCTTTCTCCGGCGGGTTGCAGCAGATGATAATCATGCAATAGGGCCAAAGCCGCATTCATATCTGCGGCCTGATCTCCGGATAGTTTGCGCAAGATGTCATTAGGTGTGGATAAATCTGCGATGTTATGACTCGATTCTTCGAAATCGGCTTGTTGGTTCAGCAGGAAACTCGGGAAAGGATCGACCCATAGACAGGAGAGCATATGCAGCAGAGAAAAGGCGGCGGGCGGAAGATTTTCGATGCTCAGTTGCCAAACGATGGCACATTCGCGCGAATATTCCACTTGATAAGACTTGACCCATTCGGTCACGGTCGGTTCCCTCTCCCGCCAACGATCTAAATAATCGCCCATGGACCATCCCTGGATGCCGATGCAAGCCGACGCCATTTCCATTGCCAAGGGTATGAATTCCAGCGTTTTGGCCAGTTCCAAAGCCTTTTGTCTATCATCGGCGCAGACTCTTCGCCTGCCTTCGGTGCGGTCCAATAAAAAGTTCGCGGAGAGTTCGGAATCGGGCCTGGCGAGATAAAGCGGAGCAATATTTTCACTCCAACCCTCATCAAAAAACGTGATGATCGCATGGCCGCCCTGAAGGCTGCTTAGACAGTCCTTGACTGCCATTGCAGCATCCTCGTTATCCACGCTATCGATGATCAACAACCAGCCGGCGTTGGCCGGATCATCCAGCCATCGCAATACCTGCCGGACCCGGGCATTTTCGTCGGGGGTTTCGGGCTGGATGCCCAGGACCGGGCAAAGATAGGCCAGATGGTCACGAAATTCCCACCAACTATGCGCGGTGACAAACAATAAAGCGGTATATCGGTCAGCTCTGCTCCAGGCATATTCGACCGCCGCCCTGGTTTTTCCGCCGCCCCGTTCACCATAAACGGCCACACGGGTGTAGGGAGCGGGTGGATCGCCAAAGGTTTTGGCAAAATAATAATCGACCATATCGCAAAATATCTCAGGCTCTTTGAAATCTTCACCCAAGGAAGGATAAGGCAGATTGAGCGGTTTGCCTGCCAGGGAGGAGCCTGAAACAAAACCAGGATTTGATCCATCGCCATTGGCCCGAACATTATTGACATCGACGTTCATGAATCCTTCTCACTATTGAAAGTTTGCAGAATGATCAATTCTAGTCTTTTTGGTAATTAAAGTTTCGGGTTTCATCCTCCCTAGAAAATTTCACGCAATATCCTGAATTATATGGCCTCCAGCCGCAACGCATGAGGATCAAGTTGCAGGGCTTGTACTGTACCCTGAATTAGCAAGCGTGGAGGGATCATAATGTAGGTTGGGCTACGGCTCTATCGTTGCCCAACATTACAAGCGCCAAATTGCTGGCCATACAGCAACCGCCCAAAGCCATAGATATAACCCTCTGCCAAAATGTTGGGCAACAAAGAGATGTTGCCCAACCTACCTGGCTGAATTAGCAAGCGTGGAGGGATCATAATGTAGGTTGGGCTACGGCTCTATCGTTGCCCAACATTACAAACGCCCAATTGCTGGCCATACAGCAACCGTCCAAGGCCATAGGCATAACCCTCTGCCAAAATGTTGGGCAATAAAGAGATGTTGCCCAACCTACCTGGCTGAATTAGCAAGCGTGGAGGGATCATAATGTAGGTTGGGCTACGGCTCTATCGTTGCCCAACATTACAAACGCCAAATTGCTGGCCATACAGCAACCGCCCAAGGCCATAGATATAACCCTCTGCCAAAATGTTGGGCAATAAAAAAAGATGTTGCCCAACCTGGCTTCCAAGATTGAGGTTCTCAACCAGAAGGTTGAGAACTAGCCAACCCGCCAATTCCGGCGCATCAAACCCCTACCGCCACACTCTGCACTGGGCTCCAATCCCCGTGCGCCTCGCCCTTGTCCCACCAGCGCAGGCGATATTCGCGGGTTTCGGCGGTATTGGGGGTGAGCAGGGGACGATCATCCATAAAGGGCTTTATAGTGCCGACGGCGAGAAATTCCCAGTTGCCCCCGCCCCGGCGGCTTTCGATCCACACCCCGTCATGGCCATGCTTGGTGAAATTGATGCGGACCACTTGGTGGGTAGCACCGGTTTCCGCAATGACCGTAAAGTCGGAATAGGGATGTTCGGTATTGTCGGCGGTGGCGATGATACCGAGATCGCGGCCTAGGGTTTCGGTGTAGCTGGGATGGGTCTTGAGGCGGGCGATCTGGGCGAACAGCCGGGTCAAAACTCCCGCCGGGCGCAATGGGGGCTGGGCCGTGGCGGAAGGAAAAGCCGGCAGAGGCGGGTTGCCTTCACCGGAGGCGATCTGGCTCTTGTAGGCGGTGATGGCTTGGGCATATTGCTGCACGGCAGGGTTCCAGTTTTGCAGCAGCCATAAATAGTAGGCGATGTCGGCCTGGATGTCGCTGATTTCAGCGGCGCTGAGCCCCACGGTAGCGCCATGAGTGGCGATTTTTGTCCGATAGTTGCTCAGCCAGATGATGCGCTCGGCTTCGGTATTGGGGAAATAGGATTGCAGGGCCATAATATGTATTCTCCTTTTCCAGATTAAGGGGGGCGGAGCTTTGATCCGCATGGAATGAGGGTTCCTGCGGATTATGCCAACTTTACGGAAACGCGGAATCGGTTTCCCAGTGTACGGGGGAAGCTTACCAAATCATTCGGGAGAGTGACACTCTCATTTTGTCGGTTTCCCAAGCCGCAGAGGAAGTTTACTCTGTCATTTTGTAA
>JAQTSI010000402.1 GCA_028711365.1 Methylococcaceae bacterium
CGCGTCCGTCTGCAAGTAGGCGCTCACATAGATGCGAGCCGAGAAAACCTGCGCCTCCAGTCACTAGAACCCGCTTTCGATAGCCGTTTGTCATTTCTAGTCCTCAAAGTTCAACTGTGTTTATAGCACACCCTTCTACATGGTCCTTTTCTTCATGGCCCGTCCGTCCGACAGATCCATGAACCCGCATAGCCCAGCCACGCAAGCCGCGTTTTCCAGAGTATTCTTGTGTTTCCACCCATTCCTGCACCGGCAGGGAGAAACCGGTTTTCGGACGGTCGAGTATCTCTCTTGGCAGGGCCAGTTGTGGGACATTGCCAAGGTGCGGCTTGACAGGGCGGTTGACGGAGTCCGGCAGGTAGGGCGCAAGGGCGCGGAACACTTCAATGTCGACCATCGGCAGACGTATCTCCAGCGAGTGCGCCATGCCGGCCCAATCAGAATCCCGCAGCAACATGTTGCGCATATAACAAGCCATTTCCATCGCCACCACTTTGGCGTAGGGTGAACTAACGCGAGATACCCATTCGTTCAGACGGACTACCGGTTGTAGGCTCACCCAGCCTTCGCGGACAAAATCGCCATCCAGGAAATTGGGCAATTCCCAGGGCATAAACAGCCCGCGCCGTAACAAGTAGGCGCCGCCGTAGCTACCGCCATATTCAAAAAGGCTGGCGTACTTGGGCGATGTGCTTCTTTTGACAAAGGGAGCGGAGACGACGCGCAGGCAGCAACCGAGGCCGGGCATAGAGGCGAGGGGGCGAACTGCCGAAACCAATTTCGGGATCTGGCGGAAGCTGGGATAGCCGCCCAGGAGTTCGTCTCCGCCAAGACCGGACAATGCCACTTTCATACCGGCCTGAGCTGCCGCGCGGGCGACGAAATAGGTGTTGACGCCGTCGATGCTGGGTTGGTCCATGGCATGGAGTATCGCTGGCAGTTCATCGTCGAAATCCTGGCGGGCGATGAGGGAGATATGGTGAGCGCAGCCGTGGCGGGCGGCGATCACTTTTGCCAAGGGGACCTCATCATTTTGAGTATTGGCGTATTCAGTGAAGCCTAGGGTGATGGCTTGGAGGGGGTTTATAGCTCCTTCCCCCTTGTAGGGGGAAGGTTGGGATGGGGGTCGAACCGCTCCGAAACCTGCAAACGTCGCCGTATCATCGGCCTTCGACCCCCACCCTGCCCCTCCCCCTGCCAGGGGGAGGGAACTAGCCTGGGAGAGGGGATTAGCAATTTCTTCGGAGGCTAAGGCCGCGATGGTGGCGGAATCGAGGCCGGAGGAGAGGAAGATGCCTACGGGGACGTCGGCGATGAGGTGGTGTTTGACGCTGTCTTTTAGGGCTTCTTTCAGGGCTTCTTGGGCTTCGCTGGAGGGTGCGGACGGTTGGTTTCGAAGCGCCCTCACCCCGACCCTCTCTAGAGGGGAGAGGGAGTTCGATGCGGTTTCCAGTTCCTCGGCGATATCGAAATATTTGCGCGGGGTGCGGGGGCCGCAGCGGTCGACCCATAGAGTATGACCGGCGGGGAGGGAGAACAAGTTGCGGTAGAGGGTGTAGGGTTCCGGCACGCAGCCCCAGAGGTAGAAGCCGACATGGCCGGCGGGTTCGGGGTGTGTTTCGATGCCGCCGCCGGCAAGGAGGGCCTTGACCTGCGAGGCGGCGCGGAAGGTTCGGCCGTCGTCGTGGTAATAGAGGGGCTTGATGCCGAAGTGGTCGCGGGCCAGGAATAGCCCCTTCTTCTCTTCATCCCAAAGGGCGAAGGCAAACATGCCGCGAAGGTGGTGAACCATGTCCTGTCCGTATTCGCGCCAAGCATGGAGCAGCACTTCGGTATCGGAGTGGGAGCGGAAGTGGTGATCTTTGCCTTGCAGGCGGTCTCGCAATTCGCGGTAGTTGTAGATTTCGCCGTTGAAGACGATGCGGAGATTGCCATCGGCCCTCACTCCGGCGCTCGGCGCGGTAGGCGCCCGGTCGACGGGTGCCGCCATACCCTCGGCATTCGACCCCCGCCCTGACCCTCTCCCTGCCAGGGGGAGGGAATCGAAGAGGGCCATGGGCTGGGCACCGGCTTCACTTAGGTCGATGATGGAAAGGCGCCGGTGGGCGAGGCCGATGCGCTCGTCGGGCGATATCCATAACCCGGCGCCATCGGGGCCGCGCTTCTGCATCGCTTCTCGCGTACGCAGGAGTTCGGATCGGTCCACCGGAGGGGCCGATGGGTGATAGGCGAAGAGAGTTGCTAGTCCGCACATTGGATATTATCCCAGGATCTATGGCCCGATGGTGACTCTTTGCACCGGGCTGAATTCTCCATTGGCCTCATCCTTATCCCACCAGCGCAGGCGGTATTCGCGGATTTCCGGAGCATTGGGATCCAGCAGTGGACGCTCATCGTACCAAGGTTTCACCGAGGCGATGGTGAGAAACTCCCAGGCCCCGTTGTTACGGCGGCTCTCAATGTAAACCCCATCATGGCTGTGTTTGGTAAAAATGATCTTCATCCGCTCGATAGTTGAGCCACACTCGGTGGAGGCGGTGAACTCGGGGATGAGATGGACGGCGGTGCTCTGGCTGCCGATGATGCCGGGATCGTGACCGATGGCCGGGTCATAAGCGGCGCCGATCTTGATCCGCTGCACGAGATTGAACAGCCGGGTGAGAACGCCCAGTGGGCGCACGGCGGGCGGCTGGTTGAATACGGGGCGAACGGGCACGAGCACCAAATCGTTTCCTGTGCCAGTGGCGATGATTTGCAGGGTTAGCTCTGGATCGTCCGTAATGCATTGCATGATCCAGCGCAGCAAACCGTATTCGGCACGGGTGCCGGTGATGACACAAATCTTACGCGACATCGGTTTTTTGGGATCCCATTCACTCATGAATAATCAATGACTTCCGATTAATCTCAATATAACTGGCTGTTTCGAAAGCTTCTACTATCGTCGGCAACGCCGCTACTATCAATCGCTCAAGTTCGGCATTGCCAATGTTGCCTGAAGCGATCAACATCAGCCGTTGAGGGGAATTCCGCAAGAGGAATGATTGAACGAAGTCGTCATCCTTGGTGACGACGATGCGTCGATCCCTATCCGCGATCCGGATGATTTCAAGATCCGGCGTTCGATTGCCCAAATCCAGGTCGAAGGTATGCACAACATCGTGACCATTTTCTCGTAGCCAATCGCAGAGACGGCGCGGCAACTGGGCATCCACCAAGAACTTCACGCAGCCAGCCCCTGGATACTCTTGATATGAGCTAATCGTGCGGCGTAAGCAAGAGCCGCGAAAATATCATCTCGCTCGAGATCCTCATAGTCATCGAGGATATCATCGACGGTCATTCCGCCAGCTAGCCATTCCAGCACATTTTCTACGGGATAACGCAGCCCCCGAATACAAGGCTTACCATGACAAATGTTGGGGTCAATGGTGATGCGGTCAGTGGTTTGCATCGTTGTGTTACTCCTCGATCAATTCATCTGCGACAAAATCGCGCGTGGCGCGGCGGCCAAGCATTTCATCCCAGCGCATCGGGGTGA
>JAQTSI010000099.1 GCA_028711365.1 Methylococcaceae bacterium
AATTGATGGAACGTCCGAAGATGGGATTCGGCGTCCCCATCGACCTCTGGTTGCGCGGCCCCCTGCGGGACTGGGCGGAAACCTATCTCGACGAATCCCGCCTGCGCCGGGAAGGTTTTTTCGACCCCGCGCCCATCCGCGCCAAGTGGGCCGAACATCTCGACGGACGCCGCAATTGGTCGTACCACCTGTGGACCATCCTGATGTTCGAAACCTGGCTGGAAAGCATGGCATGACCCGCCCACGACCCAAGTTGCTGTTTTTCGTCACCGAAGACTGGTATTTCTGCTCCCACCGCCTGCCGTTGGCCCTGGCCGCCCAACAGGCAGGTTTCGAAGTGTGCGTGCTCACCCGGGTCCGGGAGCATGGCGAACGAATCCGCCGAGCCGGACTGAAACTGATCCCGCTGGAATTATCCCGCCGGGGAACCAATCCCCTGGCCGAACTGGGCCTGCTGCTGCGCCTGATCGCCATCTACCGGCGGGAGCAGCCGGATCTGATCCACCAGGTGGCGATCAAGCCGGTATTGTATGGAAGCCTGGCGGCCCGGCTCGCCGGCATTCCCCATGTCGTCAACGCCATCGCCGGATTGGGATGGCTGTTCACCTCGCCCAGCACCAAGGCCCGCCTGCTCGGTCACAGCGTCGTCCTGGCCTTTCGCCTGCTGCTGAATCGCGGCAAGCTGATCGTGCAGAACCCGAACGACCTTGAATTCCTCCTGAAACTGGGAATTCCCCCCTCACGCATCGCCCTGATCCAAGGTTCCGGGGTGGATGTCCTGGAATTTTCCCCCAGCCCCGAACCCTCAGGCCCGCCTCTGGTGATGCTGCCCTCCCGTCAACTCTGGGACAAGGGCATAGGCGAATTCGTGGCGGCGGCCCGCCGATTGAAAAATGCCGGCATCGCCGCCCGCTTCGTCCTGGTCGGCGCCCCCGATGCCGAGAACCCGGCAGCCATCTCGGAAAGGCAACTCGCCCTCTGGCAGCAGGAAGGGATCGTGGAATACTGGGGACACCGCACCGACATGGCGCAGGTGTTCAGTCAGGCCCATATCGTCTGCCTGCCCTCCTACCGCGAAGGTTTGCCCAAGGCCTTGATCGAAGCCGCCGCCGCCGGACGCCCCATCGTCACCACCGATGTCCCGGGTTGCCGGGAAGTGGTGCGCGATGGCGAAAACGGCTTGCTGGTTCCGGTCAAGGCGGTGGAAGCCCTGGCCGATGCCCTGACCAAACTCATCGAAGACTCCAGCCTGCGCGCGCGGATGGGAGCCAAGGGTCGGGAAATGGCGGTGGAATCCTTTTCCCAGGAGCGGATATGCGCCGAAACCCTGGCGCTCTATCGGCAACTGCTTTGAATCCTCCCGCACTCGGAGTCCGTCCATGATTCGAAAACTCATCCTGAGTTCGTTACTGATGTTTCCCCTCCTCGCCTCCTCCGAGCCTTCGGCCGGCAAGCTGAAAATCGGCGTCCTCGCTTTCGGCACGGTGAACTGGGAACTGGTCGCCATCCGTAATGAAAAACTGGACAAGAACCTGGATCTGGAGGTGCAGACCCTGGCCAGTCCCGACGCCGGCAAGATCGGTCTGCAAGGGAACGGCCTGGACCTGATCGCCACCGACTGGATCTGGGTCGCCCAACAAAACCAAAACGGGGCCGACTACCGTTTCATCCCCTATTCCACCCAGGCCGGCGCATTGATGGCGCCCGCCACTTCCAAAATCCGCACCGTGGCCGACCTGATCGGCAAGAAAATCGGTGTGGTCGGCGGAGCCTTGGACAAGAACTGGATCCTGCTCAAAGCCTACGCACGCCGGGAAGCCAAACTCGATCTGGAAAAGGATGCGGAAATCGTTTTCGGCGCCCCTCCCCTGCTCAACCAGCAACTGCTCGACGGCAAACTCGACGCCTTGCTGAATTTCTGGCATTACGCCGCCAGACTGGAAGCTTTGGGTTATCGCCGCGTCCTGGACGGTCGCGAAGTATTGAAAGGCTTGGGAGTCGAAGAACCGCTGCCGAACTTGGGGTTTGTATTCAAACGATCCTGGGCCGATACCCATGGACCTGCCCTGGAAGCCTTCCTCAAAGCCTCGGCAAAGGCCCACGAACTGCTGTGCAGCGACGATTCGGTCTGGCAAAGGATCGCGCCGCTGACTCAGGAAAAGGATGAAAAAATGCAGGCCGCCCTGCGCCGCGATTACTGTAACGGACTGGTACGACGCTGGGGCGATGAAGAAATACAGGCGGCCTCGAAAATCTATGGTCTGCTGCGGCAAACCGGCGGCGAAGCCTTGACCGGCAAAGCGGAGAAACTGCCCGAGACCATTTTCTGGCCTTACCGTCCAGCCAATCCATGAACCCTCCTCCCGTCATGAGCAAGCCTTCCCGCTGGAAATTCAGTCCTCTGAGCGGGGACGGCGAATCCCGCTGCACCCTGTTCACCCTGGCCCTGACGATAGGATTGGTGGGGCTGGCAATCATGCTTTGGCTGAATACCGCCAAACAGCTTGGGCTGGATCTGCCGTTTTGGCTGGAAACGGCGCTGAATACGGCGAGCTTCGCGGTGATGGCGACCCTGTTATTCTGGTTTGCTTACGCCAAGACGCTGTACCGGCAATTGGAGGAACGCACGAAGATCGAGAGGGAGGCGCAGATGCGCGCCCGGACCTTGGGCGATCGCCTGCAATGGCTGCTCGACGCCTCTCCCTCGGTGATCTATGCCCATGAAACCCCGAACGATTTGACTCAATGCACCTTCATCAGCGGCAACGCGTTCAACGTCTTCGGTTATTCCCCCGAAGCCATGCTGGAGGATCGCGATTTCTGGCTGAATCATCTGCATCCCTCCGATTCCGCCCATGCCTTGGCACACCGGGAACGACTGCTGGAAACCGGTCAATCGACGATGAAATATCGTTTTCTTTCCATGAGCGGGGAATACCTGTGGATTTGCGATAACGCCAGGTTGGTCCGCGATGAACTCGGTGCAATACGCACCATCGTCGGTTCATGGACCGACATCACCTCGACCAAAACCATGGGGCAGGAGTTGGTGCGCCTGCGCATGGCCGCCGAAGCCAGCGCGGACATGATCCTGCTAACCGACGCCGAAGGTTCGATCGAATACGCCAACCCGGCGTTTTGCCGGTTCACCGGCTGGGATGGCGGACAGGTGCTCGGGAACAAGCCCTGGGTGCTAAAAAGCGGCAAGACGCCCCTGGCAATCTACCAGTCCTTGCATGAAACCCTGCAGCGGGGGGAAGCCTGGCGCGGCCGCTTGCTGAACCGCCGCCGGAAAGGAGCTCTGCCACCAGAAAAGCAACTCAAGGAGAACCCCTTCCCCGGTCAATCCGACGCCCTACTTTACTGGGCCGATGTGAGCATCACGCCGATCCGCGACGAAACCGGCATCAACCTCGGCTATGTCTCCATTCAAAGAGACATCAGCGAGGCGGTCGCCCGGGAAGAACGACTCGCTCTCGCCCGTCTGGATACGACCGCCCGTCTGGAGATCGCGGAAATTCTCAACCAGCCCCTCCCATTGACGGAGCGCTTCGCCCGCATCCTGGACAAACTCTTCGTCCTGTCGGACCTGAGCCTGCAGCAGAAGGGGGGGATTTTTCTCCGCGACAACCGCTCCGATCAGATGGAAACCTATCTCCTGCGTGGACGATTCAGCGACGAACGCATCCGCCGCCATCAGCAGATTCCGCCCGGAGTTCGACTGTGCGGTCACAAGACGGTGCCCGCCGAGGTGCAGATCTGCGACGATTGCCACTGCGATCTTTGTCCCGAGCCCCGCTTCGAGAGCGAGAATCCCCATGGTCATTACCTCATCCCGCTCAGCTCGGGTGGCGATGTTCTCGGCGTCATGTTTCTCTTTACCGAACTCCATCCCAACCATACCGGCGATCGGTTGGGAATGCTCAAGCAAGTCGGTGAAAGTATGGGACTGGCCATCCTTCAGGAACAAGCCTGCCAGGCCCTGGAACGAGCCCGCGACTCCGCCCTGGATGCCTCCCGTTTGAAAAGCGAATTCCTGGCCAACATGAGCCATGAGATCCGCACCCCGATGAACGGCGTGCTGGGCATGCTCGAACTGCTGCGGCGCACCCCTCTGAGCTCCGAGCAACGGGAATTCGCCGAGACGGCCACCCATTCGGCGGAAACCCTGCTGGCCATCATCAATGGCATCCTCGATTTTTCCAAGATCGAAGCCGGAAAGCTGGAACTGGATAGCGTGAATTTCGACCTGCGGGTCCTGGTCGAGGAAGTCTGCACCCTGCTGGCCAGCCCCGCCCACGGCAAGGGCGTGGAACTGGCCTGTTTCGTCGAGCCTAGCTTGCCCGCCGATCTGCGCGGCGATCCCACCCGTCTTCGTCAAGTGTTGACCAACCTCATCGGCAACGCCATCAAATTCACCGAACGCGGTGAGGTTTCGGTCGAGACCGTCTGCCTTTCCCAGGATGAACGGCGGGCGGTGTTGCGTTTCACGGTGAAAGACACCGGCATCGGCATTTCGCCCGAAGATCAAAAACGCCTGTTCAATCCTTTCGAGCAGGCGGATGCCGCCACCACGCGACGCTTCGGCGGCACCGGTCTGGGACTTGCCATCGCCATGAACCTGGTCATGCGCATGGGCGGCGAAATCCATGTCGAGAGCGAACCGGGAACGGGCGCCACTTTCTGGTTTACCGTCGACCTGGAAAAGCAGCATCCCGGCGCCGTCCGGCGGCTGCCGAAGGTCCTGTCTCGACGCCGGGTATTGATCGTCGACGACAACGCCACCAACCGGACCATCCTGAACCGGTTTCTCGACGATTGGGGCGCCTCGAGTTCGGTGGCGGAACACGCCCCACAAGCTCTGGAAATGCTGCGCCTGGCCCATCGCCAGGGAACTCCCTACGAACTCGTGATCCTGGATCTGCAAATGCCGGATATGGATGGACTGATGCTGGCGCAGGCGATGAATCAGGAGCCTGCGCTCAAACCGATACCTCGCATCCTGCTGAGTTCGGGCGGATCGGCAAGCGAAAGCCAGCGCGCCGAAGCCGGCATCCGCCAAGCCCTGACCAAACCGGTGCGCCAATCCCAATTGTTCGACGCGGTGGTCTCATCCCTGGATGGTGATTGGCACAAACCCCATGACGCCGATTCCCAAGCGCTCGAAAAGCTGCCCCAATTTCCCGGCCGGCGGGTATTACTGGTGGACGACAACCCGCTCAACCAAAAGGTCGCGTTGAAAATGCTGGAACGCTTCAACCTGATCATGGATCTGGCGGGCAACGGACGGGAAGCGCTCGCGAAGTTAGAGGCAAACCATTACGACCTAGTGCTGATGGACTGCCAGATGCCCCAGATGGACGGCTATGCCGCCACGCAGGCTTTGCGCGCAAGGGAAAAAGCCCAAGGGGCGCCGCGCACGACCGTCGTCGCCTTGACGGCGAACGCTTTGAGCGGCGATCGTGAAAAATGTCTGCAATCCGGCATGGACGACCATCTGGCCAAACCGTTCCTGCTGGATGAATTAGCGCATATCCTGACCCACTGGTTGAAACCCTGTGCCGCGACCGCAGCGCCGCTTTGGGATGAGCCGGCGGCTTTGCATAGACTGGGCGGCGACCTGGAACTACTGGCGCAATTGAAGTCCCTGTTTATCGAGGAAGCGGCCAAGCATCTCGATGCCTTGCACAGGGAGGAGACCTGGCAGACCCCAAACCTCGCCGCCGATACCGCCCATGTCTTGAAGAGCATGGTAGGGCACCTGTGCGCGCAACCGGTCATGGAACTCGCCATTGCGCTGGAACAAAGAGCCAAAGCCGGTGACATCCACCGGGCCGATCCTCTGACCCTGCAACTGGCTATCGAGTTGGAGAAACTGCTTGAAGCCCTGAAAACTCCTTGATTCGGGCCTTGCATGGCCTTGACCCCGACGTGAACCCTGCCTCGTCCAAATAACCTTCCCTCAACCATTTCCTGGAGAATCTCATGAGCATCCGAACCCGTAACATCGAGTATTTTCACGATGGCATCTGCCTGGAAGGCCTGCTGGCCTGGGACGATGAACTCGATGGGCCAAGGCCGGGGGTGATGGTTTCCCACGCCTGGGTCGGACGCGACGAATTGGCTTGCAACAAGGCCCGCGCCCTGGCAGAGCTGGGTTATGTCGGCTTTGCCTTGGACTTGTACGGCAAGGGGGTGTTGGGCTCTAACCCTACCGAAAACACCCAGCTGATGACGCCGTTCATGGAAGACCGAACCTTGCTGCAAAACCGCATGAGCACTGCGTTGGCAAGCTTGCGCCAGCAGCCCGAGGTCGACCCCGATCGGATCGCGGCGATCGGTTTCTGCTTCGGCGGGCTGTGCGTCCTGGATTTGGCCCGCACCGGCGCGGATCTACGCGGAGTGGTCAGTTTTCACGGCTTGCTGATACCGCCGGGCAACACCGAAGGCAGGCGCATACAGGCCAAGGTGCTGGTATTACACGGCTACGACGATCCCATGGTGCCACCGGAACAGGTGCTGGAGTTGGCCGGCGAACTCAGCCGGGCCGAGGCGGACTGGCAGATTCACGCCTACGGCGGCACGATGCACGCTTTCACCAATCCGCTCGTCAACGATCCCGCATTCGGCACGGTCTACCAGGAAACCGCAGACCGCCGCTCCTGGCAGAGCATGGGGAATTTCCTCGCCGAGGTGTTAAACTAAGCCGCATTCCGCCCACCCTCAAAACAACAATCACCATGGATCTCAAATTCCTGGACTTTGAACAGTCCATCGCCGAGCTCGAAGCCAAGATCGAGGAACTGCGCCATGTCGGATTCGACCAGGCGATCAACATCTCCGAAGAAATCGCCCGACTGGAGGAGAAAAGCCGCAAGCTGACCGAGAACATCTTCTCCGGCCTGTCGGCCTGGCAGATTTCCCAGATTTCCCGCCATCCCCAGCGCCCCTACACCCAGGATTACCTGGAAACGATGTTCGAGGACTTCCACGAATTGCATGGAGACCGGGGCTTTGCCGACGACCCGGCCATCGTCGGCGGCTTGGCGCGCCTGGACGGCATTCCGGTGATGGTGATCGGGCACCAGAAGGGACGCGACACCAAGGAGAAAATTTTCCGCAATTTCGGCATGCCGCGCCCGGAAGGCTACCGCAAGGCCCTGCGCCTGATGCACTTAGCTGAGCGCTTCCATCTGCCCCTCATCTGCCTCATCGACACGCCCGGAGCCTATCCCGGCATCGGCGCGGAAGAGCGTGGCCAGAGCGAAGCCATCGCCCGCAACCTGTTCGAGATGTCCAAACTCAAGACCCCCATCGTCTGCGCCATCATCGGCGAGGGTGGTTCCGGCGGCGCCTTGGCCATCGGCGTGGGCGACCGCTTGATGATGCTGCAATACAGCACCTATGCGGTGATTTCGCCGGAAGGCTGCGCCTCCATCCTGTGGAAGAGCGCCGACAAGGCGGAGTTGGCCGCCGAAGCCATGGGCATCACCTCCAAGCGCCTGCTGGAACTGAAACTGATCGACGAGATCGTGCCCGAACCCCTGGGCGGCGCACATCGCGACCGCAAAGCCATGGCCGAGAACCTGAAAGCGGCTATCTCGAAAAGCCTGCTCGAACTGCAGCAACAGCCCCTGGAATCCCTGCTGGAACACCGTTATCAGCGGCTGATGCAATACGGCCAATACGAGGAAGCGGCGGCCTGAGGCGGAATAGAATGAAAATCGCCCAGTTGGATATTGAAGGGTTTCGCTCGCTGCGAAAAATCAGTTGGCAGCCGGGCGATTTGAATGTCGTGATCGGCCCGAATGGTTCGGGCAAGTCCAACCTGCTGCGTTTTCTGGAATTGATCGCCGTATCCGCCCAAGGAAAATTAGGGAAATATATTCAATCCTTGGGCGGAATGGACCCAATAGTTTGGGATGGAGTGGCTAGTTCGATCAAATTCGCTTTGACAGCACCTGAAAACGTGGAATTAGGCCCGGAACATTATGAACTCGAACTAGTGCGGCTGGGGACTGGGAGTTCGTACAGGATTGACAATGAACGGTTG
Source organism: Methylococcaceae bacterium (assembly GCA_028711365.1). Taxonomy (GTDB): domain Bacteria; phylum Pseudomonadota; class Gammaproteobacteria; order Methylococcales; family Methylococcaceae; genus Methylumidiphilus. The sequence goes on from JAQTSI010000099.1 coordinate 8,054, forward strand.
ATAAACGCTCATAAACTTAGGCAAAAGCGGGAAAAGCAAGCTTTTAAGTTCCTGGAACGAGTGGCAAAAAGCGCCATTATTTTTGATGAAAAAAAGCGCGGTCTTACCACGCCAGAAGAATTTATAGCGGAAGAGGAAAGCCTACTTTCCATCGCATCGGGCCCATTCATCAACAACCACTTTATCCCGCCTTTCCAAAGGTTCCTTTCCTCCATAACGGTTTATCACACTCTGCGCACCGATAAAGACGCACCCATTCGCCAGCCGACGATCACCCGCCTGGAAAAACGGGTTGACCCGGATGGGCAGAACCTTATCTCGGTGCTACACACCCTCTACACATCGGACAGGGATTTCAAAAGCGACATCAATTCCGCCATGGGCGCCGCTTTTGGCGACGATTTCGAGGAATTGGTATTCCCGCCCGCCTCCGACCAGCGTATCCAATTGCGGGTGCGCTGGAAATCCCTTAAGCGCGAACAATCGGCTGCCGATCTTTCGGATGGAACCTTGCGCTTTCTGTTCTTATTGACGGTGCTGGCCAGCCCCGACCCGCCGCCTGTCATCGCCATAGATGAGCCGGAAACCGGCCTGCATCCATCCATGCTGCCCGTGATCGCCGAATTCGCTCAAGATGCGGCGACGCGCTCGCAAATCATCTTCACCACCCATTCCCCGCAATTCCTCGACGCGTTCACCGATACCCGGCCCACCACTACCGTAGCCCAATGGGAAAATGGCGAAACGGCGTTGCGCACCTTGCCCAAGGAAGAGCTCGAGTATTGGCTGAATGAATATTCGCTGGGGACGCTGTTCAGGTCTGGAGAATTGGAGCAGATGGGATGAAGTTCGTGTTGTTCGTCGAGGGTTATACCGAAAAGGAGGCCTTGTCGAAATTCCTGAAACGCTGGCTGGAACCACGATTATCCCAGGCGGTTGGCATCGAAACCGTGCGTTTTGAGGGCTGGTCGAAGTTGATCAAGGATGCCCCACAAAAGGCCAGGATGTACCTTCAGGGGTCGAAGAACGATGACATTATTGCGGTCATCTCCTTGCTCGATCTCTATGGCCCCACCATTTACCCCAAGCATCTGACTACGGCTGACGAACGATACGATTGGGCGAAGAAAGACATAGAGCAAAAAGTCGGTCAAGAAAGGTTTTTCCATTTCTTCGCGGTTCACGAAATCGAAGCATGGCTGCTGAGCGATCCGAGGCTGTTTCCCTCGGAAATTCAAAAAGCTTTCCCAGCCAAAATCTCATCGCCTGAAACCGTCAACTTCGACGAGCCACCGGCAAAACTGCTGGAACGTCTATATCCCCTGTATACTGGCCGCAAATATAAGAAAGTAACTCATGGCAAGGAGCTTTTTGGGAAACTTGATCCCAACCTAGCCTATGGCAAATGTCCCAAGTTGAAGCTGCTATTGGACACCATGCTGGAATTGGCTCAACAAGCCATGCGATAAGCCCGGCGTTTCGCCATGCCTTCGCTCTCCGATAATCTCCGCCGCATCCTCCTCCGCCATCCCCACGTCCCGTGCTATTGGATCGCCTACAGCGGCGGGCTGGATTCCCATGTCCTGCTCCACCTCTGCGCCCACTTGCGGGATGAGGAAAAGCATCCCGCCCGGTTCCGCGCCATTCACATCCACCACGGCCTGCAACAGGATGCCGACGCCTGGAGCGAACACTGCGCCGAGGTTTGCCGCGGCCTGGACATGCCTTTTCTCGCCGTCCGGGTGGATGCCCATGCCGGCCCCGGAGACAGTCCGGAAGAGGCAGCTAGAACCGCCCGCTACCGGGCCATCCGCGCCCAACTGGCCGAAGGCGATGCGGTCCTCACCGCCCAACACCGCGACGACCAGGCGGAAACCCTGCTGATCCAGCTGATGCGTGGAGCAGGATTGGCGGGATTGGCGGCCATGCCCGAATGCGCCCCGTTCGAACCGGGCTTGCTGCTTCGCCCGCTGTTGGGTTTTTCCCGTGCTCAATTGCGCGAATACGGGAAGCTCCATGGGCTGCATTGGATCGAAGATCCCAGCAACGAAGATCTCGCCTATGACCGCAATTTCCTGCGCCACGAGATCATCCCCTTGCTGGAGCAACGCTGGCCAGGCTTGAAGAAAGCCCTGGCTCGCAGCGCCGGCCACTGCGCCGAAGCTCAGCGGCAATGGGTACGATTGGCGGACGATCTGTGCCGCTCCGTCCTCGACCAGGATGGGCAATGCTTGAATCTTGCGAAACTGCGGGATTTCCAGGAAGCGGACCAGCGTCTGGTGTTGCGTGAATGGATGAGAAGCCGGGGTTACCGGATGCCATCCCAGGCGGTCATCGAGCGGATTCTTCGCGAAATCCTGCCGGCGAGGGAAGACAAGACGCCGGCGGTTTCCTGGCGGGAAGGCGAAGTGAGGCGCTATCGAAACGCCCTGTATCTGCTCCCCCCCCTGCCGGCTTTCGACGCATCCGCCGAGCTGGACTGGGACGGAATAGTGCCGCTAGCACTGCCCGGCAACAACGGCGAATTGAGCGCCTACGCCACGGAGAAGCCGGGCATCTCGGCGGATGCCTGGCAAAGGGGGAAAATCACCCTGCGTTACCGCCAGGGCGGCGAGCGCTGCCGGCTGGCCGGCCGCAGCGGCAATCACGAGCTGAAGAAACTCTTCCAGGAAGCCGGCGTCTTACCCTGGCTCAGGGAGCGCATCCCGCTGATCTACATCGACGGCGAGTTGGCGGCCGTCGCGAGCTGGTGGACCTGCCAGCCCTATGCGGGCAAGGCGGGTGAAAGCCATATCGCCCTGAACTGGCGTCCCCCGCCGGACATCACCGGCATCAGGGTTCCTGGACACCCATCCTAATCAGCTGTTCCGCGCCATCAGGGGGCGGAAATTGCTCAGCGACGCCAGACGATGGGATATTCCTTGCAGGATTCGGCGAATTCTCCCCCCGTCAAGGGTATGGAATTCGTGTGGGAGGCAAAGTCATGGTTGGGCGTCATTCCCAGTTTGTAATCGCCATGACGCTGCGCATCGAGTGCGACCACCTGGCGATAGAACAGCAAGGTGAGCTCTCGGCTTTGATCTGGTTCGGACATGTATTCTCCGGTCATTGAAGTTCGCAAATCGGCGGGAGTTTCATCCATCCCGCCGTACCCGGAAATCGGTAAATTCGCCATTGGCAAGCTCCTCGGTCATCTCGACTTCCTCCACCCTCGCCCTGCTCGGCCCGCGACTACACCAGCCGAGGAAAGCATCGAGTTTGCCCCCATCACCTTCGGCGACGATTTCCACTCGGCCATCCGACAAATTGCGGGCCCAACCGGCAAGACCCAGGGCCTGCGCCTGTTCGGCCGCCGAGGCGCGGTAAAACACCCCCTGCACCCGACCTGAAATCCAGAGATGGACTCGCTTACGCATGGTTCGACCGTACCATTCAATAAACCTCATCACCCAACAGGAGAATCTTCTTCGGCTCTTCAAGAGTCGATGCCGACTCCTTTTGTGTCCTCGTCGATGGTTCGAGAGTCGGCGCCGATGCTTTTTGTACCCTCGTCGATGGTTTGAGAGTCGGCACCGATACTTTTTGTGTCCTCGCCGATGGTTCGAGAGCCGACGCCGATACTTTTTGTACCCTCGTCGATGGTTTGAGAACCGATGCCGATTCTTTTTATACCCTCGTCGATGGTTTGAGAGTCGGCGCCGATACTTTTTGTACTCCTTTCGACTGTTTAAAAATCGGCTTCGACTCTTTAAGACTCCTCGTCGTCATGATCAATAGAGTTGTTCCCGCTGTTAGCTTTATATAAATCAAACTGATAACGAAATTTTGACAGTATTCGCAAGCGTTTTTTGCTCCTTTGGAGCTCAAAGAAGCCGAGAAGGCTTGATTTTCAAGGGCTGCACGCCGGAAACAACTCTAATAAACCAAGCGGCTCATCGTATCCGCGCTTTGAGGGTCCAGCAATAATGAATACGGGGATTGCGCTCGAAATCCTTGGGGATGGTCTTGGGACTGATGTCCGCGATCTCCCAATCGTCGAGTTCATCGAGGTCCAGCTTGAACTTGCGGAAATTGGTGGAGAAGATCAATACGCCCTCGGGCTTGAGCAGGCTGGCGGCCTTGGCCAGCAGGTCGACATGGTCGCGCTGGATGTCGAAGGCGCCGCCCATGCGCTTGGAGTTGGAAAAAGTAGGCGGGTCCAGGAAGATCAGATCGTATTGGCGCTCCCTTTGGGCACTTTGTTCTTCCAGCCAGTTCAGACAATCGGCCTGGATCAGCTCATGGCGGTACCCCTTGATCCCGTTCAGCTCCAGGTTGCGCCGCGCCCAATCCAGATAGGTGTTGGACATGTCCACGGTAGTGGTACCGGCAGCCCCCCCCACCGCCGCGTGCACCGTGGCCGAACCGGTATAGGCAAAGAGGTTGAGGAACTGCTTGTCCCTGGCCATGTCCTGGATCATCCGGCGAGTAGGCCGGTGGTCCAGAAACAGGCCGGTATCCAGATAATCCTCGAAATTGACCCAGAAGCGGCATCCGCCCTCCTCCACCACGAAGAATTTTCCGGCTTGCGCCTGTTTTTCGTATTGGGCTACACCTTTCTGCCGGCGGCGAATCTTGAGATACAGGTTTTCCGGCGGGATTTCCAACACCTTCGGCATCATCGAAAGCGCCTCGACGAGCCTTCCTTCGGCCTTTTGCGGATCGACGCTGGCCGGGGCTTCGTACTCCTGCACATGCAGCCAGGTTTGCTCGCCCTGGTAGACATCCACCGCCACGGCATATTCGGGCAGATCCGCATCGTAAAGCCGATAACAGGAAACGCCGCTGCGTCTCGCCCAGCCCCCCAGGTTTTTCAGATTCTTGCGCAGGCGGTTGGCAAACATCTCGGCCCCCGGCCCGCTCCCTGATCGTAGCGCCTGGGAACGGGCGCGGCGCATCAAGGCCCGGGCGCCTCGAGCTTCCTCGCTGAGGCCGGATTCATCCTCGTGCGGGATGAAAAAAAACTCCGGCTGAACCTCGAAATTGAACAGCTTGCACTCCAAAGCGCCATTATAGAGTTTGTAGAACCTGCGGGCGCGGATGCCCAGTTTGAAGGCGAGATCGGGATTGCCGGTGAACACGCTGGCCTTCCAGCCCTGAAAATGGGTTTGCAGGGTCTGGCCCAATTCGGTGTAGAGTGCTCCCAGCGTCTGTGCATCCCCCAGGCGTTCGCCGTAAGGCGGGTTGACCACCAGTAGCCCCGCCGGATGATGCGGTCGCGCCTGGGCCGCCGCCTTTCTTTCCACCTGCACCCGCCCGCGCAACCCGGCGCGGTCGATATTGTCCAGGGCGGCATGGACGGCCCGATGGTCCAGGTCATACCCGGTGATCGAAAATTGCCGGTTCAGTCCGAGTTCGCGGCGGGTTTCGGCTTCCGTGATCAGGGCGTCCCAGATCGCTGCCTGATGATTTTTCCAGCCCAGAAAGCCGAAATGATCCCTCATCAAACCCGGCGCGATGTCCGCCGCCATCCATGCGGCTTCGATCAGCAAGGTTCCTGAGCCGCACATGGGGTCGATCAACGTTCCGGTTTCTATGGCGAGGCGCGGCCAGCCGGCCCGCAGCAAAATGGCGGCCGCCAGATTCTCCTTCAGGGGAGCGACTCCGCCTTCCAGCCGATAGCCGCGCTTATGCAGGCTTTCGCCGGATAAATCCAGGCCGACGCTGGCCAGATCCTTGTCCAGGTAGACATTGACGCGGACATCGGGCCGATCCAGCCTCACCGAGGGCCTTTCGCCGCACAATTCGCGGAACTGGTCGACGATGGCGTCCTTGACCTTTTGCGCGCCGAACTGGGTATGGCTGATTTGCGAACGGCTGGAGGAGAAATCCACCGCCAGGGAAGCATCCGGCCGCAGATGTTCGGCCCAGTCGATATCCGCGATGCCTTGGTACAAGGCTTGCGGGTCGGGGGAGGGAAAGCTCGCCAGCTTCAACAGGACGCGATTGGCCAGCCGTGACCACAAGCACACCCGATAGGCGGCTTGCAGATCGGCGCTGAAGGATACACCGGCACGGCCTTCCTTGGCATCGAGGACGCCTAAGCCTCGCAATTCCTCGGCCAACAATAATTCCAACCCCAAAGGCGAGGTGGCGAAAAACGAGTGATGGTTCAAAAAAGCTCCGTGAAATAGGTTCGGTGACTCAATGAGGCAGCCGCAGATAGCGATATTGCTGGATGAGCAGTTCATGGTCCCGGCGTTGCCGTTCCAGTTGCTGCTGTTGTTGGCGAATCTGCACAGCCTGATCTTCCAGGTTGTTCCGCAGTTGCTCGATGGTGCGTTCGTATTGTCCTTGCAGATGGCCAAGCTGCCGCGTTTGCGCGGTGAATTCCGCGGCGGGTCTGCCGCTGATCAATGCGGCCCGGTGCGCCAGCAGGTCGTTGATCAAGCGTTGCTTCCCTTCCGGGGTGAACTCGAATTCCGACCCCAATCCCGCCGCCATTGCCTTCAGCCGCGCGATTTCCTTGTCGATCAGCCGAATATGTGGTTCTAGCAGTTCACGGC
>JAQTSI010000403.1 GCA_028711365.1 Methylococcaceae bacterium
TCTGCGCTACATTCTGCTGCACAAGGCGCCGGCCGACTATGATGACCTGGATTCCTATCAATGGACCGGCGAGCAGGCACAGCGCCTGATTCAGCAAAAGTGGGGGATTCATTGGGGACTGACGCGTATTTTTTGGGCGAGCCACTTTTCGCTTATTCGTGCCATAGATAGGCTTGACTTTAATCCAGCGGCGGGAATTGCTGCCAAAGAACCCCAATCATCCTCTCGGCCCGCATTGGCTCAAATCCGGCTCACCGCAGTGGCTCAGGATGTGTTCGCGGGCTTGATCGCGCAATTGAAGTACCTTTTCCCAGAAATCGCCTTCCGGCTGGATGATAGAAGGCATGATGGGCTTGCCAATGTTCACACTGATCGCACCGTGCCGGGGAAACCAACTGCCATCCCGCAGGATAGCGCGGGTCCCGCGCAACGCCACCGGAATCACCGGCACCATGGCCTCCTGGGCGGCGGCGAACGCGCCGAGGTGAAAAGGCTGTAGCCCAGGCCTGCGGCTGAAGGTGCCTTCGGCAAAGAAAACCAAGGGAGGGCATCGAGGCAGAATATCCGACAGTCTTCGCATATCACCGAGCCCTTTCTCCACATCGAAACGTTCCACGAATTCGGTGCCGATCCGTCTTAGCGCTTCCCCTAGTTTGGGATCGCGGACGAGCTCGGCTTTGGCAACGAAGCTCAACGGCTGAGGTAGGGTGACTATCAATACATAGGCATCCAGATAACTGGCGTGGTTGGATACCAGAACGAAGGGACGGCCTGGTTCAGGCAGGTTTTCCACGCCCTGCACCGTCAGTTTCATGCGGGTTGCCCAACGCAGCAGACAAATACTGGAGCGCATGATGCGCCAACGCCAGGCCAGGGATGGCAGGGTCATCACCGAAACCCAGACCGGTGGGGCGAGCAATCCGAATATGCTCCAGGCATAGCCCGCGAACAGCCATTCGCCGGATCGCTGGATGGCTTGGCGAAATCGCGGCAATAGCTGGCCCCAGGAAAAACGCAGCATCTGCAGCCATGCCGCGAGAGGGGGCCTGCCGATTTCCCCTCGCTCGTAAACCATACGGCAGGCGGCGCGCCGGACTTTACCGCTCGAGGTCTTCAACACGGCTCCCGGCGGGGCGAGCACGACCTCGTCGGGAGGGGCTCCGATCAGGTCGGTGACAATGCTGTTCACTTCGACGCGCAATGCTTCCGCCTGGCTCGGTTCCAGCCGCCGGGTTTCGGCCAACACGATCAGCCGCTCGCTGCCGGAATCCGGATCGCTGCCGCCAAAAACCGCAACGCAACCCTTGCGTATCCCTTCGATTTCGCCGACCGCTTGTTCTACTTCCTGGGGATAGATGTTACGCCCGGCGCGGATGACGATATCCTTGATCCTGCCGCTGACATAAAGCTCGCCCTCGGCCATGTAGCCGAGATCGCCCGAATCCAGCCAGTCACCGCAAAACAACTCCCGGGTTTGCCGGCTGTTGCGGAAATAACCGCTGGTAGCCGAGGGGCCTTTGAACTGGATGCGTCCTTGGCGGCGGTCGGGTAGCTCGCGACCGGCCTCGTCGACCAACCGGATCTGATGCCCCGGCAAGGGAAAGCCGCAGGAAACGAAGCGCAGCGCGTTTTTGTCCGCTTCCCCCGCAGGAATCGCCTGGCCCTGCCGGCTGAAGGCATCGCGCTGGATGCGGTCGATCAAAGCGCCTCTTCCCGGTGCCGGGAAAGCGAGTCCGACGGAGGATTCGGCAAGTCCGTAGACCGGCAACATCGCCTCGGGCTTGAAGCCTTTGGCTTGAAAGCGCCGGACGAAGCGTTCCACCGTTTCCGGGCTCACCGCCTCCGCGCCGTTGAAGGCAATGCGCCAAGAGGACAGATCCAGGCCGTCGATGTCGCGCGGTTCGAGCCGGCGCAGGCAGGTTTCGTAACCGAAATTGGGCGATGCCGAAAGCGTGCCGCGATAACGGTGGATGGCCCATAACCAGCGTTGTGGCCTGGAAAGAAAACTCAAGGGAGGCATGACTACCAGCGGTATGGCATGATAAAGGCTGCCCAACCAAGCGCCGATCAGCCCCATGTCGTGATAGAGTGGCAGCCAACTGACGAACACGTCGTCGGCTCGCAGGTCGATCGCGGCGCCCATGGCGCGGATATTGGCCAGCAGGTTGAGATGACTCAACACCACGCCCTTGGGATAGCCGGTGCTGCCCGAAGTGTATTGCAGAAAGGCCGTATCGTTGCCATTGATCTGCGGTGCCAGCCGTCCGTCAGGAACCGTGCTCAGCTCGTCCACGGAGATGACATGCCGCAAGCTATCCACCTGGGAACACAGCAGTTTCGCAAAGCCCTTGCCTTCCTGAACCGTGACCAGTAGCGGCGCCATGCAGTTGGCGAGAATCGCGGCATGACGGCGCAGGTGCTCCTCCAAGTGGGACAGGCGGGGCGGCGGATACATGGGAACCGGCACCGCTCCGGCCAGCAGCGCGCCGAAGAAACTGAAAAAATACTCCGCACCGGTAGGCAGCATGATGGCGACGGCTTGCCCGGGCAGTACCCCCAAGGCTTGCAACCCGGCTGCCACTCGCCCGGCACCGGCCTGCAATTGGCGATAGCTCAGGGTCTGCCCTTCATCCTCGTCGCCGTAAAGGCGTATATGCGGGAGGTCGGGATGCCTTTCGACATGCCAGTCCAGCACTTGAATCAGGGTATCGGCACTGTTCGGCACCGGTTCGGACCCGGCCGGGACGAAGCGCTCGATCGCCACCGTCCTTTCCCCGGCGAGCAGGGGTTTGGCGCGCAACACGGCACGCAACAGGTCACGCGGTGTTTCTGCCTCGGCGAATAGGTTTTCGGGCAAAGCCACTTCGAAACCTCGCTCGATGCGGCTCAATAGCTCCACCCGGCCCAGACTGTCCAGCCCCAAATCCTTGTCCAGGGAGGCATCCAGGGAAATGGGCGGTGGTCGCCAACCGGGATGGAGTTCGCCGACCACCTCCCGCACCAGGGACAAGAGCTTTTCGATGGCTTGCCTTTTATCGGGATCAAGATCAGTCATTCGCACTGCCTCATTACCGGCTCGACTCGCCTGCCTGTCGATTTCGCAACGAGGCCCCCAGATCCCCGGTCAGCGGCACGAACGACACACCCAAGATGATGCGGGATTTAAGCTCCTCCTGGGGACTTTTTTCCGCCACCATCAATTCCTGGTAGCGATAAGGAAAGCCGATCGGGATTACCAGGCGGCCACCGGTTTTCAACTGCTCGATCAGCGGAGGGGGAATGGCGGGCGCAGCCGCGGTCACGATGATGCCGTCATAGGGGGCATGCTCCGGCCAGCCATAATAGCCGTCGCCAATTTTTGTAGCTACATTTTGATATCCCAGCTTTTGCAGCAGATCATCCGCTTGCAGGGCCAATTCCGGAACGATTTCGACCGTATAGACCTGCTTTACCAGCAGGGATAACACCGCCGCCTGATAGGAGGAACCCGTGCCGATTTCCAGGATGCAATCCTCAGGCTTCGGATGCAGCAAGTCG
>JAQTSI010000100.1 GCA_028711365.1 Methylococcaceae bacterium
CATCGAACAGATCGCCGTCGGCACCACCGAGCAGGGCACGCCCATCCTGATGCGCGACATCGCCCACGTCGCCCTGGGGCCCGATATGCGGCGGGGTATCTCGGATCTGGATGGCGAGGGGGACGTGGTCAGCGGCATCGTCGTGATGCGCTTCGGTGAAAATGCCCTCAGCGTCATCAAGCGTGTCGAGGCCAAGATCGCCGCGATCCGACCCTCACTCCCGGAAGGGGTCGAGATCGTTCCCGTCTACGATCGCTCGGAGTTGATCCTCCGCTCGATTGCCACCCTGAAAGAAAAACTCATGGAAGTGACGATCGTGGTGAGCGTGGTCTGTATCGTCTTCCTCTTTCACTTCCGTTCCGCCCTGGTGGCGATTATGACCCTGCCGATCGCCATCCTGCTCTCGTTTTTGTCGATGTATTACTTGGGGCTCAGCTCGAACATCATGTCCCTCGGCGGCATTGCGATTGCCGTGGGGGCGATGGTCGACGCGGCCATCGTCATGATCGAAAACGCCCATAAACGACTCGAAGAAGCCCCGGATCAGAGCCCCGAAACGCGGGCGCGGGTGATTATCGATGCGGCCAAGGAAGTCGGCAGGCCGCTCTTCTTCTCGCTCCTCGTCATCACGGTCTCGTTTCTCCCGGTCTTTACCCTGGAAGGGCAGGAAGGGCGACTCTTCAAACCGCTCGCCTACACCAAGACCTTCTCGATGTTCTTCGCCGCGTTTCTTTCGATCACGGTGGTGCCGCTCTTGATGGTCCTGCTTATCAAGGGGCGGATTACGCCGCTCGAAAAAAACCCGCTGAACCGGCTTCTGGTCGCGGGCTACGAACCTATCGTGAAGCGGGTGCTGCACTTCCGGTGGGTAACGGTCCTCATCGCCGCGATCTTGCTGACGGCATCGGTACCGGTCTACGAAAAGCTTGGCTCGGAATTCATGCCGCCGCTGAACGAAGGCACGATTCTCTACATGCCGTTGGGGTTCCCGGGCCAGTCCGTCACGGAGTCGACTCGCTTGCTGCAGGTGCAAGACCGCATACTGAAACAATTCCCCGAGGTCGAGCATGTCTTCGGCAAGGCCGGCAAGGCGGACACGGCGACCGATCCGGCGGGGCTAGAGATGTTCGAGACGGTAATCACCTTGAAGCCTGAGGACCAGTGGCGGCCCGGCATGACCTGGGAGAAGCTGATCGATGAGATGGATCAGCGGCTGCGATTGCCGGGGATTACCAACGCCTGGACCATGCCCATCAAGGCACGAACGGACATGCTGAGCACCGGGATCCGAACGCCCGTGGGGATCAAGATCTCCGGCCCCGATCTGGCGGTAATCGAACGGCTGGGGAAAGAGGTCGAAGGAGTGGTGAAGATGGTGCCGGGGGGGCGCAGCGTTTACGCCGAGCGGGTAAGCGGAGGCTATTTCCTCGACTTCAACATCAAGCGGGAGGAGATCGCCCGCTATGGCCTCACGGTTGAAAACGTGCAGGATGTCATCGAATCCGCCATCGGCGGGAAGGTGATCACCACCGCCATCGAAGGCCGAGAGCGGTACACGATCAACATGCGCTACGCGGCGGATTTGCGAAACGATGAGAGTGGGCTGAACCGGGTTCTGGTGACGACGCCGGAAGGCAGTCTGATCCCCTTGTCGCAGCTTGCCTCGATCGTGCGGAGCCGGGGACCCGCCACCATCCGCAGCGAGGCCGGCATGTTGACCGGCTATATCTATGTGGATGTCGGCGATCGCGACCTTGGTGGGTTCGTCGAGGAGGCCAAGGCCGCCGTCACCAAGCAGGTGAAGCTGCCACCCGGGTATATCATGACCTGGTCGGGGCAGTACGAGTACATGCAAAAGGCCGCGGAACGGCTGCGATTGGTGCTTCCGCTGACGGTCTTCCTGATCTTCCTGCTGCTCTATTTCAACTTCCACTCCGTGACGGAGGCCTTGATCGTCATGATTTCGGTTCCCTTCGCGCTCGTCGGCGGATTCTGGTACCTGTACTTACTGGATTACAACCTCAGCGTGGCGGTGTGGGTCGGTATCATTGCGCTGGGGGGCGTCGCGGCCGAGACCGGCGTCGTGATGATCGTCTATCTCGATGAGGCCTATCACAGGCGCGTGGCGCAGGGCCGTATGCAGACCCGAGGGGACCTGGAGGAGGCGATTATCGAGGGCAGTGTGCAACGGATCCGGCCCAAGATGATGACTGTGGTGGCTATCATGGGCGGCCTGTTCCCGATCATGTGGAGCCACGGGACGGGCGCGGACGTGATGAAACGCATCGCCGCCCCCATGATCGGCGGCATGCTCACCTCGGCCGTTCTCACGCTTCTCGTGATCCCGGCGATCTACTCGATCTGGAAGGGATGGGGACTCAAAGCCAGGAAACCGGTCGGTTCAGAGCTGCTTTTGCCGGAAGCGGAATCTCGGTTGGCCAAACCTCACGGAAAGGAGGATGGAAACTCCTGAAGCTCAAGGAGAGGTTTCATGAGGCACCGGTCTGCTTACTAAAAGGAGATAGTGCGGGTTGGTATGCAGCTTAAACAAGTTTGATAACGTTTAACCCAATGGAAGAGACTAACAATTGACAAGCACACCGTTTACATTTATGTTTTTATGTTAAAAACTTCATCTGGCGATAGCAGAGGCTACCCTGGATGGGATCGAAACAGCCCAGATGATTAGAAAGGGACAACTTTTCTAGGAAAACATATCAATCATAAGCAGTTTGTGGCATTAATAGAATAGTTTAGTCCGCTAATTAGGTGCAGCTTAAGGCCTTTAAATATTTGCGACAGAACCGGAATACTTCAATTAAGTTTTAGGAAGTGTTGATGATGAATTGAGTCATCTCTTTAAAACACGAGTACCGTGTTACTGTCGGAACACCCAGTTCAAGTTACGAGGAGCAGCGCTATGGCAAAGGCCAAAGAAACAGTTCAAAAACCAACCCCCCTCAAAGTTGAGGATACGGTGACACAGCCAATCGATGGGGAGGCTCTTCGAGCAATGATCGTCGAAGCGGCTTATCTCAAGGCAGAGAATCGGGGCTTTGCGCCTGGACGCGAGATGGAGGACTGGTTGGAAGCGGAAAAGGAGATCCTGTCGAAATTTCCTTCGCAAGCGAAGGCTGACGACGATAAGAGCTGAGCGTCGATATGCAGATAGCGATGGACAATGTGCTGAAATCTCTTCTGGAAGCCGAGCAGAAGGCCGAATCCTTGGTACAGGAAGCGGAGGTCGAACGCGATGCCACGATTAACCAAGCGAAGTCGGAAGCGCACGCGGCTGAAGAAGTGTTTGCCGCGCGCATTCCCGCAATCCGGGACCAGTTCCTGCAGAAAGCGGAGGAACAGACGGCTCTGAAGGTGAAGGAGCTGGAACGGCATTATGAAGACCTCAAGGTGCAAGTTCAGACCGCCGCACAACAGCACGAGCCGGAAGCCGTCGAGGCGGCGGTTGCGCTGTTGCTGGACACGACTAGGGGATAGTCGTATGCGTGCCGCCGCCCGTTATGCCTATTTCAATGCGCAGGTTTCCCTGCTGGCCAGCCGTCTGCTGTCCGATGCGCAGATCACTACGCTAATCGAGGTTTCCCGGGAGCAGTGCAACGAGGTGCTTAAGACCAAAGGTCTGTTGTCGTCTTCCCTGGAAACGCACCCCGATATGGCGGCCTGGGAACGAGAACTGACCACGCCCTTGCTGGCGGATCTTGCGGTACTCGGGCGCGCCGTCTCCGGCCGGGCGCGGGATTTTCTCATTTACTGGGCGCACCGCTATGAGCTCAATAACCTCAAGGCTATCATCCGCGGCAAAATGATTGGCCTGCCCGCTTCCGTATTACGAGAACAGTTGATCGACGTCAGTCCCTATACCACCTTGCCGGTCGACGAACTGCTGGGTGCGGAGGACATCAAGGAGTTGCTGCGCTATCTGGAGCGTACTGCCTACTATGTGGATATTGCACGTCAGGCCCGCAGGGTATTGGAGGAACGCCATGATCTATTTGCCTTGGATGCGGCGATAGGTCCACGCTTCTACGCCGGGCTCAGCCAGCGGGCACAGGCCATCGAGGGCGCGGACGGCGTTGATCTGAAACTTCTGGTCGGCAGCCTGATTGACCGCATCAACCTGGTTTGGTTGCTGCGTTACCGCTTCATCTATCGCCTGTCGCCGTCGGAAGCTTATTACCTTCTGATTCCAGCCCACTATCGTCTCGGAGGCAGGCAATTACTGGACTTGGCGGAGCTCGGCAGTGTCGAAGAAGTCATCTCGAGGCTTCCAGCCCCTTTTCCCGCCATGCTGGAGAAGACCACCAATATCAGTGAGGTGACTGAAACCCTGCGGCACTGGACCTGGCAATTAGCGGAGAAGGTGCTAAAGCGCAGCGTTTTTAACCTGGCTCGGGGTTTTGCCTATCTCTTGTTGCGTGACAGGGAATTGCGCCATCTGCGGACCATGCTGAAAGGAAAGCGGCTGGCCCTGGACCCGCACTTGATCCGGATCGCCATGGGACTTGAGGCCAGCCATGCGCCATTGGAAGATCTCATTGAACGGACAGATCAGTCATGATGAAACCCACGCCCATGCAACGCATGACCCTGCACGTTTTAGTGGAGGAAGCGCCAGCGACGGCCCTGGCGCTCGCCGAGTGCGGCGTATTCGATCCTGAACGTTTGCCGCAGCAAGCACTTCCGGATTTCCCCGCCGAGCGTTACGGCAGCCTCGTCAAAAGCGCCCAGGCCCGGCTCGACAAAATTCTCAACCAGTGCGATACGGCGATCACTTCGCCCGCCGTAGCCCTCCGCCTTATCCCCGAGGAAGAGCTGATCCGATTGAATGACTGGCTGAGCGTACTGTGGTCGCAACAATCGGAGTGGCTTGAAGGATTGCGACGCTTAGCGGATGAGGAGAGAACGGTGGATAAGCTGATGATGACCATCATTGGTCTCCTCGACCTGGAGATCGACCTGAAGCGGCTTCACCAACCACAACGCTTTCTGGACCTGCGCGTCGGCACCGCACCCGCAGGGAACGTCCGGCGGCTGCGGGAGGCGCTGGGGTTGGCCGGCTATACCCTGAGCCGGTTCCTGGAGAGTGACGGCACCGCCCACCTGATCGTGGCGGGCCCGGTCAGCGCCGAGACCAATATTGCCGACGTGCTGCACGCCGCCGGCTGGCAGCCGCTGCACATTCCCCCGGAACTGAGTGGCTATCCGGACAAGATACGCCTGGAGCTCTTGACCCACAGGCATGCGATTGACGATGAAAAAAACGCTTTGCGCGAAAAGATCGCGCAAAGCGTTCGTGACCATCGATCCCGACTCTGCGAGGCGGTGCAGACCCTGACGATGGCGACGCCGTATGCCGAGCTACGGGAGGTAGTGCGCAGTCGCGGCGAGCTCGCCGTGCTAACCGGCTGGGCGCCGAAACCGGAAGTGTCGAAACTGGAAAGCCGACTGCGCACAAGGCTCAGTACGCCGTTGGTGTTAACGGCGCGTGATCCGCTCCCGGGCGAGATTCCTCCGTCCTTTATGCAACATCACAGGCTATTACGTCCGTTTGTGACGCTGGTCAAGAATTACGGCGTGCCGCGTTATGGGGAGTTCGACCCTACCCTGTTTTTTGCTTTCACCTACATCGCCATGTTCGGGATGATGTATGGCGATGTGGGGCACGGTGCGGTCATTGCCGCTGCCGGCCTGTTTTTCCGCCGCCGACTGCGGGGTTTCGGTCCCTTCGTAACGGCTGCGGGGATGGCGTCTCTGGCTTTCGGTTTTCTGTATGGCAGCGTCTTCGGCTTCGAAGGATGGCTCCGTCCGCTCTGGATCGCTCCGCTGTCCGATCCCAACCGGATGCTAATGGTCGCTCTCTACTGGGGCATCGCTTTCATTCTACTCACCACATTGCTCACCGTGTATAATCGAATCAACGAAAAACGCATTCTTGAGGCCCTCTGCGATGGCAAGGGGTTGGCCGGACTGCTATTCTACCTGGGACTGCTTTATGGCGGCTGGCGGTGGTTCAGCGAAGGCCGTTTCGGCGCCGTGGAAGCCTTGGGTATCGGACTGCCTTTGGGCATTGTCCTTGCTTACCGGTGGCGAGAGAACCCGGTACCGTTCGGTGAGCGCCTCCTCGTGGTAACGATTGAAAGCTTCGAGACGATCATGGCCTATCTGTCCGGCACGTTTTCCTTTCTGCGGGTGGCGGCCTTCAGCCTGAACCATGTGGCGCTGGCCGTCGCCGTGCTCGCCCTGGCCGGGATGATGAACACTGCGGGCCACTGGACCACGGTGGTGTTCGGGAACGTCTTCAGTTTGGTGCTGGAGGGGGGAATTGTCACTATTCAGGTCCTGCGTCTGGAATATTACGAGGGATTTTCCCGTTTCTTCCAGGGGGATGGGCGGGAATTTCGTCCGCTCACCCTGTATGCGGACCGCGAGGTCGAGGGATAGTCTAAAACTTTATCAGCAAAATTGAGGAGAATCGTATGTATTGGTGGATTGGATTGATCACTGTGAGCTTGGTGGGCCCCATGGCCCTGGGTATCTGGTTTGAATTGCGCCCGTCGGCCCCGGCGGGTATTTCACGTCGCCGCTTGAAGGGGCTGCTGGGGGTGAATCTGCTGACCTTCGTGGCGGCGGAGATTGGTTTGTTGTTCGGCGCCGTACAGACGGCGATGGCGGCGCCTCCGGCGGTCGTCGAAGGCGTGCACGAGGTGTCGGTTGGTCTGGGGCTGGCATTGATCGGCGCGGGCATTCCAACCGCGCTCGCCACCATCGGCGCGGGCATTGCCGTCGGCCCGGTAGGAGCCGCTGCGCTCGCCGTCATCGCCGATAAACCGGAGACTTTCGGGCGCAGTCTCATTTATTTGGGGCTGGCGGAAGGAATCGCCATCTACGGACTGGTCGTTACCATCCTGATGTTAGGGCGGATCGGTTGAGCGTTATGAATACAGCGGATCTCCGCGAGGCCAACCGCCCGGCTGAAACCCGGCTAATCGCCATGGGTGGCGCCGCCTTGATCGAGGGCTTTAGCCTGCTCGGCTTTGAAACCCATCCCGAAGCTACCCCGCTGATACTGGACGCCGTACTGAAGGAGTTGATGCAAAACCGGCAAAAGGCGCTGATCGTCCTGGAGGAAAAACTCGCCCGCAGTGGAACGGCGATGTTACGTCGGGTGCGCGGCGAGGGCGGGCGTATCGTGGTGATTGAAGTACCGCCGTTACAAGCGCCAAAGGATTATCATCCGCCGGTCGAGGATCTAATACGACGTGTCCTGGGACCTTCGGCGCTGGAGGAAAGCTCATGAGCGAGGCGGGTTCGGTGCAGGCGCTGGAAGAGGCCTTGCTCTCGCGGGCGCAAGCCCTCGCAGGCGAATACCTGACCCATGGGAGGGAAACCCGGGAGCTCATTTTGGAGGAGACCAACGCGAGTCTGCGCCGGCGCGAGGAACAGGAAACCCTGCTCGCGAAATCATTAAGCGAGCGCATCTACAGGCAGCGAGTCCAAGCCGGCGAACTCGCCTTGTGTGCCGAGCTGGACCGGTTGCGTTGGACTTGGGTTCAATCGACCCTGGAGAAGGCGCAGACGCATCTGTCGCGTCTCGCTGAAGATGAGAATGGCTATCTGCCGATACTAGCGCAGTTGCTCAAGCAAGCCGCTGGAGCCATCGAGCGCGACGAACTGTTGGCGCGGGTCAGTTCGCGGGATCTGGAGCGGTTGTGTGAGCGCTGGGAGTCGTGGTCGGGCCCCTTGGCGCCCGACAAGCACATCGTACTGTCTTCCGAGCCCATCGACTGCATGGGGGGCATCCTGCTACAAAGCCATGACCAACGGATACGCGTCGACAATACCTTTGAAGGCCGTATGGAACGACTGCAGGATGAACTTCAACGGGTGATTCTGGAGCGTTTATTCGCGGACATGACGGCCAGCGCCGAGGCGGGATCGCTCGCCGGGAAGTCTGGCGCATCCTTTCCGGTGACCTGAGGTTGTCAGCTTTGGAGGTTTCAAGCGTAATGGGCGAAATTTTGGAAATCAACGGTCCGATCGTCACCGTGCATCTGCCCGGCGTGCTGAACGGCGCGCAGGTGAGCATCGGCGCACTTGACCTGATCGGCGAAGTGATCGGTCTCGACGGAGAACGGGCGGTGGTCCAGGTGTATGAATCCACCGAGTCATTGCGCCCCGGCGAGAAGGTGGAACCGCTCGGGCACCCTTTGGTGGCGGAGTTGGGCCCAGGTCTTTTGGGCCAGATCTTTGACGGCGTACAGCGACCTTTGGCCAGCATTTTTGAGCGTAGCGGCGCCTATCTCGTACGTGGCCTGAACCTCTCCCCGCTCGACCGTCAGAAAACCTGGACCTTTGCGCCCGCCCCTGATCACAAACCGGGACAACGCCTGGAGGGCGGGGAGGTATTAGGTACCGTGCAGGAAACCCCGAGTTTTGTTCATCGTATCCTGGTCCCGCCGGATCTTGGTGGCGAGCTGCTTGAGCTTGCCCCGGCCGGGGATTACACCGTGGATCAGGTGATCGCACGGATCCGGGACCGTACTGGTTCGCCCAGCGAGCTCAGACTCTACCACCGTTGGCCGGTGCGCACGCCGCGCCCCTATCGACGGCGCGAGGCGGTGGGCATCCCGTTGATCACCGGCCAGCGCATCCTCGATACCTTTTTCCCCTTGCTGAAAGGCGGCAAGGCGGCGATTCCGGGTCCGTTCGGTGCCGGCAAAACCATGGTACAGCAGCAGATTGCTCGCTGGTCCGATGCCGATATCGTGATCTATGTCGGTTGCGGCGAGCGCGGCAACGAGTTGGTGGACATTCTGGAGACGTTTCCCACGCTTACCGACCCGTACAGTGGCCGGCCACTGATGGAACGGACTCTGCTCGTGGCCAACACCTCCAATATGCCGGTCGTGGCGCGCGAGGCGTCCATTTATGTGGGGGTTACCATGGGCGAATATTTCCGTGATCAGGGGTATGATGTGGTCGTCGTGGCCGATTCGACCAGCCGCTGGGCCGAGGCGCTTAGGGAAGTCGCCGGGCGCCTGGGGCAGATGCCAGTGGAAGAAGGGCATCCCGCTTATCTCGCATCCCGGCTTGCCGCCTTCTATGAACGCGCCGGCTGTGTCGAGACTTTAGCCGGGAAGCACGGATCCGTAACTCTGATCGGGGCCGTCTCACCACCCGGTGGTGATTTTTCCGAGCCGGTGACCAGCCATACCAAGGATATCGTGCAAACTTTTTGGGCACTCTCCAAATCTTTGGCCGACATGCGCCATTACCCTGCGGTGGACTGGACAGCCAGCTTTTCCGCTTATGTCGGCGCTGCGGCGCCGTGGTGGGCCGTTCACGCCGATCCGAACTGGGCGGAGCGGCGGACCAAGGCTCTGGAACTGCTGACTGAGGCTGACGAATTGGCGCACGTTGTCAATTTGGTGGGGCCGGAGGCGCTGTCGCCCGAACAACGCTGGGTGTTGGAGAGTGCCGGTTTGATCAGGGAAGGGGTATTGCAGCAAAGCGCTTTGGATCCTGTGGACAGCTTTTGTTCTCCGCAAAAGCAGTTTGTCCTCTTGGATCTGATACTGGAGATCCATCGGCGAGGCACCCGGTTGCTGACCCTCGGTGTGCCCGTACAGCAATTGCTGAACATTCCTTTGCTAGGACACGCAAAACGACTGAAAACCGGCTATGGTAATGATCAAATTGAGGCGTTGCGCCAGTTCGCCACAGAGATTCAAAATACCTTCGAACGATTTTTGCAGGATTACGCTCAACCTCCACCCGCTTCTTCCGCAGTGACGGATGGGGAGCAAAAGCCATGACTGGAAAAGAGTATCGCATGGCCTGCGCCGCCCGAGGTGGATTGCTTTTCATGCGGGGTGTGCCCGGCGTCGCCCTGGGGGGGCGAGTGCAGGTGCGCGACCATCGCAACCACAAGCGTAATGGGCAGGTGATCCGGACTTCCAATGACCTCATCCTCGTCCAAGTCTTCGAGGGTACGGAAAATCTCGGCTTGGATACCACCTGGGTACGCTTCCTGGATGCGCCGTTTGAGATCACACTATCCCCGGATCTGTTGGGTAGGGTGTTCAGCGGAATCGGCCAGCCGCGAGACCACCGCCCGCCGCTGATCGCCGCCCTCAAACGCAACGTCAATGGGGCGCCCATGAACCCAGTGGCTCGCGCCTACCCGCGCGAATTTATCCAAACCGGCATCTCCACTATTGACTGCCTCAATTCCCTCGTGCGTGGGCAGAAGCTACCGCTTTTTTCAGGCTCCGGTCTGCCCCACAACCGCCTCGCCGCCCAGATCGTGCGTCAGGCCCGGCTGCTGGGGGAAGCGGAAGGTAATTTTGCTGTCGTCTTTGGCGCCATGGGGATTTCGCACGACGACGCGCGCTTCTTTCAGGAAAGCTTTGAAACGAGCGGGGTCCTGCGCAATGTGGTGATGTTCATCAATCTGGCGGACGATCCTCCCATCGAGCGCCTGATTTTGCCTCGCACGGCCCTGACGGTAGCCGAGTATCTCGCCTTCGACCTCAATCGTCACGTGCTGGTTGTGCTGTCCGACATGACCCACTATGCCGAGGCGTTGCGTGAGGTGGCCACCGCCAAGGGCGATGTTCCGGCACGCAAAGGCTACCCTGGTTACTTGTATTCGGATCTCGCCGAGATTTACGAACGTGCCGGCCGGATCAAGGAACGTAGCGGATCTATCACCCTCATCCCCGTCGTGAGTATGCCATCGGACGATATCACCCATCCGATCCCTGACCTCACCGGTTATATTACGGAGGGGCAGATCGTTTTGAGCCGGGAGTTACACAACCGCAGCCTCTATCCACCCATAAATATCCCTCCCTCCCTGTCGCGCTTGATGAAAGACGGCATCGGTGCAGCACATACGCGCGAAGATCATCCCCGCATCGCCAGCCAACTCTATGCCTCCTATGCCCATGCCCTGGAGGTGCGCATGCTTGCTTCCATCATCGGCGCCGAAGATCTCTCGGAAAGCGACCGCCAGTATCTGAATTTTGCCGACGACTTCGAGCAGCGGTTTGTTAACCAGGCGGAGGACGAAGACCGCTCGATCATCGATACACTGACTCTTGCCTGGGACATACTCTCGCAGCTTCCGCCGGAGACCTTATCACGGCTCACCGAAGCGGACTTGGCCCGTTATCATCATTGGACGCCAGTCGCCATGGAGGAACTGTGACGCAACGCCTCAACATTCCGCCCACCAAGAGCGCCCGGCTTACTCTCCGGCGCCAGATTGTCTTTCTTGAACGTGGACATGACTTGCTAGAACGCAAGCGCGAGCTGCTCACACGGCTGGTGTCCAGCCGTCTGGCCCAATACCGAAAACTGCGCCGCGAGGTTCGCCTCGCTTTGGCGCAAGGCTACCATTGGTTAGCGATCAGCCAGATGCGCATGGGCAGCGAATTGCTGCGCCAAGCCGCCGTAGGACTGAGGCCGGCGCTGCGGGTCAACATTCTGCCGCGCAGCCACATCGGCGTGGAGTACCCGGCCGTAACCGCCGAATGCCTGCCCTTGCAGCCGGTCGGGCTCATGTGGACCGATCCCAGCTTCGATGAAACCCGAACTCACCTTGCTCAGGCGGCCGTGCTGCTGGCGCATTTAGGCGAGGCGGAAACCGCCTTGTGGCGTCTGCTGGAAGAACAGCGCAGGACGCAGAAACGGGTCAACGCCCTCAAGTACAACGTGATACCCCGTTATCGCGAGACCTTGCGTTACATCGAGTCTTCCCTGGAAGAAGAAGAGCGCAACACCCTGTTCCAAATTAAGGTGTTGAGAGAGGCGGCCGCAGGCGAAACGGGGAGGGATAGCGCCCTCTTCGCGCCACCCCTTTGAAACATGTACGAAAACGCTTTCACGCGTTCTCTTACGACAACCGGGAGACTCCTATGAAAGGTCTGTTATGGTTTTTGCTAGCCGCTGGGGCATTCTACCTGATGATGCGGTTTGGCTTCGGCCCGCACCGGATTCATGGAAGGACTTCGGAGAAGTTGACCGACCCGGTCTGCGGAATGGCAGTCGATCCGGACAAAGGCTACGCCAAGATGTACCGGAGACGCGAATACCGCTTCTGTTCGCGCCTTTGTCTGGACATGTTCGATGCCAATCCGGAGCGTTTTCTCACCCGCGAGCAAAAGGAGATAGAGTCATGAAATCCGGCATCTCGCTGATGGCCGTAGGCCACGCCAGCAGTCTGTTTCTGGCGATCACGTTTATGTTGTGCGTGGTGTTTGACCTGCTATACCCCCAACATGCCATGTACCAGATCTGGCTGAAAATTTTGCCCGGGTTTGAGTGGCTAAGCTGGAAAAGTTTTTTCCTGGGATTCTTGGAAAGTTATGGATACGGCTGGTATTTCGCCTTGATCTGGGTGCCACTCTATAACGTCTGTGCGGCATCACAGCCAAGACTAAGGAGAGACTGTCGGACATCGGCCGCTCGACTGGGTGTTCATGCCTCGCCCGCCGAAGGACCGCATACCGCTGAGGAGACGGCTCTTTACACATGCCCCATGCATCCGGACATACGGCAGAAGGAACAGGGAATCTGCCCGAAATGCGGAATGTCCCTGGAGCCGATTGATCCGATGGAAAGCAAGGCTTTCGAAACTCACACCGAATATGTGTGTCCGATGCATCCTGAAATCACCCGCAGCGAGCCCGGCTCCTGCCCCAAGTGTGGAATGGCTCTGGAACCCCGAGACGTTTCCGTGGAGGAAGAGGAAAACCACGAACTCACCGATATGAGTCGACGGTTTTGGGTCAGTACTGCACTGTCGATACCCGTGTTCATTTTGGCGATGGCCCACGACCTGATGCCTGGGTTGATCGCTGGCGTTTTCTTTACCCACTGGCTGCAATGGCTTGAATTCGCCTTGGCAACGCCGGTCGTTTTGTGGGGCGGCTGGCCGTTTTTTCAGCGCGGTTGGCGTTCCGTCATCAATCGCAATTTAAACATGTTTACCCTGATCGCATTGGGTATCGGCGTCGCTTGGGGTTACAGCGTGGTAGCAGCGGTTGCGCCGGAAATTTTCCCGTCAACCCTACGCAACTCGGACGGCAGAGTGGCCGTCTATTTCGAGGCCGCCGCCATTATTACTACATTGGTATTATTAGGACAAGTGTTGGAATTGCGGGCAAGAAGCAGCACCAACCAGGCTATCAAGTTGCTGCTGGAGCTGGCGCCGAAAATAGCGCGCCGGGTTTATGACGACGGCAAGGAAGAAGATATTCCCCTTGACCAGGTGCAACCGGGCGATGTGTTACGCGTCCGGCCTGGCGAAAAAATCCCTGTTGACGGTGTTGTGCAGCAAGGTTATAGCAGTGTCGATGAATCCATGGTGACCGGCGAACCTATCCCGGTGGAAAAAAATGCAGGGGATCGCCTGATAGGCGCCACCGTCAACAGCACCGGCAGTTTGCTGATGCTGGCCGAGAAGGTCGGCGGCGAAACGCTACTGGCCCGGATCGTGAAGATGGTCAGCGAAGCGCAGCGCAGCCGGGCGCCGATCCAGAAACTGGCAGATGTAGTTGCGGCCTGGTTTGTACCGGCCGTTATAATCATTGCCATCATTACATTGATCGTCTGGTGGCAGTGGGGGCCGGAACCACGATTGGCTCATGCCATTGTTAATGCGGTAGCCGTACTCATTATTGCTTGCCCCTGTGCTCTCGGTCTTGCCACGCCGATGTCGATTATGGTCGGTACCGGCAAGGGCGCTCAGCTCGGGGTTTTGATTAAAAATGCCGAAGCGCTGGAAATTATGGAAAAAATAGATACCTTAGTGATCGACAAAACCGGCACACTTACCGAGGGCAAACCCCGTCTCATGTCAGTAATAGCCGGCAATAATTTTTCTGAAGAAGACGTGTTATATCTCGGTGCAAGCCTGGAACGAGCCAGCGAACACCCGCTTGCCGCCGCCATTGTTAAAGGCGCTGAAGAAAAAGGCATCAAGCTGGCTGCCGGAGAACAATTTGAATCGGTAACCGGTCGAGGTGTGAGTGGCAGGATTTTAGGCCGCCAGGTTGCGCTGGGTAATGCCAAATTAATGGAAGCGCAGAATATCGATACAACGCCTTTAAAAAAACAGGCTGACGAGCTCCGGCTGGAAGGACAGACCGTCATGTTTGTTGCCGTAGACGGGAATCTTGCCGGATTTATCAGTGTCGCCGATCCCATCAAATCGTCAACACCCGAAGCTCTGAAAGCCCTGCACGATGCAGGCATAAAAGTCGTCATGCTAACCGGCGATAATAAAACCACAGCCCATGCGGTGGCAAAAAAATTCGGTATAGACCGGGTTGAAGCGGAAGTATTACCTGAACAGAAAACCGAAATTGTTAAACAATTGCAGGCCGAAGGCCATATCGTGGCAATGGCGGGTGACGGTATCAACGATGCCCCGGCATTGGCGCAGGCACATGTCGGTATTGCCATGGGTACGGGTACCGATGTCGCGATGGAAAGTGCGGGAATCACGCTGGTCAAAGGCGATTTGCGTGGCATTGCC